>DATAMY010000060.1:0-29228 GCA_036266535.1 Usitatibacter sp. | reverse complement strand
CGTTTCGATGGCGGCGCGCTGGGCGGGAGGGAGGGGGGCCGGGGCTTGGGCGGGCGCGGCGACGGCTACGGAACAGACGAACAGGGCTACGGTGCCGAGCGCTGCTCGGCCTGTGCGCAGATGCAAGGTGTTCCCTCCCCGGGAAATGGTATTTTTGACTGCCGCCGTATCATGCCGTGCAATCGAGGCGGCGCCAAGTCCCGGGCACGGAAATTTATTCCGAAGAGCCTCAAAAAAATATCGTTGGGATTTGCTTCCCAAATGGTTGACGGGACGGCCGCCGCCCTTTAGCTTCCCTACCCATGAGGGCCCCCGTTGAGACCGACGCCCGCAGCGCCTTGCACGCGGCCGTCATGCGGCTGCTGCGCCCGCTCGTCCGGATCCTGCTGAACCACGGCGTGCCTTTCGACACGTTCCAGGAGATCGCGCGCTGGGTCTACGTCGAGGTCGCGGACAAGGACTTCGAGCTGCCGGACCGGAAGCAGACCGACTCGCGCATCTCGGTGATCACCGGGCTCACGCGGAAGGACGTCGCCCGCATCCGCAAGGTGGAGAAGCCGGAGGACCGCGCCGCCGCCCTCTCGTACAACCGCGCCGCGCGCGTGGTGAGCGCCTGGGTGCGCGAATACCCGATGGAAGGCACCGTGAGCGGCGTGAGCCCCCTCCCGCTCGAGGGGCCGGACAGCCTCTCGGAGCTCATCCGGCGCCACAGCGGCGACATGCCCGTGCGCGCCGTGATCGACGAGCTCCTGCGGGTGGGCGCGATCCACATCCGCGACACGGACGAGGCGCAATTGGTCCAGCGCCATTACCTGCCGCCGCCCGGCCAGCGCCGCAAGTTCGTCTACCTGGGCGACGACGTCGCGGACCTGATCGCGACCATCGGCCACAACCTCGAGTCGCCGCCGGACCAGGCGTTCTTCCAGCGGAAGGTCTTCTACGACAACATCCCGCAGGAGCACATCGCGGCGGTCCGCGCGGTCGCGCGGAAGCGCGGCGAGTCGGCCATCGACGCCCTGGTCCACGACATGGCCTCCCACGACCGGGACGCCACTCCCAGGATCGACGGCACCGGCCGTTTTCGGGCCATGGTGGGAATTTATTACCACGAAGAGATGTTCATGGACGGACAGCCCGATCCGGCCCCGCGCAAGAAGCGGGCGCCGCGCAGCGAATAACGAATCGGGAAGCGCGCAATTCCCGCCCCGGGCGGGCCCCAGTCGAAGGACGCGAGTCCTCAAGGATTAAAGGAAGCCCCATGCACCAGATCGTCCGGAAGTTCGCCCGCCTCACGGGAGCCGCGCTCGCCATGGTCCTCGCCCTGGCGGGGGGAATCGCCATCGGGGGCGGAGGCGCGACCGGAACGGGCTTCATCGCCCAGGGAAGCCTCACCCAGTTCGGCAGCATCTTCGTGAACGCGATCGAGTTCAAGACGGACAAGGCCGCGATCACGATCAACGGCTCGCCCAACCGTTCGCAGAGCGACCTGCGCATCGGAATGGTCCTCACGGTGACGGGCAGCGTCGACGGCAGCGGCAAGACGGGGAACGCGGACACCGTGACCTACGTCGCGGATGCCGTGGGCCTCATCGACCAGGCGCCCGCCGCGGACGGCACGTTCGTGGTGCTCGGGCAATCCATCCACAGCCAGCCCACCACGGTCTTCGCCGGATTCATCGCGCTCTCCGAACTCCACGCGGGCGACTATGTCGAGGTGAGCGGGTTCCGCACGGCGGACGGCGGCCTCCTCGCCTCGCGCATCGAGAGGAAGACGAGCGTCGCCACGGTCCAGGTGCAGGGCACGATCTCCGGCACCACGTCGAGCACGTTCGCGATCGGCACCCTCACCGTCGACTACACGGTCGCCACGCTGAAGGACGTGCCGGCGGGCGGGCTCGTGGACGGCCTCACCGTGGTCGCCAAGGGTCCCACGCCGGTGAACGGGGTGCTCCAGGCTTCCGAGGTCGACGTGGTGAACCAGAGCCTCTCCGGCAACCGGAACGGCAGCCTCTCGGGCTCGGTGGATTCGACCGCGGCCGGCTCGTTCGTGCTGAACGGCCAGACGATCTTCACCACCTCGAACACGCAATACGTGAACGGCGCGGCCGCGGACCTCGCGGCGGGAAGCTTCGTGAAGGCGGACGTGCTGATCTCCGGCTCGACCATCGTCGCGACGAAGATCGAGTACACGGTCCTCAACGCGCCGGCGGACGTGGACGCGGATGTCACCGCGACGGGGACGAGCTCGTTCGAGCTCCTGGGCCCGGGCGGCGTCACCATTACGGCCAACGCGAAGACGCAGTGGCAGGACAAGTCGGGCGCAAACCTGAACGTGCTGGGCTTCGCGAACATGAACGTGGGCGACCACGTCCAGGTCGACGGCAACCAGGTGAGGGACACCTTGCTCCTCGCCACGAAGATCGTGCGCACCCGGCCGAGCACCGCGATCCTGGTGGCCGGCAAGGCGTGGAGCGTCGCCGCGCCGTTCGTCTCGATCCTGGACCTCACGATCGGGACGGACGCCGCGACGACCTATACCGACGAGCTCGGCAACGCGATGGCGCCCGCCTCCTTCTTCGCCACGGCGGCGGGCCACGACATCATCGTCGCGGCCCGTCGCGCGGCGGACGGCAGCCTCGTCGCGAGCTCGATGCGTCTGGACTAGATCCGGCCCATCAGCACCAGCACCACGACGATCACCAGCACGAGCCCGAGCCCGCCGCTCGGGCCGTAGCCCCAGCCGCGGCTGTGCGGCCAGGCCGGGATCGCGCCGAGCAGCAGCAGCACCAGGATGATGAGCAGTATGAGTCCGATCGACATGTCGACCTCCACGGTTGATTTGCGTGGGGCTTGGACACCCCGGCCGCTCGGGCCGGGCGTGTCACGAAGGCCTATTCCGCTGTAGGAAGGCTCCGGGAGCGGATCAGAATCCGTAAAGCTCGGCGGCGTTCGCGACGAGCACGCGCCGGCGCACGGCCTCGTCGCCGATGCATTCGTGCAGCAGGTCGAGGAGCGCGGCGTCGTCGGGCTTCCGGTCGCGCTCCGTCGGGTGCGGCCAATCGCTTCCCCACACCAGGCGCTCCGGCGCGTGCGCCGCGAACGCCTTCGCGACGCCGGCGGCGTCCGCATAGCGCGGCGATCCCTCGCGCGAATCGAGGTAGGGCCCGGAGATCTTCACCCACGTCCGCCCGCGGTCGAGGAGCTTCTTCACGAAGGCGAAGGCCGGGTGGTGCAGGCCCTGCGGCTGCGGCAGGCGCGCCATGTGGTCGATCACGACCGTGCCGGGAAGGCCCTCTATCAAGGCCGCCATCGCGGCGATCTGGTCCGCGCGCAGGTGGAGCTGGACGTGCCAGCCGAGCGCCTGCACGCGCTGCGCGAGCGGCTCGATCATGTCCGCGGTCACGACCGCCGCGTGCGGATCGTGGAGCGAGAACCTGAGGCCCCGGATGCCCGCCTCGTGCATCGCCGCGAGCTCCTCCTCGCCCACGGTCGGATGGACGACCGCCACGCCGCGCGCGCGATCGGCGCCGAGCTCCGCGATCGCATCGAGCGTCACGCGGTTGTCGGTGCCGTAGGCCGCGGGCTGCACGACGACGGCGCGCGCCGTCCCCAGGCGCTCCTGCAGCAGCCGGTACTCGCGCACCGAGGCGTCCGTCACCGCCCGGAGCGTGGGCCACGCCATCGGAAAGCGCGGATCGTAGATATGGAGATGGCAGTCGCACGCGTCCGCCGGCGGCCTGAAGCGGGGAAGCGACGTGCCGGCGGAGTTGGGAACCGCTTCCATCGTCATTCCCGGCACACGACGCCGGCCGCGACGAGCTCCGCGTACCTCGCGTCGTCCACGCCCGCGCGCGCGAGGACTTCCCGGTTGTGCTCGCCCAGCCGCGGCGCCGGCGCGCGAATGGCGCCCGGCGTCCCCTCGAGCCGCGGAACGACGTGGTGCATGGGGTACGCGCCCATGTCCGCGTCCGGATAGTCCGCGACGACCTCGCGCGCGATGAAGTGCGGGTCGTCCAGGATCTGGCCCACGTCGTAGATGGGCCCGATCGTCACCTCCGCCGCCTCGAAGAACGCGACGTTCTCGGCCTGCGTGCGGCGCGCGACGAAATCGCCCACGATCGCGTCGATCCATTCGGCGTTCTTCACGCGGTCGGCATTGGTGCGATAGCGCGGATCGTCCACGAGCTCCGGCCGGCCGATCGCGCGCACGACGCGCTCGGCCATCTTCTGCGTGGAGGCCGAGAGCGCCACGTAGCGGCCGTCCTTCGTGCGGTAGGCGTTGCGCGGGCAGGAGTTGGTCGAGCGGCTTCCCACGCGCGGCTTCACCTCGCCCGTCAAGCGGAAATTCGCGGCCTGGGGACCCAGCACGGTGAAGAGCGGGTCGAGGAGCGGCAGGTCGATCACCTGCCCGCGCCCTCCGTTCACCTCGACCTCGCGCAGCGCCACCAGCACGCCCGTGGCGCCATAGAGGCCCGCGTACGAGTCGGCCACGTACATCGGCGGAAGGACGGGCTCCCGATCCGCGAACCCGTTCATCGAGGCGAACCCGGAGATGCCCTCGACCAGCGTCCCGAATCCGGGGCGGCGGCGATACGGGCCGTCCTGGCCCCATCCGGAGATCCGCACGACGACGAGGCCCGGGTTCCGCGCGAGGAGCTCCGCGGGCCCGAGCCCCATGCTTTCGAGCGTGCCGGGGCGGAAGCTCTCGACGAAGACGTGGGAGCTCGCGGCGAGCGCCAGCACGAGCTCGACCGCCTCGGGACGGCGCAGGTCCAACGCGACGCTCTTCTTCCCGCGTGCGTAGAGCTTCCAGTTCACCGGCACCCCCGCCGTGCGCCAGGCGCGCAGCGTGTCGCCTTCGGGACTCTCGACCTTCACCACCTCCGCGCCGAAGTCCGCGAGGAGGCCGGTGAGGGTGTTGCCGGCCACGAGCCGCGAGAGGTCGAGCACGCGGACCGCGTCGAGCGGACCTTTCGCGCCGGGAGCGTAGTCCCGCTTCTTCAGCATCCGGGCATCACTCGGCCTTGATGTCCGCGTCCTTCGCGACCTTCTTCCAGCCCTCGATCTCGCGTTTGATCGTGGCGGCGAACGCGGCGACGGACATCGGAGCCGGCTCCGCGCCTTCCCGCGCGAAGACCGCCCGCATCTCCGCGGTCGAGATCACCCGGTTCACTTCCGCATTGATCTCCTCGACGATCGCGGGCGGCGT
The DNA here is from genome assembly GCA_036266535.1 of Usitatibacter sp. Lineage (GTDB taxonomy): Bacteria > Pseudomonadota > Gammaproteobacteria > Burkholderiales > Usitatibacteraceae > Usitatibacter. Next base: position 24,019 of record DATAMY010000060.1, on the reverse strand, counting down.
CCCCGGGGGCGCCAGCATTCCCCACCAGAGCTCGAAGTGGTAGCCCGGGACGCCCATCTCCGAGAGCGGCCGCAGGTCCGGCACCACCGGCGAAGGCTTCTCGCTCGTGACCCCCAGCGCGCGTACCTTGCCCGCCTTCACCTGCTGGTAGACCGACGGCGCGCTCGCGATGAGCACGTCCACGTGCCCGCCGATGAGGTCGCTCACCGCCGGCGGCATGCCCTTGTACGGGACGTGCGTCATCCGGATCTGCGCCGCGTCCATGAGGAGCTCCGTCGCGAAATGGTTCGTGCCGCCCACGCCGGAAGAGGCGTAGTTGAGCTTTCCCGGGTTCCTCCGCGCGAGATCGAAGAGCTCGAGCGTCGTCTTCACCGGCAGGCGGTTGGCGACGGTGAGGATCATCGGCCCGCGGGCGACCATCGCGACCGGCGAGAAGCCCGCGATCGGATCGAAGGGAAGATGCGTCTGCACCGCCGCGTTCGTGGTGAAGGACGAGGAAAGGAGGCAGAGCGTGTAGCCATCCGGGACCGCCCGCGAGACGGCGGCCGCGCCGATCGATCCGCTGGCACCCGGCCGGTTGTCGACGATGACGGGCACCTTCCAGGCATCCGAGAGCTTGCGCCCCAGCTCGCGCGCGAACGTGTCGTTGGAGCCGCCGGGCGGATACGGGACGACCAGCGTGACGGGCTTCTCCGGGAATTTCCCGCTCCCCTGCGGCTGCGCATGCGCCGTGCCGGCCCCGAGGACCAGCGCGGCGCAGACGGCAATGGCGAGGCTCTTCATTCCACTCCCCTCTCGCCACCGGGGACGAGCCCCAGGCCGCGGGCGCGCGCGAGGATCTCCTCCGCACGCCGCACGAAGGGCGCGTCGACCATCTTCCCGTTCACCGTGAAGGCGCCCACGCCCTTCTCCTTCGCCGCGCGCGCCGCCTCGACCACCTTCAACGAATGCGCGATCTCCTCGTCCGTCGGCCGGAACACCGCATTCGCGAGCGGCACCTGCGACGGATGGATGCAGCTCTTCCCGAGATAGCCCAGGCGCCGGGACGCGCGCGCCTCGCGCGTGTAGCCCTCCGGATCGGCGATGTTCGCCCACGCGCCGTCGTAGGCGAAGACGCCCGCCTCGCCCGCCGCGACGCGGATCTGGAGGAGGAGCGACTCGATCATCGGGAGGTTGTAGCGGTCGATGCCGAGCGGCTCGATCAAGTCGCCCCAGCCGGCCTGGAGCCCGGCCACGCGCGGGCTCGCGGACGCCATCTCCGCGGCGAGGCGGAGCGCCTTCGGCGACTCGATGTTCACGAGGAGGGACACGGGCGGCCCCCGGGTCCCGCGCTCGGCGATCGCAAGCGCGTCCGCGCAGGCCTTCACCTCGTCCGCCGATTCGGCCTTCGGCAGGTTCACGAGATGGACGCCGCCGCGCACCGCCACGTCGAGGTCCGCCTCGAAGTGCGGCGTCGCGAGGCCGTTCACGCGCACGATGAGGGTCTTTCCGGTCGCCCGCGGAAGGCCCGCGAGGAAGCGCGAAAGCGCCGCGCGCGCCTCCTCCTTCATCGCCTCGTCCACCGCGTCCTCGAGATCGAACGAGAGCGCGTCCGCTTCCCCCGCCATGGCCTTGGCGAAGAGCTCGGGACGCGACGCCGGGACGAAGAGCTTGCTTCTCATTCAGCCGCGCGCCCGGGCCACCACCGCGCGCGTGAAATCCCGCGTCGTCGCCTTGCCGCCGAGGTCGACCGTGCGCACGTTGTCCTCGCGCAGGGCCCCGTCGATCGCGGCGCGCAGGCGCCGGCCCTTCCCCTCCTCGCCCGCGTGGTCGAGCATCATCGCCGCGGTGAGCATGAGCGCGAGCGGATTCGCGACGCCCTTGCCGGCGATGTCCGGCGCGGAGCCGTGCACCGCCTCGAAGATCGCGGCGTCCGTCCCGATGTTCGCGGCGGGCGCCATGCCGAGGCCGCCCACGAGCCCCGCGATCTCGTCCGAGAGGATGTCGCCGAAGAGGTTCGTCGTGACGATCACGTCGAACTGCCAGGGATTCATGACGAGCTGCATCGCGCAGGCGTCCACGATCCGGTCGTCGCAGGCGATGCGGCCCTCGTAGCGCTTCGCCACGTCCCTCGCGGCCTCGAGGAAGAGGCCGGTCAGGGCCTTCAGCACGTTCGCCTTGTGGACGATGGTGACCTTCCGCCGGCCGTGGCGCGCCGCGTAATCGAACGCGAACTCGGCGATGCGCCGGGAGCCCGCGCGCGTGTTGACGCCCGAGCCCATCGCCACCGCCCGCGGATCGTCCCCCACGGGAATGTAGTGCTCGAAGCCCACGTAGAGGCCCTCGAGGTTCTCGCGGACGAGCACGAGGTCGATGTCGTCGAAGCGCCCGCCGGGCACGAGCGTTCGCGCGGGGCGGAGGTTCGCGTAGAGCTGGAACTCCTCCCGGAGCCGCACGTTCGAGGAGCGGAAGCCGCCGCCGATCGGCGTCGCGAGCGGTCCCTTCAACGCGAGGCGCGTGCGGCGGATGCTCGCGAGCGTCTCCGGGGGCAACGGGTCGCCGCTTTCGGCCACGCCCGCCATGCCGGCCTTGCAGGTCTCCCAGCGGAACGGATCGCCCAGGGCGTCCAGCGCTTCGAGCGCCGCGTCGCTCACCTCCGGGCCGATGCCGTCGCCGGGGATGAGCGTCGCGGGAATGGATCTCGAGGGGGCATTCGGCATGGAACGCGGATTATAGAGGCGCGACCGGCGTTTCGCCGGGCGTTCCCCGCCGCATCCGACGTAGCGCTTCCGGCGGTCCTACCGGAACCCCGCCCGCGGGCGGGGCATCCAACGCCGCATGAACGCACGCCGCGTGGCGATCGTCGTCGGCATCATCGTCCTCGTCCCGCTCCTCCTCCTGGGCGCGATGCTCGTGGTCGTGCAGTCGCCCTGGGCGGAGCGTTGGGTGGAAGCGCGCGCGAGCGCGGCCCTCCATCGCCAGGTGCAGGTCGACACCATCCGCGTGCACCTCGGCTGGCCGCCGAGCGTCACGTTCGGCCGGCTGCGCATCGCCAATCCCCCGTGGGCCACGACGCCGCTCCTGGTCGACGCGACGGACCTCGCCGCGCAGGTGCTGGTCCCGCCGCTCTTCGCCGGCAAGGTCGTGATCCCGTACCTCGAGGCCCGCGGCGCCGTGGCCGGCCTCGAGATGCAGGGCGAGCGCGCATCGTGGCGGTTCGGGAACGAATCGACGAACGAGCCCAGCCGCATCGTGCTCGGGATCGTGAAGCTCGCGGACGGCAAGGTGCGCTTCGTCTGGCCGGACCAGAAGACCGACCTCGAGATCCTCATGAAGGGAAGCCTGGGCGCGGGCGGAGACCTCGAGGCCACGGCGAGCGGGCGCTTCCGCGGCGACGAGGCGAAGGCGAGCGCGCGCTTTCCGAAGCTCGATCCGCAGCAGGCGGGGGCCGGTCCCATCGAGTTTTCCGGCGAGGCGAGCGCCGGGCGCACGCACGTCGCCGCGCAAGGCATGTTCCGCACCGAGGGCGACGTGGTGGACCTGCGCATGAAGCTTTCGGGCGCGACGCTCAAGGACCTGAACCACCTGGTGGAGATCGCGCTTCCGGATACGGCGCCCTATTCGCTGGACGGGCATCTCATGCACAACGGGGACAACTGGACCTTCGATGGCTTCAAGGGAAAGGTCGGCAACAGCGACCTCCACGGCGGGCTCACGTACCGGACCGGCGGCAAGCGCCCGTTCCTGCGCGCGGACCTGCACTCGGCGCTGCTCGATTTCCAGGACCTGGGACCGCTCATCGGAGCCCCGCCCGGCAACAAGCCCGGCAAGGTCGCGAACGCCGAGCAGCGCGAGAAGAGCGCGGAGCGCGAGGCGAACGAGGAGCTCCTTCCGCACACGGAGTTCAGCGTGGAGCGCTGGAACGTCATGGACGCGGACGTGCGCCTCGAATCGAAGCGCATCGCCCGCCCCCGCGCCGTGGCCGTGGAATCGCTCGACACGCACATCATCCTGCAGGACGCGCTCCTGCGCCTCGACCCGCTCGACTTCGGTTACGCGGGCGGTCACATCAAGTCGCTCGTGCGCATCGACGGGCGGAAGAACCCGGTGCAGGGCCACATGGACGCGGACGTGCAGGGGCTCAAGCTCGCGAAGCTCTTTCCCGAGGGGAACAACGGGCGCGACGCCGGCGCCGCGACGCCGGCGAAGGGCAAGATGCAGGACGAGGTCCAGCAAGCGCTCGGGACGCTCTACGGGCGCGCGAAGCTCGACGGCACGGGCCGCTCGGTCGCAGCCCTCCTCGGCAGCAGCAACGGCCAGATGACCCTCGCCGTCGACGGCGGGCATATCAGCCGGCTCATCGAGGAGCTCCTCAAGCTGCACCTGGTCGATGCGCTGCGGCTCCTCGGCACGCGCAATTCGCAGGTGGAGCTGCGCTGCGCCGTGGGGGGCTTCGAGGTGAAGGATGGCGTCGTCGACCCGAAGGCGTTCGTGGTCGACACCACCGATTCCCAGGTCGAGGTGCGCGGCGATGTGAGCCTGCGCGACGAGACGCTGGGCCTCGTGGTGCATCCGGTGCCGAAGGACGCCACGTTCTTCTCGCTGCGCACGCCCATCGACCTCAAGGGGACGCTCCGGCACCCGAAAGTCCATCCGCACGTGGGCCCCATCGCCGCGCGCGTCGCGGGCGCCGTCGCGCTCGCCGCCGTGAACCCGGCGCTCGCGATCCTGCCCTTCGTCGACAACGGCCCGGGGAAGGACACCGACTGCGGGAAGCTCCTCGCCGAGGCGAAGATGGAGGGCGCCCAGAAGAAGCAACGGTAGGACGGCGGGCGCCATCGGTTATGCTTTCGCCATGGCTCAAGACAAGAAGGACCGCGGCCCCCGACAAGAGCGCTCGGGGGCAGGGCTGGAAAAAGGGCTCACGAGCTACGGCGACCGGGCGTTCTCGCTCTTCCTGAGGAAGGCGTTCATCAAGGGCGCGGGCTACACCGACGACGCGCTCACCCGCCCGGTCGTGGGCATCGCCAACACCGCGAGCTCGTACAACCCGTGCCACGGCAACGCGGCGCAGCTGATCGAGGCCGTGAAGCGCGGCGTGATGCTCGCCGGCGGCCTCCCGATCGACTTCCCGACGATCTCGATCCACGAGAGCTTCGCGCATCCCACGTCGATGTACCTGCGAAACCTCATGTCGATCGACACCGAGGAGATGATCCGCGCGCAGCCCATGGACGCCGTGGTCCTCATCGGCGGCTGCGACAAGACCGTTCCCGCGCAGCTCATGGGCGCGGCCTCGGCCGGCGTGCCGTGCGTGGAGCTCGTCACGGGGTCGATGCTCACGGGCTCGCACCGCTTCGAGCGCGTGGGCGCGTGCACGGACTGCCGCCGCTACTGGGGCCGCTACCGCGCCGAGGAGATCGACGCGGATGAGATCGCGCGCGTGAACGACCAGCTCGTCGCCTCCGTCGGCACGTGCTCGGTCATGGGCACCGCGAGCACGATGGCGTGCGTCGCCGAGGCGCTCGGGATCATGGTGCCCGGAGGCGCGTCTCCGCCCGCCGTGACGGCGGACCGGATCCGGGTGGCCGAGCGCACCGGCACGGTCGCGGTCGACATCGCGAAGAAAGGCCTCACGCCGGACCGGATCCTCACCCGCGAGGCGTTCGAGAATGCGCTCCGTGTGCTGCTCGCGATCGGGGGCTCGACCAACGGCGTGATCCACCTCACCGCGATCGCGGGACGCATGGGCATCGACCTCTCGCTCGACCGGATCGACGCGCTCGGCCGCGAGACGCCGGTGCTCGTGGACCTGAAACCCTCCGGCGCGCACTACATGGAGGACTTCCACCACGCGGGCGGGATGGCCACGCTCCTTCGCGAGCTGAAGCCGCTCCTGCACCTGGACACCCTCACGGTCACGGGACGCACGCTGGGCGAGGAGATCGAGGCGGCGGGCCCGGGCTTCGCGCAGGACGTCGTGCGCCCGCTCGCGAAGCCGCTCTATCCGCAGGGCGGGATCGCGGTGCTGCGCGGCAACCTCGCGCCCGGAGGCGCGCTCATCAAGCAATCGGCCGCGGACCCGAAGCTCATGCGCCATGAGGGGCGCGCCGTCGTCTTCGAGAACGCGGAGGACCTCGCTCGGCGCATCGACGCGGACGACCTCGACGTGAAGGCGGACGACATCCTCGTGCTGAAGAGCATCGGCCCCAAGGGCGCGCCCGGCATGCCCGAGGCCGGGTACCTGCCGATCCCGAAGAAGCTCGCGCGCGCCGGCGTGAAGGACATGGTGCGCATCTCGGACGGCCGGATGAGCGGCACCGCGGCGGGAACGATCGTGCTCCACGTGACGCCGGAGTCGGCCGTGGGCGGCCCGCTCGCCTGGGCGAGGAGCGGCGATCGCATCCGGCTGGACGTCGCCAAGCGCGAGATCTCGCTCCTCGTGTCGGACGCCGAGCTCGCGGGGCGGCGCGAGGCCCATCCCGTCGCACCGCCCACCGCCGACCGCGGCTACCTCAAGCTCTTCCTCGAGCAGGTGACCCAGGCCGACCAGGGCGTGGACTTCGCATTCCTCCGGAGAAAGAATTGAAGAGCTACGAAATCGCCGCGATCGGCGGCGACGGCATCGGCCCCGAGGTGATCGAGGCCGGCATCGAGGTGCTGGAAGCGCTGGGGAAGGCCGACGGCGGCTTCGGATTCCGGTTCGAGCGGCTCGACTGGAGCTCGGAGCTGTACCTGCGAAAGGGCCACTACATTCCCGAGGGCGGCCTCGATCGCCTGAAGAAATCCGACGCGATCTTCTTCGGTGCCGTGGGAAGCCAGAAGGTGCCGGACCACGTCTCGCTCTGGGGCCTGCGCCTGCCCATCTGCCAGGGCTTCGACCAGTACGCGAACGTGCGGCCCACGCGCGTGCTGCCCGGCGTGAAGAGCCCGCTCGCGAACGCGAAGGACATCGACTGGGTCGTGGTCCGCGAGAATTCCGAGGGAGAGTATTCCGGCGTGGGCGGGCGCGTGCATCGGGGGCTCCCCACGGAAGTGGCGAGCGACGTCGCCATCTTCACGCGCACGGGCGTGGAGCGTATCCACCGCTTCGCCTTCGAGCTCGCGGTGAAGCGCCCGAGGAAGCGGCTCACGCTCGTCACGAAGTCGAACGCCCAGCGCCACGGCATGGTGATGTGGGACGAGATCTTCTTCGAGGTCGCGAAGGATTTTCCGGGCGTGAAGTGGGACCGCGAGCTGGTCGACGCGATGACGACCCGCATGGTGTTGAAGCCCGCGACGCTCGACGTGATGGTCGCGACGAACCTCCACGCGGACATCCTCTCCGATCTCGCGGCGGCGCTCTCCGGGAGCTTGGGCATCGCGCCCACGGCGAACCTGAATCCCGAGCGTGCTTTTCCGTCGATGTTCGAGCCGATCCACGGCTCGGCCTTCGACATCACCGGCAAGGGTATCGCCAATCCGGTGGCGACCTTCTGGACCGCATCGATGATGCTGGACCACCTCGGCCAGCCGAAAGCCTCGGCGCGCCTCATGCAGGCGGTGGAGAAGGTGACCGCGAGCGGCCTCCAGACGCCGGACCTCGGCGGGACCGCGAAGACCGCGGACGTCACGCGCGCGGTGATCGCGGCGCTCTGACCGCCGGACCCTAGCCCCGCGTCACGGCGCCCGTTTCAAACGGACGAGTGCGCATGGGATACGTATGGCAAACGAACCGGAAGCCTTTCCGTTCAAGGATTGGACGGCTCATCGGCGCCGCATCCACCGCGATGAAGGGAATCCCGCGCGCCTTCGCCTCGACGAGGCGCCGCTCGAAAAGCAACGAGTAGATTCCGCGGCCGCGATAAGCCTCCAGCACCGCGCCGCCGGAGAGCTGAGCGAATTGCGATCCGCGGTCGAATCCGATCCATCCGGAGCCGATCACCTGGCCGCCGCTGCGGGCGCAATAGACGAGACCCGATGCCTGCGCCGGATCCGTCATCTCGTGAAGCACCCCGGCCAGCCATGGAAGCCGGCATTGCCAGACCTCTTCCTGCAAACGCGCGATGTCGTCGATCGCCGATCCGGATGCCTCGTCCACCACGATTTCGCCTTTTGTCGCCGGTTTCACGGCTGCGCCCGCGACGTCCAGCACCATGAGCGCCTCGACGTGGTGGGTCGTCAGCCCCGTCGCCTCGAGTCTCGAGCGCAGGTCCGCCGGCTGGTCGAAATCGTGGACCTTCCATTCCGCTTCCCAGCCATGACTTCGAAGGTGGTGCAGTTCCTCGCCGATCCTCCGGTCGACCTCGGCCGCGGGAAATCGTGCGAAGGAAAGCAGGGCCTCGTCGTCCAAGCCGCTCGGAAGGTGACGAGTGATGTCCGCGGATTGTTCCAGGCGGTAGCGAGGTATCTTCGCGGCGCCACGCTCCGTCGCGTACCTGCGAAACATGTCGAGGCGCCACTCTTGCGCCGACCGCTCTGCGTCAGCCGGCAAATGAGTGATATTCGTGGTCGAAGTCACCGAGCTGGATGTGCCCATAACCCAGTGACGACAATATCCTCTTGTAAAGGCCGATGTCCGCGAGCGAGGCGACCGAGACCTGGATATCGATCACCGGCTTGGCGGCGAGGCCCGGGACCGCTGTCGAGCCCACATGCTCGATCCGCATCGCAAGCGCCCCGAACGCTTCGCGAATGCGGCGGGCTTCGGCCCGAAAGAGGCCCGGCCAACCAGGATCGTAGGCAACCAGCTCGATCAAGACGCCTCCCGGCCGCTGCGTTGCCGCCCCCACAACAGTCCGCAAGCTGCCCGCAAGTTTGCTGTGCTTAGATCGGGCCGACCTCGCGCGCGAGGTTCGGACAACCGATAGGAGCGAACCATGTCCCGGTCATTCTCCAGCCTGCTGCCGATTCTCGCCGCCATATCCCTCTATGCGGCGGCCGCGACACCCGCCGATGCGCCCGCCGAGCAGGCGAGCCCGGTCGCCGTGATCATCTTCCTCGTCCTCTTCGTCGGCGGCTGCGTGGCTTTCGGCGCCTACACGTGGTGGAACAGCCGAAAGAGCGCGGAGAAGCAGGCAGCCGAGACGCGCTAGCGCTCGCCTTCCCCGAGCGACTCTAGGAGCCGCTCGCGCCCGGAGCGCACGTGCGCTTCGGCGATCTCCCGCGCATGCGCACCCCGTCCCGCGACGATCGCGTCGTAGATCGCGCGATGCTCCACGTTCGAGCGGTGCATCTTCGCCGCGTAGTTGAACGGCGGACGCCGGAAGAGGTGGAGCTCGTTCACGCACTCCCCGTAGACACGCGCCGCGCGGCGGTTGTTCGAGAACTCGACGAGCGCGGCATGGAACCGTAGGTTCAGCTCGTAGTAGCGCGCGCCCTTCTCCGAGGCGGCCGCCGCTTCCATCTGGCCCAAGAGCGTCTCCAGGATCTTCCGGCGCGCGGGCGTGAGGAGCTCCGCCGCCCGCTCGACCGCGAAACCGAAGATCAACGCGCGCATCTCGTAGATCTCCATCATCTCGGCCATGGAGACCTGGCGGACGAAAACGCCGCGGTTGGGCACCGGCGTCACGAGCCCCATGCCGGCGAGGACGCGAATCGCCTCGCGGATCGGACCGCGGCTGGTCCCCATCGCCTGCGCGAGCGTGGCCTCGTTCAGCCGCTCGCCCGGCTTCACCTGCCCGGTGTCGATCAATTGCCTGAGCTCGTCCACGACGTGCGCGGCGAGGAGGCGTGGCGGGCGGGTGCGGGCGGGGGCGGCCATGGAAGCGGTACGATATTAGCGCAAAGGCGCGCGCGCCTGTCGTCGATCCGCACTGGTTTGTTGACACTTCGAGCCGCCCGCGCCTACCCTACCGATTCGCCCGCCGGAACCCCATGCCGCACCTCGAGCTCGTCCATCTCACCAAGCGCTACGGTGGCATCGCCTCGGTCGACGGCGTGAGCCTTTCCGTGGGGGAGGGCGAGTTCATCTGCCTCCTGGGGCCCTCCGGGTGCGGGAAGACGACGACGCTGCGCATGATCGCCGGGTTCCTCGAGCCGGACGACGGCGAGATCCGCGTGAACGGCAAGGTCGTGTCGTCGCCGGGGAAGGCGCTCGCGCCCGAGCGGCGGAACATGAGCATGATCTTCCAGAGCTACGCGGTGTGGCCGCACATGACGGTGCTGGACAACGTCGCCTACGGGCTCAAGATGCAGAAGAAGCCCGTCGCGGAGCGGCACGAGCGCGCGCTCGACATGCTTCGCGCGACGCGGCTCACGGACCATGCGAAGAAATATCCGGCCGCGCTTTCCGGCGGCCAGCAGCAGCGGGTGGCGCTCGCGCGCGCCCTCGCCCCGAATCCGGAGATCCTCCTCCTGGACGAGCCGCTCTCCAACCTCGACGCAAACCTGCGCGGCGAGATGCGCTACGAGATCCGCCGGCTGCACGACGAGTTCCGGAACACCTCGATCTACGTGACGCACGACCAGATGGAGGCGATGACCATGGCCGACCGCATCGTGGTCATGAACGCGGGGCGGATCGAGCAGATCGGCACGCCGCAGGAAGTCTACGACGCGCCGCGATCGCGCTTCGTCGCGCGCTTCATCGGCGGGAGCAACGTCGTGGACGGCAAGTACATCGGGGGCAAGCACGTCGAGGTCGCGGGCCAGGCGCTCGCGATCGGGCTGGGCGATTTCCCGGACCCGGGGCGCGACATGAGCTTCTGCGTGAAGACGCACGACCTCGAGCTGGTACCCGAGGGCGGCGTCGACGGCGGAAACGCGCTTCCCGGCGTGGTCCGCAGCCACGCGTACCTGGGAAGCCACTGCGACTACGTGGTCGACGTGGGGCAGGACCTCCTCATCGCCGCGCCGGCGACGCTCGACCTGCGGGCCGGCTCCAGGGTCGCCGTGCGCTTCCGGCCGGAGCGCTGCCGCGGGCTCGTGCAATGACCCTTTTCGTGTCTTCCGTGACAAAAACCCAAGGAGGAAAGAGATGAAACCGATGCGCAGGATCATGCTCGCGGCGCTCGCCGCCGCGGTGGCGGGCGCGCTTCCCGCCGGCGCCCAGGAAAAGGCGGACGTCGCCGCCGCCGAGAAGGAAGGCAAGGTCGTCTGGTACACGTCCGTCGACGTGAAGGTGGCCGAATCGGTCGCGGATGCGTTCCGCAAGGCGCATCCGAAGATCGAGGTGGAGGTCGAGCGCTCCGGCTCCGAGCGCGTCTTCCAGCGCGTGAACCAGGAGCACGAGTCCGGGATCAAGCACGCGGACGTCGTGAACAGCTCGGACTCCACGCATTTCATGACCTGGAAGCAGCAGGGCCTGCTCGCGAAGTACGTTCCCGCGGACGTCGTGAAATTCCCGATGGAGTACCGCGATCCGGACGGCTACTACGCCACGTGGCGCGCGACGCTCTGCGTCATGGGCTACAACACGAACCTCGTTCCCCCGAACCAGGTGCCGAAGGGCTACCGGGACCTGCTCGAGCCGAAGTGGAAGGGGAAGCTCACCAAGGCGCACCCGGGCTACAGCGGGACCTCGCTCACGGGCACGTATGCCATCGTGAAGGTCCTGGGCTGGGACTACCTCGAGAAGCTTTCGAAGCAGGGCGTCCAGCAGCTGCAATCCACGACCGCCACGCCCAAGAGCATCGCGAGCGGCGAACGCGCGGTGATGGTCGACGGGAACGAGTACAACATGTTCATCGAGATCGACAAGAAGAGCCCGGTGAAGATCATCTACCCGGTCGAAGGCACGCCCTTCGTGTCCTCGCCCGTGGGAATCTTCAAGGACGCGCCGCACCCGAACGCGGCCCGCGTCTTCGCGGACTTCCTCTTCACGCCGAAGATCCAGCAGTACATGGTCGATAGCGGCGGCGCGCGTTCCGCGCATCCCGACGTGAAGGATCCGGCCGGCCGCACGCCGCTGAAGGACATCAAGGTGCTCCCGGACGACCCGGCGGGGCTGCTGCCGCAGGTGGAGGAGATCAAGAAGAAGTACGCGGCCCTCTTCGGCGGAGGAAAGTAGCGGCGTGGGCGCGCGCGCGACACGGGCAGGGTCGTTCGACGCGACCGTGCCCTTCTCCATCGGCATGGCGCTGCTCCTCGCGGTGCTCGTGCTGCTGCCGATGTACTGGCTGGGATTCACGAGCCTCACCGACGACACGCACCGTTTCACGCTCGCGAACTACCGCCAGCTCGTGGTCGACCGGGGCTTCCTCGAGCCCTTCTGGGTGACGCTCTGGACGTCCGCGGCGGTGGGCTTCCTCTGCGTCGCCTTCGCCGCGCCGATGGCCTGGCTCGTCGCCCGCACCGACCTCCCGGCCAAGCGGCTCCTGCGCATGCTCGTCCTCGCATCCTTCGCGACGCCGCCCTTCCTGGGCGCCTTCGCGTGGGTGCTGCTGGGCGGGCCCAACGCGGGCCTCGTGAACCATTGGTACTACGCGCTCCTGGGGCTCAAGCCCTTCGACGCCGCGCCGCTCGTGAACATCTTCTCGGCGTGGGGCATCGTCTTCGTGACCGCGCTCTACACGTTCCCGTACGTGTTCACGTTCGTCGCGACCAGCCTCGACCTCATCCCGAGCGAGCTGGAGGAAGCCTCCGCGATCCTGGGGGCGCCCGCCTGGCGCACCGCGCTCGACGTGACGCTCCCGCTCGTCACGCCCGCGCTCCTCGCCGGCTTCCTCGTGGCGTTCCTCCAATCGATGACGCTCTTCGGCCCGGCGGCGATCCTCGCGCTCCCGGCGAGCATCGACACCATGACCACCAAGATCTGGAGCCTTTTCCAGTTCCCGCCGAAGCTGGGCCTCGCGGCGGCGGCATCCCTTCCGCTCCTCGTGATCACCGTGGTGCTCCTGCGCGTGCAGTCCGCGATCATGGGCCGGCGCGGCTACTCCGTCGTGGGAGGAAAGAGCACGGGCCAGCGGCTGATCCGGCTGGGACCGTGGAAGATCGTGGCCCTCGCCCCGTTCGTCTTCGTGCTCGCCTGCTCGGTGCTCCTTCCCTACGGCGTCCTCACGTGGACCGCGTTCGTGAAGAACTACTCCGCGCCGATGGCGGGGAACTTCTCCTTCGAGAACTGGCGCTTCGTGTTCCTCGAGTTCAGCCAGACCAAGCTCGCCCTCGTGAACACGTTCGTGCTGGGCGCGTCCGCCGCCACCGCCGGCACGATCCTCGCGACGACGATCGGGTACCTGAGCCTCCGGAAGCTGGTCTGGGGCCACCGCTACCTCTCCTTCCTCGCGACCGCCCCGGTGGCGATCCCCGGAATCGTGCTCGCCGTGGGCCTCTTCCTCAGCTACACCCATGCGCCGCTCGTCCTCTACGGCACGCTCACGATCATCTTCCTCGCGTACCTCACGAAGGAGATGCCGGTGGGCTACCAGCAGGTCGCCTCGGCCCTCAGGTCCGTCCACCCGGAGCTCGAGGATGCGAGCCGCATCTTCGGCGCGACCCGGCTGCGGGCGCTCTTCGACGTCACCGCGCCGCTCATCAGGAACGGCGTGATCGCCACCTGGATCTTCATCTTCATCGGCTCGATCCGCGAGCTCTCGGCCACGATCCTCCTCTTCACGGCGAAGACGAAGACCATCTCCGTCACGATGTTCGACCTCCGCGAGAGCAACGACTGGGGCCCGATCGCGGTCCTCTCGATCACGATGCTCCTCATCACGTTCGCCATGATCGCGGCGATCAACTTCTTCAACGACCGGAGGCTCGCTTGAAACGGAAGCCCATCCTCGGCCTCATGCCGGGGGACATGACCGGGATCGGCCCGGAGCAATGCGCGCGCATCCTCGCGGACCGGCGCATGGCCGCGGACGCGAACCTCCTCGTGGTGGGCGATGCGCGCGTGCTGGCGCTCGGCGCCCGCGACGCCGGCGTCTCGCTCGAGGTGCGCACCTATGCCGACCCGGAGTCGGTCGACTGGTCCCGCGAGCGGGAGGTGGCCCTCATCGACCTCTCCAACATCGACCCGGCGAAGATCCCGCGCGGCGCCATCTCCGCGGAATCCGGCAGGCTCACCGGCGAGACGCTCGCCTTCATGGTGGAGCTCGCGCTCGCGGGGCGCCTCGACGGCATCACGTTCGCGCCGCTCAACAAGGCGGCCCTCCACGCGGGGGGCTGGAAGTTCAACGACGAGCACCAGATGTTCGCGAGCCTCACGCGCCACCAGGGCTTCTTCGGCGAGATGAACGTGCTGGACGACAAGTGGATGTCGCGCGTCACGTCGCACGTGTCGCTCCGGACCGCCATCGAGCAGATCACGCCCGAGCGGATCGAGCACGCGCTATCGCTCGCGGACGCGACGATGCGCGGGGCGGGCTTCGCGCGGCCGCGGATCGCCGTCGCGGCGCTGAACCCGCACGGCGGGGAGAGTGGGCTCTTCGGCCGCGAGGAGATCGAGATCATCGCGCCGGCCGTCGCCCGCGCCGCGGCGCGCGGCATCGCGTGCAAGGGCCCCTTCCCCGCCGACACCGTATTCATCAAGGGCTTCGGCGACGAGTACGACGGCGTCCTCAGCATGTACCACGACCAGGGCCAGATCGCGACGAAGCTGAAGGGCTTCAACCGCGGCGTGACGGTGACCGGCGGCCTCGCCACCGTCTTCACGACGCCCGCCCACGGCACGGCCTACGACATCGTCGGGCGCGGCGTGGCGACCACCGGAGCGCTCGAGAACGCGGTCCGCCTGGGCGCCCGCCTCGCCGCCTCCCGCAAGTCCACCGTCACCGCATAAGCAGCCGTCGTTCCCGCCCCCGACAAGAGCAATCGAGGGCAGGCTTCGGCGGAATCCAGCCTTTTCCAGGAAAGCACCATGGCCACCACCGCACCCGCAAGAACCGAGACTTCCCCCATCACCGATCACGTCGCCGGGTTCGTGGTCGGCATGCAGTTGCGCGGCATTCCGAAGGACGTCGCCCACCTCGGGAAGCGATCGGTGCTCGACGGCATCGGGCTCGCGCTCGCAGGCGCCGCTTCGGAATGCGGGCACATCGCGCAGAAATACCTCGAGCAGCTGGGAATCGCCTCCGACAAGGGCAGCACGGTCATCGGCAGCGCGCTTCGCCTGCCCGCCCGGTTCGCCGCCTTCGCGAACGGGCTCGCGATCCACGCGGACGACTACGACGACACGCAGCTCGCCGTGGCGAAGGACCGCGTGTACGGGCTCCTCACGCACCCCACCGCGCCGGCGCTCCCGCCGACGCTCGCGCTCGCCGAGCGCGACCGGCGGAGCGGCGCCGACCTGATGCTCGCCTACCACGTGGGCGTCGAGGTCGAATGCAAGGTCGCCGAGGCGATCCTCCCGCGCCACTACCAGACGGGCTTCCACAGCACCGCGACGTGCGGCTCGATCGGGGCGGCAGCGGGGGCCGCGAAGCTGCTGGGCCTCGATCGCGAAGCGACGCGGCGCGCGCTGTCGATCGGCGCCACGCAAGCCGGGGGGCTGCGCGAGAACTTCGGCACCATGACGAAACCCTTCCACGCGGGGCGCGCCGCGGAGAACGGCGTGGTCGCGGCGGAGATCGCGGCGCTGGGCTTCACCGCCTCGCCCAACGGCCTCGAAGCCGATCGCGGGTTCTTCCGCGCGGCGGGCGGGGGCTACAGCCCGGAGATGATCGAGGAAAAGCTCGGCGAGCCCTGGACCTTCCATTTTCCGGGCGTGTCCATCAAGCCGCACCCGTCCGGATCGCTCACGCATCCGGGGATGGCGGTGATGATGGATCTGATCCGCAAGCACGACATCCAGCCCGAACGCGTGAAACGCGTCGCCGTCGGAACGAACCACAACATGCCCAACGCCCTCATCCACCACCGCCCGAAGAACGAGCTCCAGGCGAAGTTCAGCATGGAGTTCTGCATGGCGATCCTCCTCCTCGAGAGGAAGGGCGGCTTGGAGCAGTTCACGGACGCGGTCGTGAACCGGCCGGACGTGCAGGCGATGATCAAGAAGGTGAGCTTCGGCGTGCATCCGGAGGCCGAGGCCGCGGGTTTCGACAAGATGACGACGATCATCGAGGTGGAGCTCGCCGACGGCCAGGTGCTGAAGGGCCGCGCGGACTTCGGGAAGGGAAGCCCCGCGAACCCCATGACGGACGACGAGCTCGCGGAGAAATTCCGCCAGTGCGCCGCCTGGGGCGGCCTCGATCGCGCGCGCACGGACGCGGTGCTGAAGCTCCTCTGGAAGATCGAGGAGCTCGCCGACGTGAACGAGCTCACGCAATTGCTGCGCAGGTGAAAAGCTGAAGGAACCACGGATGAACACAGATGAACACAGATAGGCCTTACTAGAGAGATTCGCCGTGCCCATTTCAATGTTGTTTTTCGTATTCACGAACCATCTGTGTTCATCTGTGTTCATCTGTGGTTCCCATCATGTTTGAAGGCTTCCAGCAGAGGGACGTCGAAGTCACCGGCGCCAGGATCCACCTGCGCGTAGGAGGCTCCGGGCCGCCGCTCCTCCTCCTCCACGGGAATCCGCTCACGCACGTCATGTGGCACAAGGTGGCGCCCCGGCTCGCGGAGGAGTTCACCGTCGTCGCGGCGGATCTGCGCGGCTACGGCGACAGCTCGAAGCCCGCCGGCGGCGGCGATCATTCCGATTACTCGTTCAGGACCATGGCGCGCGACCAGGTGGAGGTCATGCGCGCGCTGGGCTTCGAGCGCTGGCAAGTCGCCGGACACGACCGCGGCGGGCGGGTCGCGCACCGCATGGCGCTCGACCACCCCGCGCGCGTGGAGAAGGTCGCGTTCCTGGACATCGTCCCCACGCACCACGTGCTGCACAACATCACGAAGCAGTGGGCCGTCGACTCCTACCACTGGTTCTTCATGGCGCAGCCCTGGGACTACCCGGAGAAGATGCTCGAGGCCTACGGGCTCGAGCGCTACATCCGCAAGAAGCTCGACAAGAAGGGGGTCGGCATGAGCGCCTTCACCCCCGAGGCGCTCGCCGAGTACATCCGGTGCTGCACGCCGGAGAACATCCACGCGGTGTGCGAGGATTATCGCGCCGCGGTGTCCATCGACCTCGAGCACGACGAGGCGGACCTCGGGGTGAAGATCGCGATGCCGATGCTGGTCCTGTGGGGCGAGAAGAGCCACGTGAACCGAAGCTTCAGGCCGCTGGAGGCCTGGCGCGAGCGCGCGACGGACGTGCGCGGGCGCATGCTCCCGTGCGGCCACTATCCCGCCGAGCAATGCCCCGAGGAGACGTACGCGGAGCTCAGCGCGTTCTTCTCCGACCGGGCGCCCTGACCTGAGGAGATGCCATGGAAAGAATGAAGGCGAGCGACTTTCCTCCCGAAGTGCTGGAGCTCTTCGACGGCTACGTCCACGGCGGGATCTCGCGCCGGGAATTCCTCGACCGGGCGGCGAAGTACGCGATGGTGGGCTTCTCGGCGGCGGCGATGCTGGAAGCGTTGGCGCCCAACTTCGCGTGGGCGCAGCAAGTGAGGCCGGACGACAGGCGCCTCGAGGCGGGGTATGCGGACTATCTCTCGCCCAAGGGCTCGGGAGCCATGCGCGGCTACGTCGCCCGGCCCGCGGCGGCGAAGGGAAAGCTTCCCGCGGTCGTCGTGATCCACGAGAACCGGGGCCTCAGCCCCTATATCGAGGACGTCGCCCGGCGCCTTGCGATCGAGGGCTACGTCGCCTTCGCGCCGGACGCGCTTGCGCCCGCGGGCGGCTATCCCCGCAACGAGGACCTGGCGCGCGATCTCTTCGCGAAGCAGGACCCGGCGAAGCGGACGGAGGACCTGGCCGCGGCCGTCGACTACGTGAAGCTCCGCCCCGACTTCAGCGGCAAGGTAGGAGCGGTCGGCTTCTGCTTCGGCGGCACCGTCGTGAACACGATCGCCACCCGCTTTCCGGACCTCGCGGCAGCCGTCCCGTACTACGGCGCCCAGCCAAAGGCGAAGGACGCGGCGAAGATCCGCTCGCCCATCATGGCGCACTACGCCTCGGAGGACCATCGCATCACCGACGGCTGGCCCGCGTTCGCGAAGGTGCTCGAGGCGCACCACGTGGAGCATCACGGCTTCGTCTATCCCAACACGCAGCACGGCTTCCACAACGAGACGACGCCGCGCTACGACGAGGCGGCCGCGAAGCTCTCCTGGCAGCGCACGCTCGAGTTCTTCCACCGGCACCTGAAGAACGCCTGACATGCCGCACCTCCCGGCTTCCCAGGCGCTCGCGCGCTTCCGCGTGATCGACATGACGCAGGTCCGCGCCGGCCCCACCGCCGCGCGGCAGCTCGCCGACTGGGGCGCGGACGTGATCCAGGTGCAGATGCCGGAGCACATGCGGGCGGACGACACGCTGGGAGGCCAGGACGGCTCGGACTACCAGTACACGCATCGCAACAAGCGCTCCATCACGTTGAACCTCAAGTCGCCCGGCGGCATCGAGATCCTCAAGAAGCTGGTCGGCACCGCGGACGTGCTCCTCGAGAACTTCCGGCCGGACGTGAAGCATCGCCTCGGCATCGACTACGAGAGCCTTTCGAAGGTGAATCCGCGCCTCGTCTACGCGAGCATCTCGGGCTTCGGGCAGACCGGCCCCTACGCGGAGCGGCCGGGCTTCGACCAGATCGCGCAGGGCATGGGCGGGCTCATGTCCGTCACCGGCCTTCCGAGGCAGGGGCCGCTCCGGGTGGGCATCCCGATCGCCGATCTCTGCGGCGGCATCTTCGCCGCGTACGGCGTGACGGTGGCGCTCCTCGAGCGCGAGCACTCCGGCAAGGGGCAATGGCTGCACACGTCGCTCCTCGAGGCGATGATCTACATGATGGATTTCCAGACGTCGCGCTGGACGATCGAGGGCGAGATCCCCGGCCAGGCCGGTAACTTCCATCCCACCAGCATCCCGACCGGCGTCTACCGGACGAAGGACGGGCACATCAACATCGCGGTCTTCGGGACGAAGATCTGGGAGCGCTTCTGCCAGGCGCTGGGCGCCCCGGAGTGGGTGACGGACGAGCGGTCGAGGTCGAAGGCGAACCGCTCGGTCCACCGCGATTGGCTGAACGCGGAGATCGAGAAGCGCCTCGCGAACGAGACGAGCGACTACTGGATCGAGCGGCTGAACCGCGAAGGCGTGGCGTGCGGCCGCATCAACAACGTGAAGGAGGTCTTCGAGGAGCCGCAGGTGAAGCACCTGGGGATGCTGAAGACCGTGGTCTCGAAGCGGCTGGGCGAGCAGCGGATCGTGGGGCAGCCGGTCACGCTCTCGCGCACGCCCTCCTCCATCGCGCGCGCGACGCCGCTCCGGGGCGAGCACACCGAGGAGATCCTGCGCGAGATCGGCTACACGGCCGAGGACCTGGAGCGGATGAGATCCGCGGAGGTGCTCTGATGAACGACATGAACGGCCCGGCGTACGCCTCCCGCACGGAGCGCGTGAAGGCGTGGATCGAGGGCGCCGCCCTCCACATCCGCTTCAACAATCCGGCGAAGCACAACGCGCTCTCCGTGGACATGTGGGAAGCGGTCCCGCCGCTCCTCGCCCGCGCGGAGGACGACGACGCCGTGCGCCTGGTCGTCTTCTCCGGCGAAGGCGAGAAGGCGTTCGTCTCCGGCGCGGACATCTCTCAGTTCGAGGACCTGCGCGCCGCGAAGGAGGCCGTGAAGCGCTACGAGGTGCTCGCGGAGGCGGCACTCCAGGGCATCGCGGACTTCGGCAAGCCCACGCTCGCCTGCATCCGTGGATACTGCATCGGCGGCGGACTCAACGTCGCGATCAGCTGCGATCTCCGGATCGCGTCTAGCGACTCGGTGTTCTCGGTCCCCGCGACGCGGCTGGGGCTGGGATACCGTTTCTCCGCGATGAAGAACCTCACCGACCTGGTGGGGCCCGGCGCCGCGAAGGACATCTTCTTCACCGCGAGGCGCCTCGATGCCGCCGAGGCCCTGCGCATCGGCCTCGTGAACCGGGTCGTGGAGCCCGCCGCGCTTCCCGCCCTCCTCGACGAGTACGTGAAGGCGATCTCGACCGGCGCGCCGCTCACGATCAAGGCGGGCAAGCGCATCATCCGCGAGGTGCTGAAGCCGGATGCGGACATCGACATGGCGCTCTGCCGGCGCCTGATCCTCGATTGCTTCGAGAGCGAGGACTACGCGGAAGGGCGGCGCGCGTTCATGGAAAAACGGAAGCCCGCGTTCAAGGGAAAGTAGGGAGACCGCATGAATGTACTGCGCGCGATCGCCGCATTGCTGCTCCTCGCCGCGGGAAGCGCCTCCGCCGCCTGGCCCGAGAAGCCCATCAAGGTCTACATCGGCTACGCGGCGGGCGGCTCGACGGACGTAGTGGCCCGCCTCCTCGCGCCCCGGCTGGGCGAGAAGCTCGGTCAGCCCGTGGTGATCGAGAACAAGCCGGGCGCGGCGGGCGACTTCGCGGCGGAGCTCATGCTGCAGGCGCCGGCGGACGGCTACACGCTCATGATGTCGACGGTCGCGCTGCACGCGATCAACCCGGGTCTCTTCAAGCAGAAATTCGACCCGATCCGGGATTTCTCGATGATCGCCATGGTGTGCTCGTATCCGATGATCATGATCGGATCGCCGCAGACGTCCTTCAAGACGATCGCGGAGCTGAAGGATCTCGCGGAGAAGACCCCGACCTTCTACTCGTCCTCCGGCGTGGGCTCCCCGGGTCATCTCGCGGGCGAGCTCCTCGTGAAGGCGACGGGCGCCAAGCTCACGCACGTGCCGTACAAGGGCGGCTCGCCGTCGGTGCTCGCGATCATGTCCGGCGAGGCGCAGGTCAACTTCGCCACGCTCCCCGCCGTGGTGCCCCAGATCCGCGGCGGCAAGGTGCGCGCCATCGGGCTTGCTTCCGCCGAGCGGAACCCCGCCGTGCCGGACGTGCCCACGATGCGCGAGCTGGGCCTCGCCGATTTC
Source organism: Usitatibacter sp. (assembly GCA_036266535.1). Lineage (GTDB taxonomy): Bacteria > Pseudomonadota > Gammaproteobacteria > Burkholderiales > Usitatibacteraceae > Usitatibacter. The sequence continues at coordinate 3,176 of DATAMY010000060.1, read as the reverse complement.
GACGTGGGCACGTGGAGCGCGCTCATCGGCCCGAAAGGCATGCCGCCGGAAGTCGTCCGGCGGATCAATGTCGCCGTGAGCGAGACGCTCGACGACCCGCAGGTGAAGCGGGTGCTCCTGGACCAGGGCGCGGAGATCCGGAAGATGACGCCCGCGGAAACCACCTCCTTCGTGCGCGCCGAGAACGCGAGGTGGGTGAAGGTGGTGAAGGACGCGGGGATCCAGCCGCAATAGCGGCCTAGGCGTGCGAAAAGAGCGGGGCGCCCGCCGCGGGCAGGTCCGCCTCCAGGATCGACCCGGTCTCCGATTCGGTCAGCACGAGCTTCGACGTCCCCGGCCGGAACGCGACGTTCGTCACCGTGGAGCCGACGGGGCTCTGGACGAAATGGGTCACCTCGCCGCGCACGTTCAGGACGAACGCGCCGCCCAGGCTCGCATGGGCCACCACGAGCCGGTTGTCGACGTCGACCGCGAGGCCATCGGGGCCGCTCGTGCCGAAGAACGTGCGGAAGGCGCCGACCTTCGAGACGCTCCCGTCCGCGAGGAGCGGGCCGCGCCAGACCTGGTTCGCGCGCGTCACGGCCACGAGCAGCGCGCGGCCGTGCGCGTTCAGCGCGACGCCGTTCGGGCTCGGGATTCCGGAAAGCACCGGCTCCAGCTGCCCCGTCGTCCGCAGCCGGTACACGCGTCCCGTGGGATCGTGCAATCCGGTCTGGCCCTGGTCGGTGAAGTAGCAATTGCCCTGGGCGTCGAAGGTGAGGTCGTTCAACCCGCGGAAGGACTCGCTGTTCCGGTGGCCGAGGATCGGCTGCGGCTTGCTCGACCTGGGCTCCAGCTTGAGAAGCCCCTTCCGGTAATCGGCGATCCAGAGCGAGCCGTCGCGGTGGATCGCGATGCCATTGGGCCAGCCGTCGTACTCGGAGGCGAGGGTCCACTCGAGCTTCGGCGAGATGCGGAAGATGCGCCCGAACGGAATGTCCGTCACGTAGAGATTCCCCGCGCGATCGAAGGACGGCCCCTCGAGGAAGCTGTCGATCGCCTCGCCCGGCTTGTTCGCGGCGCCCCATTCGCTCGGGCGCTTCGTCCGGAACTCGTCCGGCAGCCGCGTGAGGACGCGCGCCCGGATCACGTGCGGCGGCGAGAACGAGAGGTTCCACATCGCTATTTCCTCCTTTTCCCGGGCGCGCCCAGGATCTCGTCGTTGTGCTCGCCCGGACGGGGCAGCGGAAGGCGCAAGGGAAGCCGCCTGTCCCCGAACGCGATCGGCAGCGCGGGAATGCGCGTGTGCCCGCCGCCCGGAAGATCGAGCTCGATCATGCCGCCCGCGGCGAGGTGCGGATCGTCGAAGAGGTCCGAGGGCTCCTGGATGCGCGCGAACGGAAGCCCGCCCTCCTCGCAGATCGCTTCCAGCCCCGCGATCGGATGCTTGCGAAGAAGCCGTGCCACCAGCGGGATCAGCGTCTCGCGCGCGGCCGAGCGCTGGTTGTTCGTGGCGTAGGCCGGATCCATGAGCTCCGGCTCCGCGAGCGCCCGCGTGAAGATCTCCCATTGCCGCTCGGTCACGACGCCGATGAAAACCTGCACGCCGTCCGCCGACTCGAAGACGTCGTAGACGCCCCACGCGCGCCGTCCCGCCGACATCGGCTCCGGCGCCTTGCCCGTGACCGCGTGCTGCATCATGTGCGTGGAGACGAGCCACGCGGCGTTCTCGAAGAGGCCGCTCTGCACCTGCTCACCGCGCCCCGTCCGGTCGCGGCTGCGCAGCGCCGCGAGGATCGCGATCGCGCCGAACATGCCGCCCATCATGTCGTTCACGGGCGCGCCCGCCCTGAGCGGCCGGCCCGCGGGCCCCGTCATGTAGGCGAGCCCGCTCATCATCTGCACGACCTCGTCCAGCGCGGTGCGCTTCTCGTACGGCCCGGGGAGGAAGCCCTTGAGCGAGCAGTAGACGAGGCGGGGGTTCGCCTTCGAGAGCGCGGCGTAGCCCAATCCCTTGGCTTCGAGGGCACCGGGCCGGAAGTTCTCGAGGAAGACGTCCGCCGTCGCGACGAGGGCCGCGATCGCCTCGCGCCCCTCGGAAGAATCGAGGTCGAGCGTCACGCTCTTCTTGTTCCGCCCGAAGGACGCGAAGAAGCCCGCGCCCGTGCTCTCGAGCGCGCGGGTCGGATCGCCGCGGCCTTCCGGCTCGACCTTGATCACCTCGGCGCCCAGGTCGGCCAGCACGAGCCCGCACGTGGGGCCCATCACCATGTGCGAAAGCTCGACGACGCGGATGCCGGCGAGCGGCAGCTCCCGCGCGGGCGTTGGAGTCACGGCCGGGTGATTTCGAGGTTGTCGATGAGGCGAGTATGGCCCAACCAGGCGGCGCCGAGAACGACCAGGTCGCGGTCGGCTTCGCCGGGCACCTGCAGGTGCCGGCGCTCGCGCAACGCCACGTAGTCGACGCGCCAGCCGTGGGCCTCGAGGTCCGCGCGCGCGCCGGCGAGGAGCCGGTCGGCATCGCGCGCCCCGCGCTCGATCGCGTCGGCGAGGCCGCGCAGCGTCCGGCTGAGGCGCACCGCCTCGGCGCGCTGCGCCGCCGTGAGGTAGCCGTTCCGCGACGACATCGCGAGGCCGTCCGGCTCGCGGACCGTCTCGACCCCCACGATCTCGATGCCGAAGTTCAGCTGGCGGACGAGCGTGCGGATCACGTGGAGCTGCTGGTAGTCCTTCTTGCCGAACACGGCCGCATCGGGCGCCACGATGTCGAAGAGCTTGGTGACGACGGTCGCCACGCCCTGGAAGTGGCCGGGACGGAAATCGCCGCAGAGCTGCTCCGCGGCGCGCGGCGGGGTGACCATCATCTCCTGCGGCTCGGGGTACATCTCGCGCTCGTCCGGCGCGAAGAGCACGTGGCAGCCCGCGCGCTCGAGCTTCGCGCGGTCTTGGGCGAGCGTGCGGGGATAGCGCTCGAAGTCGCCGCCCGGCTCGAACTGGAGGCGGTTCACGAAGATGGAGGCGACCACGCACTTTCCGTGGCGGTGAGCGGCCTCCACGAGCGCCAGGTGCCCCGCATGCAGGTTCCCCATCGTGGGGACGAAGGCGACGGACGGCTCGCGCTTCAGCCGCGCGCGCAGCTCGGCGACGGTGTGGATGAGATCCATGAAGGGGCTGGGTTCCCGCCGAAGCTTGTCCTC
>DATAMY010000059.1:0-4468 GCA_036266535.1 Usitatibacter sp. | reverse complement strand
CCCTGCTCGTTCAGCCGCTCGCGCACCTGGGGATCCGCGAGCGCTTGAACGATCGCGCGGTTCAGCTTCGCGACCACGTCCTTAGGCGTGCCGGCCGGGGCCATGATCGCGAACCAGGAGTTGAACTGGAACCCGGGGAGGCCCGACTCCGCCACGGTCGGCGCGTCCGGGAACTGCGGATGGCGTGCGGGCGTGGCGACGCCGATCAGGCGAAGCTTCCCGCCGCGCACGAGCCCCGCCACCGTCGCCAGTCCCTGGAAGCACACCGGTACCTCGCCCGCGGCGGCACCCAGCGCCGCCTGCGAGGCGCCCTTGTACGGCACGTGCGTGAGCTGGATGCCGGCGCTCGAGGCGAAGAGCGCCATCGCGATGTGCTGCGGGCTTCCGACGCCGCCGGAGCCGAAGTCGATCTTGCCGGGGCGCGCCTTCGCGTCCGCGATGAGGTCGGCCGCGCTCCTGTACGGCGCGGCGTTGTTCGCGACGAGCCCCCACTCCACCGTCGCCACGAGCGACACGGGCTCGAAGTCGTGCAGGATGTCCCACGGCAGCTTCGCGTACATGTTGGGGAGCATCGTCATGATGCTGTCGTTGAAGCCCCCGATCGTGTAGCCGTCCGGCGCCGCCTTCGCGACGCGATCCGCGCCGATCTGGCCCGAGGCCCCCGGCTGGTTCTCGATCACGACCTGCTGCCCGAGCGTGGTGGACATGTGCTGCGCGACCAGGCGCGCGGCGTTGTCGACCGCGCTCGCGGCCGCGAGCGGCACGATCATGCGGATGGGCTTCGAGGGATACGGCTGCTGGGCGAGCGCGCCCAGCGAAACGGCGGCCGCGATCACGGCGATCACGGCGCGCTGCGGGAACCTCATGGTGGAGTCTCCTAGTTCGTGCGCAGGGGCGGGATCTCGAGCTGCTGCGCGAGCCGGTCGAGAGTTTGCACGAGCTGGGGCGCGATGGCGATCCCGTCCTTCCGCTGGCGGGCGATCCGCTCGTGGCTCTGCTCGCCCGGCATGAAGATGCGCTCCACGCCCGGGAGGCGCTCGGAGCCGCGCAGGTCCCGGATGAGCTTGTCGACGGCGGCCTTGAACTGCGCCACCTCGCCGAACGCGGAAGGGTCGATCGCGACGATCGCTTGCCCGGTGTTGGTCGCCGTCTCCGCGTCCTGGTTGAAGTCGATCACGTCCCGGCCCATCGCCGCGCCGTTCAAGGTCCCGGCGAGGAGGCCCACGACGAGGGCGAGGCCGTACCCCTTGTAGCCGCCGATCGGAAGGAGGAATCCCTCGTTCGCGCGGCGCGGATCCGTGAGCGGCTTCCCCTCGCGGTCTATCATCCAGCCTTCCGGCATCGATTCGCCCTTCGCGGCCTTCGCCTTCACCTTGCCGTAGGCGGCCACGGTCGTCGCCATGTCGAGGACGATCGGCGGCTCCTCTCCCGCGGGGATCGCCGCCGCGATGGGGTTGGTCGAGAGCAGCATCTCGAGGCCGCCCCACGGCGGGAGATGGTTCGCATTCCCGACCGCGAAGTAGAGGCCCAGCATGTCGTGCGGCAGCATCATCCGCGCGTAGAGCGACGCGGGGCCCGCGTGGTTGCTCCACTGCGCGCCCACCCACGCGACACCCGCCGTGCGCGCCTTCGCGATCGCGACCTCCGCGGCCCGCTTCATCACGAGGTGGCCCATCCCGTTGTCGCCGTGGACGAGCGCCATCGCGGCGCGCTCCTTCACGACGCGGATGTCCGGATGGAGGTTCACGCCGCCCGAGCGGATGCGCTTGAGGTACTGCGGCAGGCGGATCACGCCGTGGCCGTCCGAGCCCTGCAGGTCCGCCTCGGCCATGAGCGCCGCCACGGCCTGCGCGTCCGCGGACGGCATGCCCACGCACTCGAACGCGAGCGCGATGAAGTAGCGCAGCCGGCCGAAATCGACGCGGATGGGCTCTGCGCTCAGCCGGCCTCCTCGATCCACGCGCCCTGGATCGCCTCGAGGATCTTCTCGCCCGAGCGCTTCGGGTCGTCGTCGAAGCCCTCGAGCGCCAGCACCCAGCGGTGCAGGTCGACGAAATTCACGCGCTCCGGGTCGACGTCCGGGTGCGCATCCGCCAGCGCGATCGCGATCTCGCGCGTGTCGATCCACTTCATCAGCGGCTCTCCGAGACCTGGTTGATCGTGTACTTCGGTATCTCCACCGTGAGCGGATCCTCGCCGACCCGGGCCTGGCACGACAGGCGCGAGGTGAGCTCGAGGCCCCAGGCCTTGTCGAGGAGGTCGTCCTCCTTGTCCGTCGGCGGCTCGAGCGCATCGTAGCCTTTCCGGACGATCACGTGGCAGGTGGTGCACGCGCAGCTCTTCTCGCAGGCATGCTCGATCTCGATCCCGTGGCCGAGGAGCGTATCGCAGATCGAGGTCCCCGGAGCGGCCTCGATCTCCGCGCCCTCCGGGCAGAGCGTCTCGTGCGGGAGGACCGTGACCTTCGTCACTTGCCCACCTCGTCCACCCTGCGGCCCGCGAGCGCGGACGAGATGGCCCGGTCCATGCGCCGCGCGGCGAAGGCCTCGCTCGCGCGGTTCAACGCCTCGACGGCGGACTTCACGGCGCGGTGGTCGGTGCCCGAGCGCGCGGCCTCGACCGAGGCGATGCCCGCCTCCAGGCGCGAGCGCTCCTCCTTCGAGAGGAGGTCGCCGTCCTTCCCGAGGGCCGCGCGCACGGCGCCCACGAGCGAGGCCGCCTCCACGCGCTGCTCCGCGAGCGAGCGCGCGTCGCGGTCCACGCCCGCGTGGGAGAAGCTCTCCTGCAGCATGCGCGCGACGTCGTCGTCCGAAAGCCCGTACGACGGCTTCACCACGATGGAAGACTCCGTGCCGCTCGTCTTCTCCCGCGCCGAGACCGAGAGGAGCCCGTCCGCATCGACCTGGAAGGTCACCTGGATGCGCGCGGCGCCCACGACCATCGGCGGGATGCCGCGCAGCTCGAAGCGCGCGAGCGAGCGGCAGTCGCTCACGAGCTCCCGCTCGCCCTGCACCACGTGGATCGCCATCGCGGTCTGGCCGTCCTTGAAGGTCGTGAACTCCTGCGCGCGCGCGACCGGGATCGTGGAGTTGCGGGGGATCACGCGCTCCACGAGGCCGCCCATGGTCTCGAGCCCGAGGGAAAGCGGGATCACGTCGAGGAGGAGCCAGTCGTCGCCCGCGGCGCGATTGCCGGCGAGCACGTTCGCCTGGATCGCGGCGCCGAGCGCCACGACCGCGTCAGGATCGAGGTCCTTCAACGGCGGCTTTCCGAAGAAGTCCTCGACCGCGCGCTGGACCTGCGGCATGCGGGTGGCGCCGCCCACCAGCACCACGCCGTCCACGTCCTTCGGGTCGAGGCGCGCGTCGCGCAGGGCCTTGCGGGTGGGTCCGAGCGCGCGCTGCACGAGGCCCGACGTGAGCGATTCCAGCTCGGCGCGCCGCAGGTGGAGATGCAGCTTCTGCCCATAGGAGAGCGTCACGTGCACGTCCGCATCCTCGGCGCTCGAGAGCTTCTCCTTCACGGTGCGGGCGGCGGCGAGGAGGCGACGCGTCTCGCGCCCGCCCGCGTCCGCGAGCCCGTGGGCCTTTCGCCAGTGCACCGCGATCGCCTGGTCGAAGTCGTCGCCGCCCAGCGCGGAATCGCCGTTGGTCGCGAGGACCTCGAATACTCCGCGCGTGAGCCGGAGGATCGAGATGTCGAACGTGCCCCCGCCCAGGTCGAAGATCGCGAAGGTGCCTTCGGACGCGTGGTCGAGCCCATAGGCGATCGCGGCGGCGGTGGGCTCGTTCAGGAGCCGGAGGACGTTGAGCCCCGCGAGGCGCGCCGCGTCCTTCGTCGCCTGCCGCTGGGAGTCGTCGAAGTAGGCGGGCACCGTGACCACCGCGCCGAAGATGTCGCCGCCCAACGCGCGCTCCGCGCGGTCCCGCAGCACGCGCAGGATCTCCGCCGAAACCTCGACCGGCGAGCGCACGCCCGCCCGCGTCTCGATCGCGACCATGCCGGGCGCGTCCACGAAGCGGTAGGGGAGCGCGCCGTACTTCGCGACGTCGGCCACGCCGCGGCCCATGAAGCGCTTCACGGAGACGATGGTGTTGGCGGGATCGTCCGCCTGCGCCTCGCGTGCCTCGTAGCCCACCACCGCGCGGCCTTCGGGGAGGTAGCGGACGATCGAGGGGAGGAGCGGGCGGCGCCGCTCGTCCGGGAGGACCTCCGCCGCGCCGCTCTTCACGGTGGCGACCAGCGAGTGGGTCGTGCCGAGGTCGATCCCCACCGCGAGCCGGCGCTGGTGCGGATCCGGCGACTCGCCCGGCTCCGAGATCTGCAGGAGGGCCATGGCTCAGGGGCTCAGCGCGTCGTCGATTTCCTGCTCGAGCTTCTCGAGGAAGCGAAGCTTCCTCACGAGCGAGCAGCCGGCATCGTAGCTCGAGGCGTCGAGCGCGCGCTCCAGGCGCTCCAGCATGTCGCG
>DATAMY010000058.1:0-10086 GCA_036266535.1 Usitatibacter sp. | reverse complement strand
GGGCATCAACATCATGACCCTCGAGGACCCGGTCGAGTACCCGATGGCGATGATCCGCCAGACCTCGGTGAACGAGGTGGTGAAGCTCGACTTCGCCTCGGGCATCCGCTCGATGATGCGCCAGGACCCGGACGTGATCCTCGTGGGCGAGATCCGCGACCAGGAGACGGCGGAGATGGCGTTCCGGGCCGCGATGACCGGCCACCAGGTGTACTCGACGCTGCACACGAACTCCTCCATCGGCGCGGTGCCGCGCCTCATGGACCTGGGCGTGCTCCCGGACATCATGGCGGGCAACATCATCGGCGTGATCGCGCAGCGCCTCGTGAGGAAGCTCTGCACGCACTGCAAGGCCCCCTACAACCCGGACCCGGCCACGCGGCGCCTCCTCGGCGTCGAGCCGGACGACGAGCGCCCCGTGTACCAGGCGACCGGGTGCTCCCGCTGCGACAACGTGGGCTACAGGGGCCGCGTCGCGATCATGGAGCTCTTCAAGCTCGATGCGGACACGGACGAGCTCATCGCGCGCCGCGCGACCGCGCGCGAGATCCGCGCCGCCGCGTCGGCCAAGGGCCTGCGATCGCTCGCCGAGGACGCGATCTCCCGCGTGCTCCTCGGGCAGACGAGCCTCGAGGAGATCTCGCGCGTGGTCGACCTCACCGACCGCGTGATCTAGGAGCGGCGCGAGGGATGGCGCTCTTCGCCTACCGGGCCGTCGACGCGGAAGGGCGCATCTCGGCGGGGAACCTGGACGCCATCAACGCGATCGACCTGGAGCTGAGGCTCAAGCGCCTCGGGCTCGACCTCATCACCTTCGACTCGGTCAAGCGCTCCACCGCCCGGCGCACGCGGCACGTGACGCGCACCGAGCTCATCGCCTTCTGCTTCCACCTCTCGCAGCTCCTCAAGGCGGGCGTGAACATCATCGAGGCGCTGACCGACCTGCGCGACACCGTCGACAACGCGGGCTTCCGGCAGGTGATCGCGAGCGTGCTCGAGGATATCGAGGGCGGCCTCAAGTTCTCGGAAGCGATGGCGAACCACCCGTACTGCTTCGACACGGTGTTCGTGGCGCTCGTGCGGGCGGGCGAGCAGAGCGGCCAATTGACCGAGGTGCTGGACGAGCTCTCGGAGAACCTCAAGTGGCAGGACGAGATCGCCTCGCAGGCGCGCCGCGCCCTCGTCTACCCGTCGATCGTGCTGGTCGTGATCGTGGCCGTGATCTTCGTCCTCATGATCTTCCTCGTGCCGCAGCTCGCCTCGGCCTTCCGCGCGATGGTGCCGAAGCTCCCGGCGGAGACGCAGGCGCTGGTCACGATCTCCGGCATCTTCGTGAAGTGGTGGTACCTCCTCATCGGCATCCCGGTCGCGGCCGCCTTCGGCGCGTGGACGTTCGCCCGCACGAACGAGGGCGCGCAGCGCTCGCTGGACGGGCTCTCGCTCCGGCTCCCGATCCTGGGCGCCATCCGCCAGAAGATCATCCTCGCCCGCTTCTCCACCTACTTCGCGATGCTCTACCGCTCCGGCATCAGCGTGCTCGACTGCATCCAGATCTGCGAGAAGATCGTGGGAAATCGCGTGATGGAGGAGGGGCTGCAGCGCGTAGGCCGCAGCATCTCGGAGGGGCAGGGCATCTCCCAGGCGTTCATCGCGACGAAGCTCTTCCCGCCGCTCGTCCTGCGAATGCTCCGCGTGGGCGAGTCGACGGGCGCGCTCGACGCGGCGCTCCTGAACGTGAGCTACTTCTACAACCGGCAGGTGCGCGAGAGCATCGACCGGCTGCAGCAGACGATCGGGCCCGCGACCACGGTGGTGCTGGGGCTCCTCATCGTCGGCATCCTCTACGCCATCTTCCTTCCGATCTACGACGTGATCGCGAAGATCAAGTTCTAGGAACCGAGGGTGCTCCGCCACTTCCTCTACCTCACGAACTCGCGGCTGGTGAGCATGGCCACCCGCGGCAAGCACATCGCGATGCGCCGCGAGTTCGCGGCCTCGGGGAACGGCGCCGCGCAGTTCGAGCAGCACCTCGCCTCGATTCCCGGCGCGCCGGTGCACCTCTTCACGGACCTGGCCGAGGAGGACTTCCGGCTGGACACCGTCCCGCACGTGGGCGGCCGCGATCGCGAGGCGATCATGGGCCGCAAGCTCGTGCAGATGTTCCGGAACACCCCCTTCCGCCACGCGGTCGTGCAGGGGCGGGAGACCGAGGGCCGGCGCGACGACCGCGTCTTCTACACCGCGATCACGAACCCGGAGGTGCTCCGCCCGTGGCTGGACGCGATCGAGCGCCGCCATGCGCCGCTCGCGGGCATCTACTCGGCGGCGGTCTTCAGCAGCGTGATGCTGGACGAGCTGGACCTCCTCTTCCCGCACACGCTCCTCGTCACCTTCACGCCCGGCGGCGCGATGCGCCAGACCTACTTCCGCGACCGCGAGATCAAGTTCAGCCGCCTGACGCCGATCGACCCGGAGGAAGGCCAGAGCCTGGGGACCCTCATCTCCGAGGAGACGACCCGCACGTGGCAGTACCTGGACAGCCTTCGCCACTTCGGCGAGGAGGACCGGCTCGAGGTGTGCGTGATGCTGCACCCGACGGACCGCGCGATCGTGCAGCCGTCGCTCAGGGACTTCGCGCAGATCCAGCACCACATCCTCGACATCGAGCAGGTCGCGGCGAAGCTCGGGTTGCGGCCCGCGCCGCTGGGCTCGACGTGCGAGGAGATCTTCGTCCACCTCTTCCTGCTGCGTCCCGGGCGCAACCAATTCGCCACGCCGGAGATGCGCCGCTTCGAGACGCTGCGCCGCGCGCGCTCCGCCATCCTCCGGTTCGGGGCCGTGGCGGTCGCCGGGTCGATCGGCTGGGGCGCGTGGAACCTGAACCAGGCCCTGCAGAAGAGCGACGTCGACCAGCGCCTCGCCCAGCAGATCCAGACCCTCAGCCGCGAGTACGACGCGATCACGCGATCGCTCCCGTCCTTCGGGGTGGGCGGCTCGACCATGCGCGACGCCGTCTCGTTCTACAACGCCTCGATCCGCGCCTTCCCGCGCGTGACCGACTTCGCGGTCGCGCTCTCGGGCGTCATCGGCCAGCATCCCGAGGTGCGCCTCGCGCAGTTCGCATGGATGGCGACCGACAACGCGAACGCGACGCCGGAGCTGCACCGGGTCGCCTCTCCCCAGGGCATGCCCGTCACGGCGACCGCGACGACCGACGCGCCGGCCAAGCCGCCGGAGGCGGCACCGGGCACGTTCTCGACCGGCCGCTACGAGGTCGCCGTGCTCGAGGGGACGGTGCGCGTCCCGATCAACGACTTCCGCGGCGCGCTGGACGCGGTCGGGCGGCTCGCCGCGGACCTTTCGGCGCTGCCCGGCACGAGTGCCACCATCGTCGAGAGCCCCCTGGACCTGCGCACCTCCGCGCAGATCCGCGGCCGGCACGAGGGCGCGGAGCCGGAAACGATGGAGCCGCGCTTCGTGCTGCGCGTGGTCCGCGACCACCGGGGGGAGACATGACGCCGGTCTTCACCCGCGAGGGCTGGAAGGTGCTGCGCGGCGCGTGGCTGGGCCTCGCGGGAGCGATCGTTGCCGCGATCCTCATCGTCTCGGGCAGCTACTGGTACGGCGTGAAGGAAAAGCGCGACAGCGCGGACGCGAGCCGCAGGCTCCAGGAGGCGCGCGGGAAGCTGGAGGGCGCGCGCCGCGAGCGCGACAACCTGAACGAGTCCGCGGACGTCTTCCGCATGCTGGTCGACCGCGGGCTCCTGCAGCGCGAGCAGCGCCTGGACCTCGTGGAGATGGTGAACGGGCTGCGCTCGCGCTACCAGCTCTTCGCGCTCGACTACGAGATCGCGCCCCAGCGTCCGCTGCCGCTCCCCGGAGGGCGCGTCTTCCCGTCGATCGACGTGCTGGCGAGCCGCGTGAAGCTCCGCGCGAAGGCGCTCCACGAAGGCGATATCCTCGGGTTCATGGACGAGATCTCGAGGCAGCGCCAGGGATTCCATCCCGTGGACGAATGCACGATGCGGCGGATCGGCGCCGCGAGCGACGGCCGGCTGCAGGCGCACGTCGAGGCCGATTGCACCCTCGAGTGGATCACGCTCAAGGACAAGGGGGCGGGCCATGCGGGTTAGCCGCGCCGCGCTCGCGGCCCTCCTCGTGGCCTGCGCCGCGCAGGGCGCCGAGCTGGGCACGCTCTTCTTCACGCCGGCCGAGCGCGAGGCGATGGATCGCGAGCGCCGCGGCGAGCCCCCTCCCGCGTCCGCGTCCGCGCCGCGCGAGGCGGGCGGCCACGCGGTCACGGGCTACGTGAAGCGCACCGACGGGCGCGCGACGGTGTGGATCGACGGGCGCCCGGTCACCGTCTCGGATCCCAAATCCGAGCGGCTCCTGGATCCGCGCGCGGTGAGCGCCTATTCCCGCGACGCGGACGACGTGAAGGTCGAGCGCAAGCGCTGAGTCAAGCGAACGCCGCGCGCGCATGGCGCGCGGTTTCGGCGCGACGCGGGCGCCCGCGCGGCGCAGGATTCGCCTCCTCCCGCAACGCCGCACGAAGCCATGGCGCCTCCCGGGCGCCGGCGCGGCGCCATCCTCCTCCTCGCATGCTTCATCGTGCTGGCCGCGATCGGCGCGCTGCTTGCCGCGGGATCGACCTTCCGCGCCTCCGCCGCGCGCGAGCGCATCACCGAGGCGGCGCTCGCCCAGGCGCGGGAGGCGCTCATCGCGTACGCCGCGGACCGGCCCATCACGTCGATCGTCGGGGCGGGCTACCTTCCCTGCCCGGACGTGGACGGCGACGGCTGGGCCGAATCGACGTGCGGGTCGCTCGACGGCGCGCTCGGCCAGGCGGATCGCCTCGGGCGCCTCCCGTGGAAGACGCTGGGGCTCGCGGACCTGCGCGACGGCTACGGCGAGCGGCTCTGGTACGCCGTCTCCACCAAGTACAAGGGACTCCTCAACTGCGGTCCGAGCCACGGGTGCATCGACATGACGCCGCCCTCGGCGCTGGGAACGATCACCGTGCGCGACATCTCGGGCCGCATGGTGCACGACGGCACGCTCGCCCTGGCGGCCCGCGCGGAGGAAGGCGGCGTCGCGGCCATCGTGATCGCGCCCGGCCCGCCGCTCTCGCGGCTCGAGGCCGGCGGCTCGCGCTCCGTGCAGCGCCGCGACTGCGCGCCGGGCGACTGCGACGCCGAGGGAACGTGCATCACGCAGCCGCCGCAGCGGGCGGCGCCGTGCGCCCCGGCGAATTACCTCGACCGCGCGCCCGGCGGCGAGGACAACGCGGACTTCGTCGACCGGAGCGATGCGGCATCGCGTGCGGCCAACGGCAACGGGTTCATCCAGGGTCCCGTCGTGCTCGCCGACGGCTCGGCCGCGGTGAACGACCGCGTCGCTTCGATCACGTACACGGACATCATGTCCGCCCTCATGCGCCGGGTCGCGCTCGAGGTGGTGAATTGCCTGCGCGGCTATGCGACGCGGCCGGAGAACGGGGGCCGGTACCCGTGGGCGGCGGCATCGTGCCGCGACGGCGCCGCCGCCGGCAATGCCGCCGACGTCGCGGGCGCGCTCTACGGCAGCGTCGCGGATACGCCCTTCGCGCGGACTTCGGCCTCGAGCGGGGGCCGCATGCTCGAGCGCTGGTGGCGCACGACCGCGCGCACGCCGGAGCGCCTGGACGAGCTTCCCACGAAGGCGGACGCCTGCCGGATCGCCGTCCCGCCGGACGACGCCGCGCCGCCGAGGACGCTCCCGCCGGGCTCGCCCGCGAGCGAAGGCGAGGCCGCGGGGACCGTGGGCAACGCCTGGTGGACGGCCTGGCTTCCGTTCGTGTCGTACGCGCTCGCCCCGCCGTTCGCGCCCGGCGCCTCGCCACCCGCCGGCTGCGCGGGCGGCGCGTGCCTCGCGATCGACGATGCCGCCGGGCATGCGATCGCGCGCGACAAGGAGATCGCCGTCTTCGTGTCGCCCGATTGCGCGAGCGCTCCGCGTTGCGACGCGGCGCTCGGCTGCGCTCACCTGGTGGTCGACACGCCGTCCGGGCTTCCCCATGCGCTCGCGACCTATCCCTAGCGGCGCGGGCTTCGCGCTCCTCGAGGTCTGGGTCGTGCTCGTGGTGCTCGCGGTGCTGCTGAGCGGGCTCGCCCTTCCGCTCGCGGCCCAGGTGCAGATGCGCCGCCAGGAGGAGCTTCGCCGGCAGATGGAGGAGGCGCGCGACGCCGTGATGGGCTTCGCCGCGGCGCAGGGAAGGCTCCCGTGTCCCGCCCTCGAAGGAACCGGCGGCCAGGAGGCGTTCGCAGCGGGCGCGGACGCCTCGACGGGCGAATGCGCCGACTTCTACGGCGGGTTCCTCCCGGCCGCGTCGCTGGGCCTTTCCGGCGTGGACCCGGACGGGTTCGCGCGCGATCCGTGGGGGAGCCCGCGGAACCGCCTGCGCTACGCGGTCTTCGGCGCGGCGTCCGTGAACGGGACCGCCAACCCGCTCACGCGCACCGACGGCATGCGCATGGCGACCCTCGCGGGCCTCGGCGCCGCCTCGCACTTCCTCTTCATCTGCTCCGCCGGCAGGGAGGCGAATGCGTCCGGATGCGGTCCCGCCTCGCGCCAGCTCACGCGCCGCGCCGCGTTCGTGATCCTCTCGCTGGGCCCGACGGCGACCGCGACGCCGCTCCCGGGGAGCGACGAGGCGAAGAACCTCGACGGCGACGCGGTCTTCGTCTCGCGCGAATCGTCCAGCGCGCCGGGCCTGGAGTTCGACGACGTGCTCCTCTGGGTCCCGATCCACCTCGTGACCCACCGGCTCATCGCGGCCGGGCGCCTTCCGTGAGCCGCCGGATCCCGGGAACGGGCGCGCCATCCCGCGCATCCGATCGAGGGCCTATAATTGACATTCGTCCGAAAGGATTCCGATGAACCAGCGCGACTCGAGCCTTCCCATTCCCGACGTGCAGGCGACGCCCGACACGCGCCGCCTCGCGATCGACCGCGTCGGCATCAAGTCGATCCGCCACCCCGTGAAGATCCGGGAGCGCGCGGGCGGCATCCAGCACACCATCGCGCACTTCAACATGTACGTGGGCCTGCCGCACCACTTCAAGGGCACGCACATGTCGCGCTTCGTGGAGATCCTGAACGCGCATGAGCGCGAGATCTCGCCGGACACGTTCCGCCTCATGCTGCGCGAGATGGTCCGGAAGCTCGAGGCCGAGAACGGCCACATCGAGATGACGTTCCCGTATTTCGTCTCGAAGAAGGCGCCGGTCTCCGGCGTCGAGAGCCTCATGGACTACGAGGTGACGTTCGTGGGCGAGATCCGCGACGGCCGCGAGCTCTTCACGCTGAAGGTGATGGTGCCGGTCACGAGTCTCTGCCCGTGCTCGAAGAAGATCTCGGAGCGCGGGGCGCACAACCAGCGCTCGCACGTGACGGTCGCCGCGCGGATCAACGCCTTCGTCTGGATCGAGGACATCATCGACCGGGTCGAGAGCCAGGCCTCGAGCGAGCTCTGGGGTCTCCTCAAGCGCCCGGACGAGAAGTACGTGACCGAGCATGCGTACGACAACCCGAAGTTCGTCGAGGACATGGTGCGGGACATCGCGGCGGACTTGAATCGCGACGCGCGGGTCGAAGCCTACGTGGTCGAGAGCGAGAACTTCGAGTCCATCCACAACCATTCCGCCTACGCGATGATCGCGAAGGGGATGGATCCCTGAATCCCGGGGGCTAGTACCGCTGGGTGAGGGTCATGTACGCGCCGTCGCGGCGCATTTCGGTCCGGTTGAGGAAGCTCATGCCGAGGAGCGCGACATCGAGACCCTGGGATTCCGCCACGAGCCCCTCCACGTCGTACGCCGTGATGTCGCCGACGGTCACGCTGTCGAGGCGAACGCGGTATGCGGGAGCCGTGCCGTTCGCGGTCTGGATGTAGCCGCGCTGGCCGCGCCGGTAGTCGATGCCGAGGCGATCGGCCTCCGCCGCCGGGATGAGCACGGTCGTGGCGCCCGTGTCGACCATGAAGCGGATGTGCGCGCCGTTCACCTGGCCGCTCGTGAAGAACTGGCCGCGCGAATCGGCGGGGAGCGTGACACTCCTCCTCGCGCCCGTCTGGCTCGCCGTCTCGAAGTGCTGGCCCATGGCGAGCGTCTGGCGCTTGCCGTCGATCTCGAGGACCGCGCCGTTCGAATCCGAGGAGATGAGGAGCACGCCTTCGGCGGTCCGCTCGCCGGCGGAGATCGTGCGGGGGGCGCCGCGGCCGATCACGACCACGGCCTTGCCCGGGACGAGCCCGATCACGTTCACGTCCGTCGCGCGCGCGGCGGGCGCGGCGGCGAGGACCGCGAGCGCGGACGAAAGCATGAAGAGGCGGCGCAACGTCATCGGGGAGGGCTCCGGTGAAACCGGTGCTGGTGTTCCGATACGCGCGCACCGAAGGTCCGGGTCATTTTGCCACATTCCTCGCGGAGCACGGCATCCACTGGAAGCTCGTCGCGTTGGACGAGGGGGACGCCGTTCCGGCATCGAGCGAGGGGTGCGCGGGCCTCGGCTTCATGGGCGGGCCGATGAGCGCGAACGACGAGCTCCCATGGACGCAGCCCGTCCTCGCCCTCATGCGCGACGCCGTGGAGCGCGGCGTTCCGGTGATCGGTCACTGCCTCGGCGGCCAGATGCTCGCCCGTGCCGCGGGCGCGCGCGTGTCGAAGAATCCCGTGAAGGAGATCGGGTGGATCTCGGTAGAGGTCGAGCGCAACCCCGTCGCCGCCGAGTGGTTCGGCCCGGGGCTCGAGCGGTTCCAGACGTTCGAGTGGCACGAGGACACGTTCGCCGTCCCGGCCGGCGCGCAACGCATCCTCACCGGCGAGCACTGCGCGAACCAGGCCTACGTGCTGGACGGGCGCCACCTCGGCATGCAATGCCACGTGGAGGTGACCGCGGAGATGATCGAGACGTGGTGCCGGATCGGCATCGACGACATCGACGACAACTTCGGGAAGAGCCCCGCCGTGCAGGACGCGCTCACGATCCGGACGAAGATGCTGGAGAACCTCGCGACGCTGAGCGCGACCGCGAGCCGGCTCTACACGCGGTGGATCGCGGGGTTGAAGGGCTGACCCGCTATTCCCTGAAATTCTGGTACGACAGCGGCACGTCCTTCACGCCGCCGCGCACGAGCGCGATCGCGTCCTGGAGCGTGTCCTTCTTGCCCCCCGTCACGCGCACGACGTCGCCCTGGATCGAGGCGGTCACCTTGAGCTTCGCGTCCTTCAGCATCTTCACGATGCGCTTGGCGAGCTCGGTCTCGACGCCGTTCTTGACGATCATCTTCTGCTTCGCCTTGTCGCCTCCGATCCTCTCCGGGTCCGAGAGCTCGAGGAAGCGCGCATCGACGCCGCGCTTGGCGAGCTTCGCCATGAGGATGTCGCGCACCTGGCCCAGCTTGAACTCGTCGTCCGCGTAGGCGGTGATCTCGCGCTCCTTCTCCGCGAGCTCCAGGCGCGCATCCGAGCCCTTGAAGTCGAAGCGGTTGGCGATCTCCTTCATGGCCTGCTCGACGGCGTTCTTCACCTCGACGGCGTTGGCCTCGCACATGATGTCAAAGCTAGGCATGTTCAGGTATCAGGGATCGGGGATCGGGGATCAGGAATCGGAGCCCGTAATTGTACTCTGCCGTAGAATCCGCGATGCGCCGCTTCCGACGCCTGATTTCTGAGCCCGATGCCTGCTTCCATCCTCCAATCCCTCCCCGCCGGCGAAAAGGTCGGCATCGCCTTCTCGGGCGGCCTCGACACGAGCGCCGCGTTGGCCTGGATGCGCGAGAAGGGCGCGATCCCCTACGCCTATACCGCCAACCTCGGGCAGCCGGACGAGTCGGACTACGAGGAGATCCCGCGGAAGGCGAGGCAGTACGGCGCTGAGAAGGCGGTGCTGGTGGAGTGCCGCCCACAGCTCGTGGCCGAGGGGATCTCGGCGATCCAGTGCGGGGCGTTCCACATCTCCACGGGCGGCATCGCGTACTTCAACACCACGCCGCTCGGGCGCGCCGTCACGGGCACCATGCTCGTCGTCGCGATGAAGGAGGACCAG
>DATAMY010000057.1:0-3369 GCA_036266535.1 Usitatibacter sp. | reverse complement strand
ATCTTGAAGAGGTCGTCCTTGAACTTGGCGAGGCTCGAGACGCCATCGGCGGCGGCGCTATTCACCATGTAGGGCACGTAGACCTCGGTGTAGCCGTGCTCCTGGGTGTGCACGTCGAGCATGAGCTGCGCGAGCGCGCGGTGCAGGCGCGCGACCCCGCCCTTCAGCACGTAGAAGCGCGCGCCCGAGATCTTCGCGGCGGTCTCGAAGTCGAGGCCGCCCAGGCCCTGGCCCACGTCCACGTGGTCCTTCGCGGGAAAGTCGAACTGGCGCGGCGTTCCGCGGCGGCGCACCTCGACGTTCTCCTCGCTGGATCGCCCTTCGGGCACCTCGGGGCGCGGGATGTTGGGGATCACGCGCAGGAACGCGGCTTGCTTCTCCTGGACGGCCGCGAGCGCGGCCTCGTTGGCCTTCAGCTCGTCGTTGATGCCCGCGACCTCGGCCATGACCGCGGAAGCGTCCTCGCCCTTGCCCTTGAGCATGCCGACCTGCTTGGAGAGCGCGTTGCGCTTTCCCTGCAGCTCCTCGGTGCGGGACTGGACCTTCCTGCGCTCGTCCTCCGAGGCGCGCCAGGCGGCCTCGTCGAAGGCGAAGCCGCGGCGTTTCAGGCCCGCGATGGCGGCGGGGAGATCCTTGCGAAGGAGCTGGAGGTCGAGCATGCCGTCATTTTAGCTTCTTCGCGCCGCGGTCCAGGTTTCGAAGGTGCTCGAGCTTCTCGCGAATCTTCGCTTCCAGCCCGCGATCGGTCGGCCGGTACCATTCCTGGCGCTCCATCCCCTCGGGAAGATAGCTCTCGCCCGCGGCGTACGCGTCTTCCTCGTCGTGCGCGTAGCGGTAGTCCTTGCCGTACCCCAGGTCCTTCATGAGCTTCGTGGGCGCGTTGCGGATGTGCAGCGGCACCGGTCGCGTCCCGTCCCGGGCCACGAAGGCGCGCGCCTCGTTGTAGGCCGCGTACACGGCGTTCGACTTCGCCGCGACCGCGAGGTAGATCGCGCATTCGGCAAGCGCGAGCTCTCCCTCGGGCGTGCCCAGCCGCTCATAGACTTCCGCGGCGTTGAGGGCGACCTCGAGCGCGCGCGGGTCCGCGAGGCCGATGTCCTCGCTCGCCATGCGCACCATGCGGCGTGCGAGATAGCGCGGATCCACGCCACCGTCGAGCATGCGCACGAGCCAGTAGAGCGCCGCGTCGGGATCGCTGCCCCGCACGCTCTTGTGCAGCGCCGAGATCTGGTCGTAGAAGTTCTCGCCGCCCTTGTCGAAGCGCCGCCCGGCGCGCTGGGCGACGGAGTCCACGAAATCGACGTCGGCGCCGCGCCGGCCATCGACCTGGGCGGCCTGCGCCACCTGCTCCACGAGGTTCAGCGCCCGGCGCGCGTCGCCGTCGGCGAACTCGGCGATCCGCGCGCGCGCATCGGTCGTCGAATCGACCTTTTCCGAGTCGAAGCCTCGCGCGATGACCTCGTCCAGCTCCCCGGGCTTGAGGCTTTCCAGGACGTACACCTGCGCGCGCGAGAGCAACGCGCCGATCACCTCGAACGAGGGATTCTCCGTGGTGGCGCCGATGAAGGTGAAAAGCCCCGACTCGACGTGCGGCAGGAAGGCATCCTGCTGGGCCTTGTTGAAGCGGTGCACCTCGTCCACGAAGACGATGGTGGCGCGGCCGTACTGGTCGCGCGCGAGCTTCGCGCGCTCGACCGCCTCGCGGATCTCCTTCACGCCCGCGAGCACCGCCGAGATGGCGATGAACTCGGTGTCGAAGGCGTCGGCCATGAGCCGGGCGAGCGTGGTCTTGCCCACTCCCGGAGGGCCCCAGAGGATCATCGAATGGGGCTTCCCGGCGCGAAGCGCGATGGAAAGCGGCTTGCCTTCGCCGAGGAGGTGCTTCTGCCCCACCATCTCCTCGACCCGCTTCGGGCGCAAGCGCTCGGCGAGCGGGACGTGCACGTCGCCGCCGCCGGTGAAGAGGTCGCGCGAGGTGCTCATGCCTGGGCGACCCGCGGCTGCGAGACCTCGTAGCGGCCGCGCCCCGCTTTCTTCGCCGCGTAGGCGGCGCCATCCGCGCGCTTGAGGAGCGCGTCGGCATCGGCGTCGTCGCCGAGCGACGGCGCGATCCCGATGCTCGCGCCGATGGAGCAGGCGCCGGCCCCCGTCCCGATGGGCTCCTCGAACGCGGCGAGGACCTTGGCGGCGATCGCCGCCGCTTCCTGCGGCGCCGCGAGGCTTTCGAGGATCACCGTGAACTCGTCGCCGCCCAGCCGCGCCACCGTGTCGGTCATCCGCACGCAGGCCGTGAGGCGGTGGGCGACCGCCTCCAGGACGTCGTCGCCCGCTTCATGCCCGCGCGTGTCGTTCACCTCCTTGAAGCGGTCCAGGTCCACGAAGAGCAGCGCCATCCAGCGGCCCTGGCGCGCCGCGCGGGCGATCGCCTGGGGGAGGATCTCGAGGAAGCTGCGCCGGTTGTGCAGCCCCGTGAGGGCGTCGCGGCGCGCGAGCCGGTCGAGCTCGGCCTGGAGCTTGCGGTCCGCGGTGATGTCGGTGGACAGGTGGTAGACGCCGACCACCTGGCCGGTGCGGTCCCGGCGCGGAAAGAACGAGGTGCGCACGATGCGCGGTCCCGAGCGCGTCGACGTCTCGCGCTCGAAGGTCGCGGCCTCGCCCTTCAACGCGCGCTCGAGATGGGGAACCACGCTCTCGCGGTAGTCTGCCCCGGGAAAGATCTCGTCCACCCGCTTTCCCACCATCGCCGCGGGGTCGAGGCCGAACCACTCGCGGTAGCACAGGTTGGCGAACTCGATCCGCGACGCGGAATCCACGTACGAGATCAGCGCGGGCATGTTGTCGGCGAGCAAGCGCAGGCGCTCCTCGCTGTCGCGTTGCGCCTTCTCGGCGCCCAGGCGTTGCTGCATGAGCTCGTTGAACTGCCGGGTGAGGGCGCCCACCTCGTCGGAACGGTTCATCGGGATGGGCGTGAAGTCGCCGTCGCCCTCGCGCAGGCCGATCATCGACAGGCGCAGCTCCTGCAGGGGCGCCAGCAGCCAGCGCACGAGGAGCCATACCAGGGGCAGCACGAGGGCCGCGCAAAGGCCGGCGATGACCCACAGGCGCCGCTGCGCGGCCTTGAGCGGGCCGAAGAGCTCGGACCTGGGCACCGCGGCGATCAGCACCCACGGAACGGCGCGCAGGCGCTTGGAGGTGTAGAGCGTGGGCACGCCCTGGCTGGAGACCCCCTCGGCGCTGCCCTCGAAGCCGTCCACGGCGTCGCTCACCGCCTTCGCGCCGTTGGCCGGGCGCGGCTGCAGGATCCGCGCGCGGTCGGGGTGCGCGACGTACACGGGATTGGCCGCACGCGTGAGGACGACGAAATAGCCG
>DATAMY010000056.1:0-25819 GCA_036266535.1 Usitatibacter sp. | reverse complement strand
CCTCAGGAGCGACGGATCGATCGTCTGGGCCCTCGCCTCCGTGAACCTGATCCGGGGCGAGGACGGCGAGCCCAACTTCTTCCTCACGATGATGCAGGACATCACCGGCCTCAAGCGCATGGAGCAGATGAAGAGCGAGTTCATCTCCACCGTGAGCCACGAGCTGCGCTCGCCCCTCACCTCGATCCGCGGCTCCCTGGGCCTCCTCGCGGGCGGCGTGGCGGGGGCGCTCCCCCCGGAGGCGCGCGACCTGGTCCTCATCGGAGAGCGCAACTGCGAGCGGCTGATCCGGCTGGTGAACGACATCCTCGACACGGAGAAGATGGATTCGGGCGGCATGCGCTTCGACCTGCGTACGATGGACCTGCGCCCGCTCGTCGACCGCGCGATCGAATCGATGGGGGGCTACGCCGCCGAGCACGGGGTGGTGCTGCGCGTCGGGAGACCCCCGCAGGCGCTCCTTGCGAGGGTGGACGAGGGCCGCTTCGTCCAGGTGCTCACCAACCTCGTTTCCAACGCGGTGAAAGTCTCCCCGGAAGGCGGCAGCGTCGAGATGACGCTCTCCCGCGACACGGGCGACGGGCTCCGCGTGGAGGTGAGCGACCACGGCCCGGGTGTCCCCGAGGAATTCGGGCCGCGCATGTTCGAGCGTTTTTCGCAGGCGGACTCGTCGAGCTCACGAAAGCAGTGCGGAACGGGGCTGGGGCTCCACATCGCCAAGGGCATCATGGACCACATGGGCGGCAGCATCGGCTACCGCACGGGCCCCGCCGGCACGACCTTCCAGGTGCTCCTGCCGGAAGCGCGGGAGCCGGCCGCCGAGCCGCGGCTCGCGAGGACGGCCTGAAACATGGAACCGGGACCGCGGCGCATCCTGCTGGTCGACGACGAGGCGGAGATCCGGATCATCGCGCGCATGGCGCTCGAGATGGTGGGCGGCTTCGAGGTGCGCGACTTCGGCTCCGCGGAGGAAGCCCTCGCCGCGGCCGCCGAGGTTCGCCCCGACCTGCTCCTCCTCGACGTGATGATGCCGGGAATGGACGGCCTCCAGGCGCTCGCGAGGCTTCGCCGCATTCCGGCGACCGTCGGAACGCCCGCGATCTTCATGACGGCGAAGGTGCAGCCGGCCGAGGTGGCGGCCTACGAGGCGCTGGGCGCGATCGGCGTGATCGCGAAACCCTTCTCGCCGATGGCGCTCCCCGACGAAGTCCGGCGCCTCTGGAAGCGCGCCGCCGAGGAGGTCAGTACATGTGCTGCCCGCCGTTGATCGCGATGTTGGCGCCCGTCACGAACGCCGCCTCGTCCGACGCGAGGTAGGCGCAGAGTCCCGCCACCTCCTCCGGCTTCCCGAGTCGGCCCAGCGGGATCTGCGGGACGATCTTGGAGTCGAGCACGTCCTTCGGGATCGCGAGCACCATCTTCGTCCCGATGTAGCCGGGCGAGATGGTGTTCACGGTGACGCCCTTCCGCGCGACCTCGAGCGCCAGCGCTTTGGTGAAGCCGTGCATGCCCGCCTTCGCCGCCGAGTAGTTGGTCTGCCCGAAGGCGCCCTTCTGGCCGTTCACGCTCGAGACGTTGATGACGCGCCCCCAGCCGCGCTCGACCATGCCGTCGACGATGGGCTTCGTCACGTTGAAGACGCTGTCGAGGTTGGTGCGCATGACGGCGTCCCAGTCGACCTTGGTCATCTTCTTGAAGGTCATGTCGCGCGTGATGCCGGCATTGTTGATGAGGATGTCGATGGGGCCGATCTCCTTCGCCACCTGCTCGACCATCCTCGCGCACGACTTGTCGTCGGCCACGTCCGCGGGATACGCCGAGAAATGGTAGTCGCGGCTCTCCATGTCCTTCAGCCACTCGGCGTGCTTGGTGTTCCCGGGCGAGTACGTGACGACCACCTTGATGCCCATCCGCGCGAGCTTCATGCAGATCGCTTCGCCGAGGCCGCCCATCCCGCCCGTGACCAGGGCAATCCGTTGCGTCATGTTCTTCTCCTTGCGTCCTTATGTTCGCGGTGCCGGCGCTAGGCCCGCTCCTTCACGTAGCGGCCGGGCGCGGGCTCGATGGGCTTGTGCGCGGCATCCCCGAGCTTCTTCCGCGCGGGAACGAGCTTCCCGGCATGGGGCTTCAGCCACGCCGCCCATTCTGGCCACCAACTGCCCGGCTTCTCTTGCGCTTTCGCAAACCAGGCATCCGCGTCGGCCTCGAGAGTCCCGTCCACCCAGTAGCTGCGCTTCCCCTTGGACGCCGGGTTGATGGTCCCGGCGATGTGCCCGCTCGCCCCGAGGACGAATTTCGCCCGGACGCCCAGCGTGCGCGCGCTCTTGTAGCCGCCGCGCCAGGGCACGATGTGGTCCTCCCGCGCCGCGAAGACGAACGTGGGCATCTTCACGCGCTTGAGGCTCACCGGCTCGCCGCACATCGTGAGCGCGTCCGGCTTCGCGAGCTTGTTGTCCTGGTAGGTATTGCGCAGGTAGTACGCGTACATCGGCCCGGGGAGGTTCGTCGCGTCCGAGTTCCAGTAGAGGAGGTCGAACGCGGGCGGCGCCTTTCCCTTGAGGTAGTTGTTCACGACGTACGGCCAGATGAGGTCGTTCGCGCGCAGGCTCGAGAAGGCGGAGGCGAGCTCGCCGCCGGGGACGAGGCCTCCCTCGCGCAATTGCTTCTCGCGCTTCGCCACGAAATTCTCGTCGATGTAGACGCGGATCTCGCCCGCGTCCGTGAAGTCGAGGAGCGTCGTGAGGAGCGTCAAGCTCTCCACCGGATGCTCGCCTCGCTTCTCCAGCACCGCGAGGCCCGCGGCGACGAGCGTTCCGCCCACGCAGAATCCCAGCGCGTTGATCTTCTCCTGCTTCGTGATGCGGCGTACCTCCTCGATGGGCGCGAGGATGCCGTCGCGGATGTAGTCGTCCCAGCCGAGGTCCGCCTGCTCCGGGCCGACGTTGCGCCACGAGACCATGAACACCGTGTGCCCCTGCTCGACGGCGTAGCGCACGAGCGAGTTCTCGGGTTGTAGATCCATGATGTAGAACTTGTTGATGCAGGGCGGCACCATGAGGAGCGGGCGGGCGTGCGCCTTCTGCGTGAGCGGCGCGTACTGGATCAGCTGGATGAGCCCGTTCTCCCAGACCACCGCCCCCTTCGAGACGGCGATGTTCTTCCCGACCTCGAAGGCCCCCTCGTCCGTCATCGAGATGTGGCCCTTCTCGAGGTCGGCGAGCAGGTTCTTCAGGCCCTCCTGGAGCGTCTCGCCCTTGCTCTCCAGCGCCGCCTTGAGCGCCTCCGGGTTCGTGAAGAGGTAGTTCGAGGGCGCCGCGGCGTCGAGGTACTGCTTCATGAAGAAGCGCATGCGCTGCTGGGTCGCCGCGTCGAGGCTCGCCTGGTCGACCGCCTCCATCATCATCCGCGCCGTGAGGAGGTACGAATCGCGGAAATAGCGGAAGACCGGGAGCTCGTCCCACTCCTGCGCCGCGAAGCGCTTGTCCTCGACCGCGGGGCGCGCTGGCGCCTCCGGATCGAAGGCGCTCGCCCAGACCTTGAACTGCTCCTGCATGTAGCGGTTCTGCAGGTCGAGCATGGTCTCGGGCTTGGCCGAGAGCGATTCCAGCCATGCGCGATAGGCGTCCGCGAATCCGGCCATGACCTGCGGCGTCGCGCCCTCGCCCGCCAGGGTCGACGCGATCTTGTCGTGGGAGGCGCGCAAGCGCTCCGCGAGCTCGTCGGTGTTCGGCGGGGGACCGTTCTTCGGCATGGGGGCACGGGGGCGCGTCTACCGTCCATTATGCCTCCGGACGGAGGGCCCCGTGGATGATCCGGATCACCGATCCCCGGCGATCACTCCATCCAGATGAAGGCGCCCATGCGCCCGCTTTGCTTCTCGCGCCGGTACGAGAAGAAGCGCTCCGTGTCGCGGAACGTGCAGAAGCCGCCGCCATGGACCTCGCGCACGCCCGCCCGCACGAGCCGCCCGCGCGCGAGCGCGTAGAGGTCCGCCATGAACTTCCCGGGCCGGTGGGA
The DNA here is from genome assembly GCA_036266535.1 of Usitatibacter sp. Classification (GTDB taxonomy): domain Bacteria; phylum Pseudomonadota; class Gammaproteobacteria; order Burkholderiales; family Usitatibacteraceae; genus Usitatibacter. The sequence goes on along the minus strand of DATAMY010000056.1, from coordinate 21,802 downwards.
GCGGAACGCGGAGGCGCTTGCGGGATCGTTCGCGATGAACGCCTCGCGCACCTCGGGGCCCACCTCGAAGGCGTCCGGCCCGATCGCGGGCCCCATCCACGCGAGGAGCCCTTCGGGCGGCGATCCCATCGCGGCGACGGTGTTCTCGATCACGCCGGCCGCCATCCCGCGCCAGCCCGCGTGCGCGACGGCCACGTGCGTGCCCCATTCGTCCGCGAGGAAGATCGGCATGCAGTCGGCGGTGAGCACCGCGCACACGCGCCCGGGCTTGCGCGCCACGGCCGCATCCGCCATGGCGTTCGCGTCGTCGGCGAGGTCGTCCGCCATGGCGACCTCGACCCCGTGGACCTGTGCCAGCCAGCGCGGCGCCTGCGGCAGGTGCTCGCGCACGATGCGGCGGTTGCGCTCGACGTTCTGCGCCGCGTCGCCGCTGCGAAGGCCCAGGTTCAACGAGGCGTACTCGCCCTCGCTCACGCCGCCCGCGCGCGTGGTCACGAAGGCGCGCACGTGCGCCTGCGCGGGCCACTCCGGGACGATCCACGCTTCGCCCGCGGCGCCGAGCGCGGCCTTCATCGCGTCGGCCCAGCTCATGGCTTCGCCACCGCGGCGAGGAGCTCGCGAAAATCGGCGGGCAGGGGCGATTCGAAGCGCACCGCCTCGCCGGTGCGCGGATGATGGAAGGCGAGCTTCCATGCGTGGAGCGCCTGGCGCGGGAGGAGCCGGGGCCCGCGGCCGGCGTAGACCGGATCGCCCTCCAGCGGATGGCCGAGGGAGGCCAGGTGCACGCGGATCTGGTGCGTGCGCCCGGTCTCGAGGTCGCACTCGAGGAGCGTGTGGCGCGGGAAGCGCTCCCGCACGCGGTAGTGCGTGACCGCGGGCTTTCCCTCCGCGACCACGGCCATCTTCGTGCGGTGGACCGGGTGGCGGCCGATGGGGGCATCGACTCTGCCGTCGCCCGCGACGCGCCCCCGCGCGAGCGCGAGGTAGGTCCGCTTCACGGTCCGCGCCTGGAGCTGGCGCACGAGCGCCGCCTGCGCGGGCTCGTTCTTCGCGACGACGAGGAGCCCGCTCGTGTCCTTGTCCAGGCGGTGCACGATGCCCGCGCGCGGAAGCTCGCCCGTCTGGGGCGCGTGATGCAGGAGGGCGTTCAGCATCGTGCCCGCCCAGTTGCCGCTCCCGGGATGCACGACGAGCCCTGCCGGCTTGTCCACCACGAGGAGGTCCTCGTCCTCGTGCACGACCGGGAGCTCGATCGCCTCCGGCCGGTACGCGGCCTCCGAGGGACGCGCGACCAGCGACACGTCGAGCGCCTCGCCGCTCTTCATCTTGCGCCGGGACGCGGCCGCCTCGCCGTCGACCTTCACGTGCCCTTCCTCGATCAGGCGCGCGAGGCGGGAGCGCGACTCGCCGGGGAGGAGCCGGGCGAGCGCCTGGTCGAGCCTCAAGCCCGCCATCTCGAGCGGAACGGTGAGGCGCACGGCGCGGCCGGCGGGGGCCGCCGCGGTATAATTCGCGCTTCTCGGACCGGAATTCGCCATGACTCGAAGTGTAACGGCATTGGCGGCCCTCCTCCTCGCGGTGAGCGTCGCGGGGTGCGGGCTCTTCAAGGACAAGGAAGACGAGCGGAAGAACTGGACCGCCGAGCAGTACTACCAGGCGGCGAAGGAGCAGCTCGACCAGAAGAACTGGGAGACGGCCGCGAAGACCTACGAGGCGCTCGAGTCGAAGTTCCCGTACGGCCGCTTCGCCCAGCAGGCGCAGATCGAGATCGCCTACGCGTACTACAAGCAGGGCGAGACCGCGCAGGCGATCGCCGCGGCGGAGAAGTTCGTGAAGCTGCACCCGAACCATCCCAACGTCGATTACGCGCTCTACCTCAAGGCGCTCGCGAACTTCAAGGAGGACCTGGGCTTCCTCGGGCGCCTCGTGAGCCAGGACCTGGCGGATCGCGACCCGAAGGCCGCGCGCGAGTCCTTCGAGGGCTTCAAGGAGCTCATCACCCGCTTCCCGGAGAGTCGCTACGCGGACGACTCCCGCCAGCGGATGGCCTACCTCATCGAGGCGCTCGCGCGCCACGAGGTGAGGGTCGCGCGCTACTACCTCGGGCGCGGCGCCTACCTCGCCGCCGCCAACCGCGCGCAGGATGCGATCGTGCACTTTCCGCATTCGCCCTCGCGCCGCGAGGCGCTCGACGTGATGGTCGAGGCCTACGACCGCATGGGACTGAAGGAGCTGCGCGACGACACGAAGAAGGTCCTCGCGAAGAACTACCCGGCCGATCCGCTCACGAGCCAGGGAAAGAACCGCGCCTCCTCTCCCTGGTGGAAGTTCTGGGACTGAAGCACAAAAAACCGGGGACAGACCACATTTTTCATTGACCGCAACAAATTGTTTTGCGGTTTGGAAATGGTGGTCTGTCCCCGGTTTTGAATCAGCCGGCCTTCTTCGCCTTCACCTTTTTCGCGACGACGATCGGCGGCGGCTTCGCGAGGAGCTTCAGCAGCGCCGGCTGCGCGCACCGGGGCTTCGCGTGGCCGCGCTTCGCGCGCCGGAAGCTCCCGTCCGGCAGCATCTCCCAGGCCTGCGTGTTGTCCTCGAGGTAGGGCTTCAGGCCCTCGTGGATCACGCGGCGCTTGAGCTTCGGGTCGAGCACCGGGAAGCAGAGCTCGATCCGGCGGAAGAAGTTCCGGTCCATCCAGTCCGCGCTCGAGAGGTACACGTTCGACTCGCCGCCGCTGCGGAAGTGGAAGATGCGCGTGTGCTCGAGGAAGCGCCCGATGATCGAGCGCACGCGGATGTTCTCGGAGAGCTTCGCCACGCCCGGCCTCAGCGCGCACACGCCGCGGACGATCAGGTCCACCTTCACGCCCGCCTGCGACGCGCGGTAGAGCGCCTCGATCACCTGCGGCTCGAGGAGCGCGTTCATCTTGGCGACGATCCGCGCGGGCTTGCCGGCCTTCGCGAACCGCGCCTCCGCCTCGATCGCCTCGACGATGCGGGGGTGGAGCGTGAAGGGCGAGCTCCACACGTGCTTCAGCTTCGTGACCTTGCCCAGCCCAGTCAGCTGCTGGAACACCTCGTTCACGTCCGCGCAGATGGTCTCGCGGGACGTGAGGAGGTCGAAGTCCGTATAGGAGCGCGCGGTGCGGGCGTGGTAGTTGCCGGTGCCCAGGTGGCAGTAGCGGACGAGCTTTCCCTCCTCGCGCCGCACGACCATCGCCATCTTCGCGTGGGTCTTGTGGCCCACGACCCCGTAGACCACGTGCGCGCCGACCTCCTCCAGCCGCGCGGACCAGTTGATGTTGGCCTCCTCGTCGAAGCGCGCCATGAGCTCGACCACGACGGTCACTTCCTTGCCGTTCCTCGCCGCGTCGATGAGCGTCTGCATGATCACCGAGTCCGTGCCCGTGCGGTAGACGGTCTGCTTGATCGCCACCACGAGCGGATCGTGCGCGGCCTGGCGGATGAACTCGATCACCGGACTAAATGACTGGAACGGCCGGTGGAGGAGGACGTCGCCCTTGCGCACGACCTCGAAGAGGTCGCGCCCCTTCGCGAGCGCCTTGGGAAGCCCCTGGACGAACGGCGGGTATTCGAGGTCCGGGCGGTTCACCTGCTCGGGGATGTTCATGAGGCGCACGAGGTTCACGGGCCCCGCCACCACGTAGAGGTCGTCCCCCTCCAGCCCGAACTGCGAGAGGAGGAAGCGCGTCATGGACTCGGACATGTTGTCCGCGACTTCCAGGCGGACGGCGTCGCCGAAGTGGCGCTGCGGAAGCTCGCCCTGGAGCGCCACGCGCAGGTCCTTCACCTCCTCCTCCTCGACGAAGAGGTCGGAGTTGCGCGTCACGCGGAACTGGTAGCAGCCGGCCACGGTCATGCCCGCGAAGAGCTCGCCCACGTGCGCGTGGAGGATCGAGGTGAGCATCACGAAGTCGTTGGGGCCCTGTGCGACGCCCTTGGGAAGCCGGATCACCCGCGGAAGGACGCGCGGCGCCTGCACGATCGCCGCGCGCGAGTCGCGGCCGAACGCGTCGCGGCCCTCGAGCTCCACCGCGAAGTTGAGGCTCTTGTTGAAGACGCGCGGGAAGGGGTGCGCGGGATCGAGGCCGATGGGGGTGAGCACCGGCATCATCTCGCGGAAGAAATAGTCGCGCACCCACGCCTGCTGCGCCGGGGTCCACTCCGAGCGGCGCAGGAACCGGATCCCCTCCTTCGCGAGCGCCGGAAGGATCTCGTCGTTGAAGAGCCGGTACTGCGCCTCGACGATGCCCTGCGCGCGCGCGGCGACTTGCCGGAAGACCTGCAGCGGCGTGAGACCGTCCGGGGTGGACGGCCCCGCGCCCATCTTGATCTGCTCCTTCACGCCGGAGAGCCGGATCTCGAAGAACTCGTCCAGGTTGGAGGAGACGATGCAGAGGAAGCGCAGGCGCTCGAGCGGCGGCACCGTGCGGTCTTCCGCCTGGGCGAGCACGCGTCGGTTGAACTCGAGCGCCTGCAGCTCGCGGTTGAGGAAATGGGCGCTCGCGTGGCCCCCTGCGCGCGCGGACTTCCCGGCCCTCTTGGGGCGCTTCGCGGGGGCCGCGCTCTTCGCGGTCTTCGGCTTCTTCGCCATGGCGTGAGTGTGCGATACTGCCTGCGCCGGGATCGCTCCACGGCGCCCCGCTTCACCCATGGAATATAACACCCTCGGCGCGGTCGACCTCGGCAGCAACAGCTTCCACCTCGTCATCGCGCGCGTCGCCGGCGACCAGCTCTATCCCCTGGACTCGCTCAAGGAGACGGTTCGCCTGGGAAGCGGACTTACGCCGGACAAGAACCTCGACGGTCTCGCGCAGGATCGCGCCATCGCGGCGTTGAAGCGATTCTCCGAGCGGCTCGCGGGCATGCCGCGCGAGGCCGTGCGCGTCGTGGGCACGAATGCGCTGCGCGTCGCGCGGAACGCGAAGCCCTTCCTGCGGCAGGCGGAGCAGACGCTCGGCTTTCCCATCGAGGTGATTCCGGGGCGCGAGGAGGCGCGGCTCATCTACCTGGGCGTCGTGCATTCGCTCCCGATGACGCACCAGAACCGGCTCGTGGTCGACATCGGCGGCGGCTCGACCGAATGCATCATCGGCAACCGGTTGAAGCCCAAGGCGATGGAGAGCCTCTACATGGGCTGCGTGAGCTACACCGCGCGGTTCTTTCCCGACGGACGCATCGACAAGAAGGCGTACAGGCAGGCGCAGTTCGCCGCGCGCGAGCAGGTGCAGGCGATCGCCGCGCGCTTCCAGAAGACGGGCTGGAAGGAAGCGGTGGGCTCCTCGGGGACCGCGCGCTCGATCGCCGAGGTGCTCGTGAAGAACGGGCAGGCGCCGCGCGGCATCACGGCGGCCGGGCTCGAATGGCTGAAGGACCAGCTCATCGCCGCCGGAGATTTCCGCAAGCTCTCGATCGAGGGATTGCGCGAAGACCGGGTTCCGGTGGTGGCAGGTGGCGTCGCGATCATGTCCGGCGTCTTCGACGAGCTGCGGCTGGAGGAGATGACGGTGGCCGAGGGCGCGCTGCGCGACGGCGTCCTCTGGGATCTCCTGGGCCGCGTGCACCACCGCGACATCCGCGAGGTGACGGTCGAGCAGTTCGTGCATCGCTACCACGTGGACGTCGTGCAGGCCCAGCGCGTGGCGGCGCTCGCCCACGACCTCCTCAAGCAGCTGGACGACAAGGCGGGCGACCTCGTGCCGCTCGCGGATTTCCTCGGCTGGGCGGCGAAGCTCCACGAGATCGGCATCTCGATCGCGCAGGGCGCGTACCACAAGCACTCCGCCTACATCCTCGCCAACGCGGACATGCCGGGCTTCTCGCGCCAGGAGCAGGGATGGCTCTCGAACCTCGTGCTCGCGCAGCGCGGGAAGCTCTCCAAGATGCGCGCCGCCTTCGACGACGATCCGCGCCTCGCCGCACTCGCCTTCTGCCTGCGGCTCGCGGTGATCCTCTACCGCAGCCGGCGCACGTTGAAGCTGCCGAAGATCAAGGTGGTCCGGGAGCCCAGGGCCTTCCGGCTCGACGTCGACCCCGCCTGGCTCGCCGAGAACAGCCTCGCCGCGCTCGCGCTCGACGCGGAGCGCGAGCAGTGGGCCTCCGTGGGCTACGCCCTGGAAACCTGAACCGGGACCTGAACCGGGGACAGACCACATTTATCATTGGGCCTGTCAGATCGCCGGTGTTCCCATGCACGTTATCCAACGCGGCAACGACGGTATCCCATGCTTCCATTCAGATGCAGACCGAACTCTCTACCTTGGCATCCTGAGGGAGCTATCCGCGAGGCCGTCAACGGCGGATTCGTCCTCGGAGGGCCGGCCTTCGTCGAATCAATCGAAAATCGCCTCCATCGCCGGGCTGCGAAGGGCAAGCCGGGAAGACCGGTGAAGCGCAGCGCTGTGAGTTCCGATTAGTTTCGCACTTTGGAAAGTGGTCTGTCCCCGGTTTAGGGTTAAGCCGGCACGCCGTCCTTCCACGGCAGCGAGACGGGATAGGGCTTCAGCAGGCAGTCGTCCGGCAGGCACTCGATCGGCGTGAAGTCGCGGTGGGCGATGTATTCGGGACGCTTGAAGCGGCGGATATGGTTCGAGATCGCGCAGAGGCTGAGATACACGGAGACGCGGTTCCACGGCGAGAGGTTGGACGTGGACGCGTGCACGAGGCACGAGTGGAAGACGATCATCGAGCCGGCGGGGCCCTTCGGCGCCACGATGCCGCCGCGCCCGACGAGCTGCCGGATCACGTCGTGGTCGATGGTCCACAGCGGATAGCTGGTCGTGCTCGTGTCATGCGCCGCGTCGAGCGCGCCCAGCCTGTGGCTTCCCGGAATGAACATGAGAGGCCCATTGAACTCGTTCACGTCGTCCAGGAAGATCGCGACGTTCATCGCGCGCGCCTCCGGCATCAGGTCGTCGTTCTTCCAGGTGCCGTAGTCCTGGTGCCACTGCCACACGTCGCCGTCGAAGGCCATCTTCCCGTTGATCTTGAACTGGTGCATGTAGACCTCCTCGCCGAAGACCTGCATGACCGGCTCCACCATGCGCGGGTGGCGCGCGAGCCGCGCGAAGGGCTCGCTGTACAGGTGCGCCGCGAAGTTGGTCCGCACCGCGTCGCTTCCCTTCTCGCGCACGTTCTCCACGCGGTCCTGCGCATAGAGCCGCGGCACCTCCTCGAGGAGCGGGCGGAGCTCCTCCGCGCTGAAGAGGCGCGGGAAGAAAAGATAGCCGTCGCGGTCGAACGCGGCGAGCTGCTCGGGGGTGAGCTTCACGGACTCCTCCTTCGGCGAAACGGCACCGCTATTCTGCCGCGATTCGGGCGTTCATGTCCCGAGGCGATCGGGATCCATCACGCACTTGAGCACCGCGTGGCCGTCCCGGTCCTCGAACCACCATGCCGCGGCCTTCCGGAACGCGACGTCCTCGCGCGTCCCGAGGAGCTTCGCCGCCACCTCGCCCAGCGTGGGCTGGTGCCCCACGACGAGGACCGAGCGCTTGCCGTCCGGCCACTGCGCCTCGCCGAGCACCGCCGCCACCGAGGCATCCGGCGCGAGCGCGGCCCGCTCCTCGAAGGGCATCTCCAGCCCCTCGGCCGTCTGGACCGCCCGCCGCGCCGGGCTCGAGAGCACGCGCCAATCGGACGTGATGCGCTCGCGCAGCCACGCGCCCATGCGCTCGGATTGCTTGCGGCCGCGCCTGGTGAGGCTGCGCGCGAGGTCGCCCGCGGGCCCCGGGTCCTCCGCGTCCGCATGCCTCCAGAGGATCAGCTCCATGGCATTTCGATCCCGCGGTGCGCCGCGCGTTCCAGCGCGCTCATTCCGGCCCCGGCTCCGGGACGGGGACGGACCGGCGGCCGCGCGTCGTGAGCGCGATCCCGGCGAGGATCAAGGCCATTCCCGCGACGTGGAAGGGCTGGATGCGCTCGCCCAGGAAGATCCACGCGAGGAGCGCGCCGAAGAGCGGCATGAGGTGCATGAAGATGCCCGCCACGTTCGATCCCACCTCGTGCACCCCGCGGTTCCAGAAGACGTACCCCACGAACGACGGAAAGATCCCGACGTAGACCATCGCGGCGACGGTCGCGGGCGTGACCTCGATCCGTCCATCCATGAACGCCATCTCGGCGGCGAAGAAGGGCGCGAGGAAGACGAGCCCCACGCACGCGCAGCACGCGAGGAGCGCGAGCCCCGGGAGCTCCGGCGGCTTCATGCGGAGGAACACGGTGTAGGCCGCCCAGCACGCCATCCCCGCGAGCACGACGAGATCGCCCTTGTTGAGCGTGAAGCGCGCGAGGACGGAGAGGTCGCCGTGCGTGATGATGGCGAGCACGCCCACGAGCGACACCACGACGCCCGCGGCCTGGATGCGCGTGATCCGGTCGCGATACACGCCCCAGCCGAACACCATGATGAGGACGGGAACGGCGCTGTTGAGGATCACGCCGTTGGTGGCCGACGTGTACTGCAGGCCGTAGTAGGCGAACACGTTGTAGGGGCCCGTCCCCCAGGCGGCGAGCCAGACGATCCGCTTCCAGTGCCGGCGTATGGTCGCGCGATGCTCGCGAAGGAGCGGCCAGGCGAACGGCATCATCGCCACGATCGCGACGCACCAGCGGACGAACGTGAGCGCGAACGGCGTCACGTGGCCGGCGATCGCGCGCCCGATCACCCAGTTGAGGGACCAGAAGAGCGCGGTGAGGCTCAGGAGCAGGTAGGGCGACGCGTGGAACGAAACGGCGCGGGACGGCATCGAAGGCTGGGACTTCCGGACGGGGCGCGGCGGGATCGGGAATTATACGCAGGTGGTACGCTCCTCCCTCCCGCGGGAGCACGCATGGCAGCCGAAGACATCGCGACACCGGAGGAAGCGAAATGGGGCCGGCCCTCCGCCTGGGCGCCGCTGCGCGACCGCACGTTCCGCATGCTGTGGCTCGTGTGGCTCACGGCCAACATCTGCGCGTGGATGAACGACACCACGGCGGCGTGGGTCATGACGACGCTCACGGACTCGCCCACGCTGGTGGCCCTCGTGCAGACGGCGTCCTCCATGCCGGTATTCCTCCTGGGCCTCCCGAGCGGCGCCTTCGCGGACATCCTCGACCGGCGGAAGTACTTCATCGCGACGCAATTCTGGGTCGCCGCGAATGCCGCGGTGCTCTACGCCGTCGCGGCTTTCGGCGCGCTCACGCCCTACGTGCTCCTCGCGCTCGTCTTCTCGAACGGGATCGGGCTCGCGATGCGCTGGCCGGTCTTCGCGGCGATCGTGCCGGAGCTGACGCCCCGCATGCTCCTTCCCGCGGCGCTCGCGCTGAACGGCGTCGCGACCAACCTCTCCCGCGTGGTGGGCCCGCTCGCCGCCGGGGCGATCATCGCCTCGATCGGCAGCCAATACGTGTTCGCGCTGAATCTGGTGCTCTCGATCGGCGCGGGACTCACGCTCTTCCGCTGGCGGCGCGAGAGCAAGCCCTCGGTGCTTCCGGGCGAGCGCTTCCTCGGCGCCATGCGCCTGGGGTTCCAGTACGTGCGCGAATCGCAGCGGATGCGCGACGCGATCGTGAGGAGCACCGCGTTCTTCATCAACTCGACCGCGATCCTGGCGCTCCTGCCGCTCGTGGCGAAGCAGGTCCACGGCGGCGACGCGCGCACGTACGCGGTCCTCCTGGGGTCGATGGGACTGGGCGCCGTGCTCGCCGCGACGCAGCTTCCGCGGCTTCGTGCGCGCTGGACGAGCGACGAGCTCATCGTGAGCGGCTCGTTGATCCACGCGCTCTCGACGCTCGGCGTGGCGCTCTCCCCGAATCCATGGCTCGCCGCGCCGGCGATGCTCGTCGGGGGCTCGGTGTGGATCACGGTCGCCAACTCCGTCACCATCGCTGCGCAGCATGCGCTGCCGGACTGGGTCCGGGCGCGCGGGATGTCGATCTACCAGATGGCGATCATGGGAAGCTTCGCGCTGGGCGCCGTGGTCTGGGGGCGCCTCGCCGAGTGGACGAGCGTCTCGACGAGCCTCCTCTGCGCGGCGGCGAGCATGGTCGTCTGCCTCTTCTTCACGCGCGGCCGGCCCCTGCATGGCGTGGAGCACGTCGACCACACGCCGATCCACCCGTGGGAGGAGCCGGTTCCCGCCCACGAGATGGACCCCCACGAAGGGCCCGTGATGGTGACGATCGAGTACCTGATCGAGCCCTCGCGCGCCGTGGATTTCGAGGCGGTGATGGCGCAGAGCCGCAGTGCGAGGCTTCGCGGCGGCGCGGTGTCGTGGGGCCTCTTCGAGGACGTGGTCGTGCCCGGTCGCTACGTCGAGTACTTCGCGTGCGAGACCTGGGCCGATTATCTCCGCCGCTTCGATCGCTTCACCGCGATGGACGTGAAGCAGCAGGAGGACCGCTTCGCGTTCCACGTGGGCGAGCATCCGCCGCGGATCACGCGCTACGTCGCCCGCCACCCGCCTTAGCCGGCCTGGCGGAGCGTCTGCATCGGGGGCGCGGCCACCGCGCGCCGGGTCCCGATGAGCCCGGCGATGGCCACGCCCGCGCCGCCCAGGAAGAGCCCGGCGAGCGGGATCTTCCAGTGGAACTCGTAGGCCACGCCGAGCACGCGATCGGAGAGGACCATCGAGAGCGCGACGGCGCCCGCCGAGGCGATCGCGCCCGCGAGGAGCCCGATCGCGAGGAACTCGGCGAGCTGCATGGTCGCGAGCTGCCGGCGGCTGGCACCCAGCGTCCGGAGGATCGCCGCCTCGAAGACCCGCTCGTCCTGCGTGGCGCTGATCGCCGCGAAGAGCACGACGAGTCCCGCCGCGATCGCGAAGAGGAAGACCAACTCCACCGCCCGCGAGACCTGGTCCGTGATCCGCTGGAACTGCTCCATCATGGCGGTGAGATCGATCACGCTCACGTTCGGGAAGCGCTGCACGAGGCCGGTCACGACGTCCTCCCGCGCCGCGGGCAGATGGAAGCTCGTGATCCAGCTCGCGGGATAGCCGTCCAGGAGCGAGGGTGTCGCGATCACGAAGAAGTTGGGCTTGAACGAGTCCCACTCGACCTTGCGCAGGCTCGTGACCGGCGCCTTGAAGCGCGTGCCCGCGACGTCGAAATCGAGCGTCGTGCCCACCGTTATGCCGAGCGTCTTCGCGAGTCCCTCCTCCACCGAGAATTGCGGATCGCGCGTTCCCGGGCTCCAGAAGCGCCCGGCGACCACCCGGTTGTCCGCCCGCGCGCGATCCGCCCAAGAGAGGTTGAACTCGCGCTCGACCAGCCGCTTCGCGCGCTCGTTGCCGTAGCCCGCCGGCGACACGGCCCGGCCGTCGATCGCCATGAGGCGCCCGCGCACCATCGGATAGAGGTCCGGGGTGGCGAGGCGGATGCCGGCGAAGTACGCCTTCACCGCGGCGAGCTGGTCGGTCTGGACGTTGATCGCGAAGCGGTTCGGCATGTCCGGCGGCATGGATTCCTGCCAGCGCGTGATGAGCTCGCCGCGCACCAGGGTGAGCATCAGCATCGCCATGAGCCCGATGCCGAGCGCCATGATCTGCGCGAGGCTTCCGCCCGTGCGCCGGCGAAGGTTCGCGAGCCCGTAACGCCACGGTCCGTGCGCCGCCTCGCGCGCGCGGGCGACCAGCCGGATCATCGCGTAGCCCAGGAGCGCGGCCGCGGCGAGCGCGCCCGCGAAGCCGGCGAGCGCGATCGCCGCGAGCTTGAGGTCGCCCGCCTGCCATGCGATCAACGCCGAGAGCGACGCGAGCCCCAACGCGAACGCGCCCACGGCCCCCGGCTCCGCGACGGCCATGTCGCGACGTAGCACACGCAGCGTCGAGACGCCGCGCAGCCTCAGGAGCGGCGGGAGCGTGAAGCCCAGCAGCAGCACGAGCCCGATCACCCCTCCGCGGAGCGCCGGCCACGCGGTGGGTGGCGGAAGCGCCACGGTGAAGAAGGAGGAAAGCGAATGCGCGAGGAGCGCCTGCACCGCGTACCCGGCGGCGCAGCCCAGCGCGGAGCCGGCGATGCCGAGGAGCGCGAACTGCCACGCGTGGAGCGCGAAGATGTCCGCCTGGCTCGCACCCAGGCAGCGCATCATCGCCGCGGCATCGACCTGGCGCTCGATGAAGCGGCGGGCCGCGAGCGCGACCGCGACGGAGGCGAGCACCACGGAAAGGAGCGAGGCGAGGCCGAGGAAGCGCTGCGCGCGCTCGAGCGCGGTGCGGACCTCGCTTCGCGCGTCGCGCACGCCCTCCATGCGCTCGCCGCGGCCGATGCGCGGCGCTTCCGCCGCGCGGAAACGGGCCACCGCCTTGTCGTCGCCCGCGACGAGCAGCCGATAGCCCACGCGGCTTCCCACCTGGATCAACCCGGTCGCGGGGAGGTCCGCCTCGCTCATGAGCACGCGCGGCGCGATCCCGAAGTACTCGAGCACGCTGTCCGGCTCGCGCGCGATGATCTGGGCCACGGTGAGCTCGGCGCGGCCAACCTTGAGCCGATCGCCCACGTGGAGTGCCAGCCGCGCGGCGAGCGCCGGCGCGATCCACGCGGTTCCCGGTCGCGGCGCTTCCGTCGCCGGCCGCTCGGGAGCGCCGACCGCGGAGGCGATGCGGATGCGCCCGCGCAGCGGAAAGTCGGGCGACACGGCCCGGATCTCGGCCAGGTTCACGCCGGCGGCGGCGGACACCATGCTGGGGAAGGTCTGCGCCGTCGCGACCGCGAGCCCCTCGCGCCGCGCATCCTGCGCGAACGTGGGCGCAATGGGATGGTCCGCGATCACCACGAGATCGCCGCCCAGGAGCTCGTTCGCCTGGCGGTCGAGCGCGGACTGGACGCGATCGGCGAAGAACCCGACGGTCGTGACACTCGCCACGGCGATGAACACCGCGACGAGGAGCACGCGCAGGTCGCCCGCGGACGAATTGCGGCGGAGCATCCTCAAGGCGAGCTTCAGGTTCTTCACGCCGCGCTTCCCACCGTGAGAAACCACAGATGAACAAAGATGAACACAGATGGCCCGTGCACGAGATCGGCACCGAGGTCCAAATCAACGCCCGCTCTATCTGTGTTCATCCGTGTTCATCTGTGGTTAATCCTCATGTGTGATTTCCCCCGCGGAGATGTGGATCCGCCGGTCGCAGCGCCGGGCGAGGTCCGCGTCGTGGGTGACGAGCACGAGCGTCGTGCCGCGCTCGCGCTTCATCCCGAAGAGGAGCCCGATCACCTGCTCGCCCGTCGCGGAGTCGAGGTTGCCCGTGGGCTCGTCCGCGAAGAGGAGCCGCGGCTGCGTCACGAACGCCCGCGCGACCGCCACGCGCTGCTGCTCGCCGCCGGAGAGCTGGCGCGGATAGTGCCCCAGGCGCTCGGCGAGGCCCACGCGGCCCAGCACTTCGCGTGCGCTCGCCGCCGCGCCGGAAATGCCCGCGAGCTCGAGCGGCAGCATGACGTTCTCCAGCGCGGTCAAGGCCGGGAGGAGCTGGAAGGACTGGAAGACGAATCCCACCATGCGGGCGCGCAGGCTCGCGCGGCCGTCCTCGTTCAGGGCGAAGAGGTCCTCGCCGTCGATCCGCACGCGCCCCGCCGTGGGAACGTCCAGCCCCGCGAGCAATCCGAGCAGCGTGGACTTGCCGGACCCGGAGGCGCCCAGGATCGCGACGGCCTCGCCCGCGGCGACCTCGAAGGTCGCGCCGCGGACGATGGTGAGGACGTGGTCCGGCGTCGCGACTTGTTTGGTCACGCCCTCTGCCGTCACAATGGCCTTCTTCGCCGCCGATTCCGCCTGCAATTGATCCCTCCCCTCGCCTTCCTGCGCGCGCTCGCCGCCGCCGCGCTCCTCTTCCTCGCGGCACCCGCCTTCGCCGCCGGCACCGTCATGGTCTTCGGCGATAGCCTCTCCGCCGCCTACGGCCTTTCCGAGCAGGAGGGCTGGGTGAGCCTCCTCGCCGAGCGCCTCGCGAAGGCGGCCCCGCCGTGGAAAGTCGTGAACACGAGCGTTTCGGGGGAAACCACGGCCGGCGGATTGAGCCGCCTTCCGCCGGAGCTCGAGCGGCACCGGCCTGCGATCGTGCTGATCGAGCTGGGGGCGAACGACGCATTGCGCGGACAGCCGATCGCGGCGATTCGCGCGAACCTCGAGCGCATGATCGCGCTCGTGCGGCGCTCGCGTGCCCAGCCCGTGCTCGTGGGCATCATGATTCCGCCGAATTATGGCATCGATTACGCACGCGAGTTCCGGGAGCTCTATCCGGCGATCGCGCGGAAGGAGCATGTGCCGTTCGTGCCCTTCCTCCTCGCCGGCGTGGTCGAGCACGACGAGCTTTTCCAGGCGGACCGGCTCCATCCCACGGCGGCCGCGCAGCCGCGCATCCTCGAGAACGTGTGGGCGACGCTCGACCCGCTCCTCCGGAAGGGCGCCCGGTGACGGAGCTGCCGTTCCACCGCGAGCGCCCGGACGCCGTCGTCGCGACGCCGCTCACGCTCGCCGAGATCCGCGCGTTCGACGCGGTGATCGACGCACGGAGCCCGTCGGAGTTCGCGGAGGATCACCTGCCGGGCGCCGTGAACGCGCCGGTGCTGGACGACGAGGAGCGCGCGCTCGTGGGCACCGTCTACAAACAGCGCTCCTCCTTCGAGGCGAAGCGGCTGGGAGCGCCCATCGCCGCCCGGAACATCGCGTGCGCGATCGAGGAGCGCTTCGCGGCGAAGCCCCGCGACTGGCGCCCGCTCGTCTATTGCTGGCGCGGGGGCGGGCGTTCCGGCTCGCTCACCCACGTGCTCCGCCAGGTCGGGTGGAACGCGGCGCGGCTGGACGGCGGCTACAAGGCGTTTCGCCGGCAGGTGGTCGCGGACCTGGAGACGCTCCCGGGGCGCGTCCGCTTCCGGGTGATCTGCGGCGCCACCGGGACCGGCAAGAGCCGCCTCCTGGAGGCGCTCGCGAAGGCGGGCGCCCAGGTGCTCGACCTCGAGGTGCTGGCCGCCCACCGCGGGAGCGTCCTGGGCGAGCTGCCGGATGCGCCCCAGCCCTCGCAGAAGGCGTTCGAGACGGCGATCTGGACCGCGCTCTCCGGCTTCGATCCGGCGCGGCCGGTGTACGTCGAGTCGGAGAGCCGGAAGGTGGGAGACCTGCGCGTGCCGGAGCGCCTCATCGAGCGCATGCGCGCCTCGCCGTGCCTCCGCCTGGAGGCCTCGCAATCGACGCGCGTGGCGCTCCTCCTCGAGGACTACGCGCATTTCCTCTCGGACCCGGAGCTCCTCGCGGAGAAGCTGCGCTGCCTCGTGCCGCTCCACGGCGCCGGGCGGATCGACGCGTGGATCGCGCAGCTTCGCAGCGGCGACTGGAACGCGCTCGTGGCGGACCTCCTCGAGAGCCACTACGATCCCGCCTACCACCGCTCGCTCGTGCGCAACTACCGCGAGGCGGCCTCGGCCCCGCCGGTGGCGGTCGACGATCCGCGGCCGGAATCCTTCGCGGCGATCGCGCGGCAGATCGTGGTCGCGCGCGAGTAGCCAAGAATCGTCATTCCCGCGAAGGCGGGAATCCATGCTGGGTCCCCGCCTTCGCGGGGACGACGGAGGGTCCAATCGGTTAAACTGCCGCGAAAGCGCCATTCGCGCGCCACTCCCCCGCCGCCGTGCCCGAGCGCCCACACAAGATCGGCAAGTACAGCGTTCTCTCCGAGCTCGGACAGGGCGCCTCGGCGGACGTCTACCTCGCCGAGGACCCGTTCAACGACCGGAAGGTCGCGATCAAGGTCGCGAAGAGCGACGCGGACATGGGCGAGGAGGAGGCGAAGCGCTTCGAGAAGCTCTTCCTGAACGAAGCCTCGCTCGCCGGGAAGCTGAACCACCCGAACATCGTCGGCGTCTTCGACGCGGTGGTCGACGGCGACCAGCGCTACATCGTGATGGAGTACGTCCCCGGCGGATCGCTCAAGAAGTTCTGCACGGAGACGAACCTGCTCCCGGTGCGCCAGGCGGTGCTCGTCACCTTCAAGATGTGCCGCGCGCTCGACTACGCCTTCCAGAACGGCGTGATCCACCGCGACATCAAGCCCGCGAACATCCTCCTCTCCGACCGCGACGACATCAAGATCAGCGACTTCGGCACGGCGAAGATCTCGCACGCGACGCACACGCAGATCGACGGCTTCCTGGGCTCGCCCGCGTACATGTCGCCGGAGCAGATCAACGAGGAAGGCCCCAACGTCCAGTCGGACATCTACTCGCTGGGCGTCGTGATGTACGAGCTCCTCACGGGGAAGCTTCCCTTCCGCGCCGAGAACTCGGTCGCGATGATCAACAAGATCCTGAACGAGGACCCGGTGCCGATCGAGTCGCTGCGGCCGGACCTCCCGGAAAAGCTGGTCGAGATCGTGAAGAAGGCCATGCACAAGGACCCGAAGGTGCGCTACGGGTCCTGGTTCGAGATGGCGAGCGAGCTCGCGAACACCTTCCCGCAGCTCGAGCGCTATTCCCACGAGATCAGCTCGACCGAGAAGTTCAACAAGCTGCGCTCGCTTCCCTTCTTCCGCGAGTTCCGCGACGCGGAGCTCTGGGAGGTGCTGCGCGGGGCGGTCTGGGAGACGCATTCGCGCGACGAGAACCTCCTCCTCGAGGGCGAGATCGGCCAGGCCTTCTTCATCATCGTGGGCGGCCAGGTGAAGGTCGTGAAGGACGGGAAGCTCCTGAACGTCCTCAAGGAAGGCGACTGCTTCGGCGAGATGGCGTATCTCTCGGGCGACCGGGCGCGCCGCTCGGCCTCGATCATCTCGGTCTCGGAGGTGCAGCTCCTGAAGATCCAGTCGACGCACCTCGAATCGCTCTCCGAAGGCTGCCAGCTCCGGTTCAACCGCGAATTCCTGAGGACGCTCATCGAGCGGCTCACATGGACCTCCTCCGTGCTCGCGCAATTCCGGCGCTGATCGCGGCCCTCCGCTGACCGTCCTTCAGTACGTGATCGTGAGCGTGCGCGGCTGGGAGGCGGCGCACGAGCCCGTCGCGCACGTCCCCGGCTGGCCCGCGGCGATGCTCCCGTTGATCGAGTAGGTCTGCAGCGTTCCGCTGCCCGAGCCGCTCGCGGCGCTCAAGGCGAGGGTGTAGTTGACGCCGAGGACCGTCCCGCTCGTGGCGTCCAGCGCCATCGTGTACGGAAGCGTGCTCGTGCAGGTCACGCCGAAGCTCGTGCTCGCGTTCGCGACCGGCCCGAAGGCCACGTAGCTGAACACGATGTCGCTGGGCGGGGTGGTGAGGTTGCACACCGGGTTGGTCGTGATCGAGACGCCCGCCGACGTGGTCGCCGTGCTGTTCAGGTTCCCGTACGTGAGCGTCATGCTCACCGAATCGGTGTATGTGCCCGCCGGGAGTCCCGTCTGGGACGCCGTGATGCAACCCCAGTACTGCACCGTCGCGGATGCGGACGTGCTGCCGGAGAAATTGAGCGTGCCCGAGATCGTCTGGGGACCGCGCCACTGCGTGCCGCACGCCGAGTCCTTGAAGAGGTCGTAGCTGATGCGCGATGCGCCGAACGTCGCCCGGTTGTGCGTGCCCTGGGAGTTGGCGCCGTTGTCGGCGGAAACCGAGTAGCTCATGGTCGTCGCGTCGGCGAGCGCCCGGGTGCACGTGATCGTGAAGCTCGTCTGCACGATGGTGGTCGTGGGCGAGGACGCCACGTAGATCGACGAGAAACCGCCGGAGGAGATCGTGCAGCTGTAGGCCGCCGACGCGAGGCCGGGGGCGAGGAGCGCGCAGGCGAGGAGCCAGGCGCGCAGGATGGTTTTCATTTCGGGACTCCCTTGCAGGTGAAGGGCCCCAGCCGCGGGATCTTGTCCTTGTCCGGCGGCGGAAGCTTCACGTCGAAACGGCATTGCTCGCCGTTCCAGTTGAGGACCAGGTGGTTGTCCGGCTCGAGGCCCGTGAGGTACGCCTCGCCGCGCCGGGCAACGTAGAACTCCTCCTTGTCGCCCTCGATGTGCACCGTCGCGCCGGCCGGGGCGATCCTCCCGTCCTCCAGCGCGATCTTCACGAGCGCCCCGCGGCCGCTCCTCACCGGGAACTTCACCTTGACGGCGCTCCGCCACGCGGGCACCGCGTTGATCTCGATGGTGTCGAGCTCGGCGCTCACCGGGAGCTCCTTGGGATCGAGCCGCACGGGGTTGTTCTGGTAGGGAAGGAGCTGCGGCACGATCGCGATCCCGTCCGCGTCGGTGTGCGCGAGGACGTTGCTGCCCAGGCCGATGCCGATGTCGCCGTATCCCGGGACCTCCGCGATCGCGAAGCTATCCTCCAGCCGGCGCGTGGCGAAGAGGCGTCCGTCCGCGAAGACGAGGCCGCCGTTCGCGCCCAGCCGCACGGTCGACTGGTCGGCGGAGGCCACCGCGTCGATGGTGCGGTTCCCGTGCGCGCCGAAGTAGTAGAGGCCGCCCTCGGCGTGCCCGTGGTCCTGGAGCTGCCCCGCGAGGGCGCGCCAACCGATGTTCGAGTCCGGACGCGGCGTACCGGAGACGCTCGCGTAGAGGTCCTGCTGCCCGGTGCGCGTGTTCGAGGTGACCGTCGCCACGTGGTACTGGTCCAGCGGGACGATGTAGTTCAACGCGACCGACGTGCCGCTGCCGCCGTCGATCGCGCGGCTCGCGGTCGCGGCGATCGTGCCGCCCGCGCCCACCCGCATCGAGTAGTTGGCGGAAACCGTGGTGATCTTGTCCACGTCGAAGCGGCGGATGGTCGCGAAGCCGAAGCCGAAGGTGCCCAGCTTCTCCGTGTAGTAGCTCACGTTCCCCGCGACCTGCAGCTTGATCGCGGGCTCGACGTCCGGGTCCTGGCCCACCTGCCGGAAGCGGCGCGAGGCGCCCTGCGCCTGGAGAGAAGCGCTCAGTCGGCTGCCGGCGTACTCGAGCCCGGTGAGCCACAGGCCCCCGGACCTCCCGCGGTCGTCGCTCGCGGCGAGCGCCATCTTCGCGACGATCGGCCACGGCAGGCTCGCCACGATGCCGCCGCCGAGGAGGCCGAACCGGCTGCCCGCCTCCCCGCGGCCCTCGAGGGTCACCGAGTTCGTGAATCCGTGGCGCCAGGTCGCCGCGCCGAATCCCTTGTCGTAGTGGTTGCTTTCGACGCCCAGGTCGCGGCGCACGGAGCCGCCCTCGACGCTCCAGTCGTCCAGGCCCTTGGCGAGGAGCTGGCTCGTGGTGAAGAACGACTGCACGATCACCGTCTCGCGGCCCAGGAGGTCGCGGACCACGAGCCGCGCCTCGCCGTT
This sequence comes from Usitatibacter sp., assembly GCA_036266535.1. Lineage (GTDB taxonomy): Bacteria > Pseudomonadota > Gammaproteobacteria > Burkholderiales > Usitatibacteraceae > Usitatibacter. The sequence continues at coordinate 2,556 of DATAMY010000056.1, read as the reverse complement.
GCCGGTGAGGACGGGAAGGTTGTCGATGGCGAAAGGCCCGGTCGGGACGTTCGAGACCTGCCGCAGGACGTCGTTCACGTAGAGCTCGACCGTGGAAGGCGCCGCGGAAAGGCCGGAGATCGCCGGGAGCGGCTGGCTCACGAAGCCCGGCGTCAGCGCGAAATTGGTGCCGTAGCGGAAGCCGCCGAAATAGACGTCCCTTCCCCACATCGGCGAGCGGGTGGTGGTGTCGCCCACGCGCAGCGTCCGGTTCTGGTCCGGGAAATCGCGCGTGAACGTGCTCTCCAGCCGGACCCAGCGGCGGGCGGGCAGCTGCGGGTCGGCCGCGAGGTTCCGCGCGAGCCCGCTCGAGGTGAGGACGCCCCACCCGTTCGAGATGCCGAACTCCTGGAGGACGCCCACGTCGCGAAGCTCCGCGCCGTTGCGCGGGCGGGTCTCGGTCGCGTTGGCCTCGTAGTTCACGAAGAAGCTGGGGAGCACGGGGCCCGTCTTCGGGCGCTCGCCCAGCTCGCGCGAGATGCGCAGCGCCGCGAAGGCCTGCGGAGAGAAGGCGAGGGAGACCGACTGCTGGGCGTAGTCGACCTTCGCCTTGAAGCCGGGGACGGCCGAGAGCGGCCAGTACGTCTGGCCGCGGAACTCGATCGTGTCCGCGCTCATCGGGCGCTGGAGGCGCCACTCCTCGAAGGCGTCCTGCGGCGCGTAGAGGCCGCCTTCGCGCTCGAGGAGGAGCCAGGTCCCGCTCTTCGCGCCGTTCACGATCACTTCCAGCGGGATCAGCTTCGGCGCGTTCGGCCCGGTGAGGGCCGCCGGCGGGGTCAGCGCGAGCGCCGGCGTCATGGCGAGGGCGAGGGCCGCGGCGGCGAGGGCTCGGCATGCGAGCCGGCCCATGGCCGCTTCAGTCCCCGACGGTCACATCGTACGACTGCGACGTGCCGTCATCGAAGCTCACCGCGACCTTCGCGGGGCCGGAGGGAATGGGCCCGGCATCGCGCTTGATCGCGTAGGTGCGCGTCATGCCGGGAAGGATGTAGGCGGCCGATTCGAGGCCCGCGATCTTCGCCCCGTCCGCGCCCACGAGCGTGACCTCGCGCGCCTGGGCATAGGCGTTGCCCTTGTTGGCGCAACGCACGGAGACGGTGTCGGGGGCGGAGCGCGCCGCGGTGCAATCGAGCTGGCGCTTCGCGGCCGCGGGCGTGATGAAGACCGGCAGCGAGAAGGCGAGCGCGATCTGGAGCTGGACCTTCTTGTCCGCGGCGTGCGCCTCCGGGATCTCGCGCAGCACCATGCGGTAGGTGGACTGGTCGGGCGACGCGGGCGGGCTCACCGCCGCGAGCCGCACGACCTGGCGCGACTTGCCGGCGATCTTGAGGATCGGCGGCGAGAGGATGAGGTCGTCCGAGAGCGCGAGGTCGTCCGTGCCGTCGGCCTTCTGCTTCCACGTGTAGATATCGGCCTGCATGACCAGCTCGTCGTCGCCCTCGTTGGTGACGGTGACGGCGATGGCGCGGTCCCGCGGCGCCATGAAGATGCGCACGGGCGTCACGGAGAAGACCCCCGCCAGGGCGGAGGTCGCATAGCAGCATGCCGCGGCGATGGCGCCCGCGGCTAGGATTCGAGTGTTCAGGATGGCGCCCCTTCTCGTGTGCCGCACGGGGATCACCAGCCGACCGTCATTTCGAGATAGTCCCAGTCGGAGAGGTGAACCACGCGCCAGGAGGTGATGGTTCCGGTTCCGGCATAGAGATCGACGCCGCCGTAGCGCTCGTCGCCGCGTCCCGTGGGAATCACGAATCGGAATGCCCTCCCGTCGGCGCGAGGCAGTGGAGCGCTCGGCACGGCGGCAGGTTCCAGGGGTTTCGCGTGGCAATCGATCGAAACGATCGAGGGCCGCGCGGGCGACTCGGGGGTCGTCTGGCAGGTTCCGGTCTCAGGCCCCGTGCGCAGGTTCACCGTGACGGCGAAGGGTGCGGAGGCCTGGCCGGCCCACGCTCCCGTCGTCGCCAGCGCGAGCGCGAAAGCGCCCACCCGGCATCCCCTGCGCCAGGGGGTGCGAGCGCACCCCGTGGCCTTCGCGACCTGCATCGACTTCCTCCCTCGCCCAATGGTCGTGGATCAGTACGTGATGGTCAAGGTCCGGCCTTCGGTGCCCGAGCAGGAGCCCAGCGCGCAGGTGCCGCCCTGGCCGGAGGCCATCGTGCCGTTGATCGTGTAGCTTTGCGCCGCGCCGTTGCCCGTGCCGCTCGCGGCCGAGAGCGCGATCGCGTAGGTCAAGCCCGCGACGGTGTTGGTCGCGGTGTTGTCCAGGGTCATCGTGTACGGCAGCGTGTTCGTGCACTTGACGCCGTACGTGGAGCTCGCCGTGGCGGCGGTGGCCTGGAAGGAGGTGTAGGTGAAGGCGACGTCCGTGGGTGCCGTGGTGACCTGGCACTTCGAGGTGAGGGTGACCGTCACGTTGAAGGTCGGGGCGGCCGTGCCGGCCTGGGCGGCGGGAATGGCGAAGGCGGCGGCGACGGCGAGGGCGACTGCGAGGCGCTTGTTCATTTTGTTCTCCATGAG
>DATAMY010000055.1:0-98591 GCA_036266535.1 Usitatibacter sp. | reverse complement strand
CCTAGCGCACGGTCAGCGTGTCCTTCACGATCTTGGGCGTGACGAAGATCAGGAGCTCGGTCTTGTCGTCCTGCTTCACCGTGCGCTTGAAGAGCAATCCCAGCAGCGGGACGTCGCCGAGGAACGGGACCTTGTCCACCGTGGTCCGGGTCGTCTGCTCGAAGATCCCGCCGATCACGATCGTGTCGCCGTTGTCGACGAGGACCTGGGTCGTCACGTTCTTCGTGTCGATCGTGGGCACGGGGCCGGCCGACGAGTTGATGAGCTGCCCGAGGGAGTCCTTCTTCACCTCGAGGTCCATGATGATGCGGTCGTCCGGCGTGATGCGCGGGGTGACCGAGAGCTGGAGCACGGCGGGCTTGAAGGCCACCGTGGTCGCGCCGCTCGCCGCCGCCGTGAGGTAGGGAATCTCCGTGCCCTGCGAGATGATCGCCTTCTTCTTGTCGGCCGTGATCACGCGCGGGCTGGAGACCACCTTGCCGCGGTTGTCCGCCTCGAGCGCGGAGAGCTCGACGTTCACGAGGTTGCCGCTCCCGAGGTTCAGGATCGAGAGGGCGAGCTGGCCGGCCGCGCCCACCACCGGCAGGTTCACGTTCAGCTGCTCGGGCTGCGCGCCGGTCGGGAGGCCGGAGCGGAAGATCGATCCGAGCGTCGGGTCGACGATCGTGGACGAGCCGCGGGAGTTCGGGTTGCCCGGCACCGGCGTCGCGGTGTCGAGGAGCGTGCCGGAGACGCCCACGTTGTAGTTGCTGGTGTTGAAGCCGGACTGCGTGCCGAAGCGCGCGCCGAGCTGGCGGCCCCACTTGTCGTCCGCGATCACGATGCGGGCCTCGATCAGCACCTGGCGCACCGGCACGTCGAGCTGCTGGACGAGGCGGCGGGCCTCCTCGAGCCGGCCGCCCGTGTCCTGGATGAAGAGCGTGTTCGTGCGCTCGTCGATCGTGGCCGTGCCGCGCTTGGAGAGGATCTTCTGCTCCTTGTTGGTGAGGAGCTTCTGCAGGTCCTCGGCCTTGGCGTACGAGAGCGCGAAGGATTCGGTGCGCACGGGCTCGAGGTCCGAGACCGCGGCCTGTGCCTCGAGCGCGAGCTTCTCCTTGGCGGCGAGCTCGTCGGTCGGGGCGATGAGGACGACGTTCCCGTTCTTCCGCTTCGAGAGGCCCTTCGCCTGCAGGATGATGTCGAGCGCCTGGTCCCAGGGCACGTCCTTCAGCCGGAGCGTGAGGTTCCCGCCGACGGTGTCGCTCGTGATGATGTTCAGGCCCGTGAAGTCGGCGATCACCTGCAGCACCGCGCGGACCTCGACGTTCTGGAAGTTGAGCGAGAGCTTCTCGCCCGCGTAGCCGGGCGTGGCGCTCTGCACGAGGCGGTTCGGGTCTTCCTTGACCGGCTTCACCTCGAGGATGAACTGGTTGTCGGTCTGGTAGGCCGAGTATTCCCAGAGGCCACGCGGGTCGACGACCATGCGCGCGTTGCCGCCCTGGACGAACGTGTCGACGTAGCGCACCGGCGTCGCGAAGTCGCTCACGTCGAGGCGGCGCACGAGGTTCGGCGGGACGTCCGTGTTCACGAAGTCGACCAGCACCTGCCGGCCCTGCTGGCGGATATCGATGCCGACGTTGGCGGACGAGAGGTCCACGACGATGCGGCCCTCGCCCATGTTGCCGCGGCGGAAGTCGACGTCGCGCACGGTGTAGCGCGTGCCGGAGCCGGCGACCGCCTCGGCGAAGGTGGTGGAGGCGGCGGCCGGCGCGTTGGCGGTCGGCGCGGCCGCGGCGGCGCTCCCCTCGAGCGTGACGACCAGCTGCTTCCCGTCGACGGCCTGCGTGTACGGGAGGTTCCGCGTGAGGTTCATCACGAGGCGCGTGCGGCTGCCCGCCTGCACGAGCGTGACGCTGCGCAGGTCGCCCTCGCCCGCTTCCAGGTGGTTGCGGCTCATCGCGTTCACGGTATCCGGGAGGTCGATCGCGATGCGCGGGGGGTTGGTCACGGCGAAGCCTTGCGGAGCCGCCTGGAGCGGCTCGCGCATGCCGATGCGCACGACGATCTTCCCGCCCTGCACCGAGGAAAAGTCGATCGATTCGACGGCGTTCTTCGCCCCCTGTCCCCAGGCGAGGGGCGTGGCGAGCGCCAACGCGAACGCGGCGAGCCCGGCCCAGAGCCGTGCGGGAATGGGAATGCGGAGCGACGTTGTCATTTCTTTTCCCCTTTGCCGGTTTCCTCCAGAAGCGGCAGAACGCTCTGCCGCTCGGCCCAATCACCGGCGCTGTCCTGGACGATTTCCTTCAGCTTGATCTCGTTCTCGGTCACATCCGTGATGAGCCCGAAGTTCTGGCCCATGTAGTTGCCCTTCTTCACGCGGTAGAGCGTCTTGTCCGCGCGCACCAGGGCGTAGGTGTCCTTGCCCTGGGAAAGCGTGCCCACCATCTTCAGCTGCTCGAGCGGGAACGCCTCGAGCGGTTCCTTGCGCCGGTTCAGGTCGGGTGCGAGGCCGCCGCCCGCCCCTTCCTTGGGCGCGGAGAGCTTGCGGGGCTTGAACGGGTCCGGCAGGTCGAAGCCCTCGTACGTGAACGGCTCGAACGGCTTCACCGCGGGAAGCGGGTCGATCTTCGGCGGGACGCGCTTGTCCGACTCGCGCACGAACCGCTTGAGGTCGTCGATGTCCGAGCTGCAGCCGGCGAGCCAGACCACGGCGAGCGGCACCAGGAGGCGCTTCATTTCTTGGCTCCCGGCTTGGCGTTCTTGCCCTTCTGGTCGGAGCGCTGCTTCGCGATCTCCTCCTCGTCCAGGTAGCGGTAGGTCTTCGCGACCGCCTCCATGGTGAGGGTGCCGTCCTTCGGGGGATCGATCTTCAGGTCCGTGAGGAGCACGATCCGCGGCATCTTCGCCACGTCGCTCGCGAAGGCCCCCAGGTCGTGGTAGTTGCCCGTGACCTTGATGTTCACCGGCAGCTCCGCGTAGAACTCCGTGAAGTTCTCCTTCTCGGCGGGGCGGAAGAGCTCGAAGGCGAGGCCGCGGCCTAGGCCCGCCTGGTTGATGTCGATGAGGAGCGCGTCCATCTCGCTCTTGTTCGGGAGCTGCTTCAGGAGCGCGCCGAACGCCTGCTCGATCTCCACGCGCTGCTGCTTGTACGCCTCGAGGTTCACGGCGAGCTTCTTCTTCTCGAGGAAGGTCACCTTCTGCTTCTCCACTTCCTGGCGGCCCCTCTCGATCTCCTCGGACTGCGACTGCCAGAAGATGAAGTAGGCCGCGACCTGGATCGCGACGAACACGAGGACGAAGGCGCCGGCCTTGACCGGCCACGGCCAGTTCCCCGGCTGCTTGGGGTCGAGGGTGCGCAGGTCGTCGATCAGGCTCATTTCTTCCCCGCCGGCGTGTTGGCCGCGCCCTTGCCCGCGCCCGCGGGCGCGCCTTCGGGCTGCGCGCGCTTGATGAAGATGTTCATGTTGAACTCGTTCACGCGGCTGCCCCCCTTGTCGGGCGACGGCACGGCCTTGATCTCGACCAGCTCCGGGTTCTCGAGGTAGGGCGAGGCGCCGAGGTTGCGCATGAGCGTGGACACGCGCGCGTTCGATTGCGCGTAGCCCATGATGTTGACCTTGGTGCCCTTCTGCGCGATCTGCTTGAGGTACACGCCCTCCGGTAGCTGGCGCAGCAGCTGGTCCAGCAGCTGGACGGGCTCCGAGCGGTTGGCCTGCAGGCTCTCGACCACGCGCTTCTTGGCCAGCAGCGACGCGGTCTCCTCGCGGATCTTCCGGATCTCCTCGATCTGCTTGTCGAGCTTCGCGATCTCCGTCTTCATGAACGCGACGTTCTGCTTCTGCTGCTCGACCTGCGTGTTGAGGTAGAGCCAGACCACGCCGGCCACGACGAGCGCGATGACGGCGGAGACGCCGGCGAGGACCGCGAACTGCTGCTCGCGACGCTTCCTCTTCTCCTCGCGGTGCGGGAGTAGGTTGACGCGGATCATGACGGGTCGAACCTCCGCATCGCGAGCCCGCAGGCGACCATGAGCGACGGGGCGTCCATGGTGAGCTGGCGCGGCTTGATCTTGGAGGAAAGCGCCATGTTCGCGAAGGGGTTCGCGACCACGGTGTGGACCTGGGTCCGCTGGGCGACCATCTCCTCCAGGCCGTCGAGCATGGCGCAGCCGCCCGTGAGGAGGATGTGGTCGACCTTGTTGAACTGGGTCGACGTGAAGAAGAACTGCAGCGCGCGCTGGATCTCCAGCACGATCTTCTCGTTGAACGGCTGGAGGACGTCCGGCCCGTAGTTCTCCGGGAGGTTGCCCACGCGTTTCGCCGCCTCCGCCTCCTCGGCCGGCATGTCGAACTGCCGGGCGATGTCCTGCGTGAGGGAGTTCCCGCCGATCTGCTGCTCGCGCGTGTAAACGGTCTGGCCGTTGTGGACGACCGTCACGCGGGTGACCGTGGCGCCGATGTCCACGACGGCGGTCACGTCGCTTTCCGAGATGCCGGAATTGCCGCCGCAGATGAGCTCGAAGGCCGTCTGGGAGGCGTAGGATTCCACGTCCATCACGATCGTCTTCAGGCCCGCCGCTTCCGCCGCGGCGACGCGGTCCTCGATCTTTTCCTTGCGGGAGGCGGCGATGAGCACCTCGACCTCGTCCTCGTTGTTGGGGGACGTTCCCAGCACCTGGAAGTCGAGGTTCACCTCGTCCAGGGAGAACGGGATGTACTGGTTCGCCTCGCCCTGGACCTGGACCTCCATCTCCTCCTCGCGCTGGTTGCCGGGGAGGATCACCTTCTTCGTGATGACCGCGGCGGCGGGGAGGGCCAGGGCGACGTTCCGGATGCGCGATCCGAGCGCCTTGTGCGCCCGCTTGATCGCCTCGCCGGCGGCCTCGATGTTGGCGATGTTGCCGTCCACCACCGTGTCTTTCGGCAGGGGTTCGATGGAGTAACGCTCGACCACGTAAACGTTACGCCCCCGCTCGGCGAGTTCCACCATCTTGACCGATGAAGAGCTGATGTCGCAGCCCACGAGGGGCGGCGCCTTGGCCTTCAGGAAGTCGAACTGGGCGGCTAATTTTTCTTTAAGCATGGTGGAAGGTTAGCACCCAAACAGAGAATCTACTTTAGATGCTAGCAACAAGTCCTAGGCCTGTAAAGCAAATTATGGGAAGGCCCCCGCGCGCTGCCCGTGGCTATAATGGCGGCGACACCTTGTTCACCCGGCACCCTGCTTGGCGCCACGCCGGGCGCCCCGCCTCCATTCCGTACCGATGACTTCCCGCTGGTGGTTCTATCCGGCCCTCATCGCCGCCTCCCTCGCGCTGGTCGCAGCCGGGGTCGCGGCGCTCACGGTCGTGCTGCTGTGGCCGAACCTGCCCAGCCTGGAAGCGCTCACCGACTACCGCCCGAAGGTGCCGCTGCGCGTCTACAGCGCGGAAGGCGACCTCATCGGCGAGTTCGGCGAGGAAAAGCGGGCGGTCGTGAAGATCAAGGACGTGCCGCGCGTGATGAAGGCGGCGATCCTGGCCGCCGAGGACGACCGGTTCTACCAGCACGGCGGGGTGGACTTCGGTGGCGTGGTCCGGGCCGCCATGGCGAACCTCCAGGGCCGCCGCGAGGGTGCCAGCACCATCACGATGCAGGTGGCGCGCACCTTCTTCCTCACGCGGGAGAAGACCCTCGCCCGGAAGCTCTCGGAGGTGCTCCTCGCCTTCAAGATCGAGGCGAACCTCACCAAGGACCAGATCCTCGAGCTCTACATCAACCAGATCTACCTGGGCGAGCGGGCCTACGGGTTCGCCTCGGCCGCGAACGTCTATTTCGGCAAGAGCCTCCAGGACCTCACCCCGGCGGAGGCGGCCATGCTGGCGGGCCTTCCCCAGGCGCCGTCCCGCCAGAACCCGATCGTGAATCCCAAGCGCGCGTCCGAGCGGCAGCATTACGTGCTGCGCCGGATGCACGACGTGGGCTGGATCTCGGACGAGCAGTACAAGACCGCGCTCGCCCAGCCGCTCCACCTCACCACCGCGAGCGAGCGGGAGGCCTTCCCGCTGCGGGCGGACTACATCGCCGAGATGGCGCGCGCCGCGATCGTGGAGCAGTACGGCGAGCCGGCGTACGTGAGCGGGCTGAGGGTCTACACCACCATCCGCCGCCGGGACCAGGAGGCGGCCCACGAGGCCATGCGGCAGGCGGTCCTCGAGTACGACCGCCGCCACGGCTACCGCGGGCCGGAGGGAAGCGTCGACCTGCCGCCGCCCGGGACGGACCGGGACGAGGCCGTCGAGGAAGCGCTCCAGGAACGGGAAACGGTGAACGACCTGGTCGCGGCCGTCGTGGTCGAGGCATCCCCGCGCGAGGTGAAGGCCGTGATGCGCCGCGGCGACGAGGTCCGCGTGACCGGGGACGGCCTCAAGTTCGCGGCGCACGCCCTGGTCGACAAGAATCCGGACCGCGCCATCCGGGCGGGCTCGATCATCCGCCTCGAGCGGGGGGCGAAAGGCGCCTGGAGCATCGCGCAGCTGCCGAAGGTGGAGGGGGCGCTCGTCTCGATGGACCCGGGGAACGGGGCGATCCTCGCGCTCGCGGGCGGCTTCGACTACGACTCGAACAAGTTCAACCACGCGACCCAGGCGTGGCGGCAGCCGGGCTCGAGCTTCAAGCCCTTCATCTATTCGGCGGCGCTGGAGAAGGGATTCACGCCCGCCACGGTGCTGAACGACGCGCCCTTCGTGATCGACCCGGCGAAGACCGGGGGCCAGCTCTGGGATCCGCACAACTACGACAACAAGTACGAGGGGCCGATGCGGCTGCGCACGGCGCTCATGAAGTCGAAGAACATGGTGTCGATCCGCCTCCTGCAGGCGATCGGGCCCGGCTATGCGCAGGACTACATCCAGCGCTTCGGCTTCGATCCCAAGATGCATCCCGCCTACCTCACCATGGCGCTCGGCGCGGGCTCGGTCACGCCGCTCCAGATGGCGGCGGCCTATTCCATCTTCGCGAACGGCGGCTACCGCGTGAAGCCGTGGTTCATCGCCCGCGTCGAGGACGACCGCGGGCAGTCGCTCTACCAGGCGAAGCCGGAGACGGCGGGCGTCGACGCCGAGCGCGTGATCGACGAGCGGAACGCCTTCATCATGACGACCCTCATGCGCGACGTGGTCCGCGGCGGGACCGCCGCCCGCGCGATGTCGCTCGGCCGAAGCGACCTCGCGGGAAAGACGGGCACCACGAACGACCATGTCGACGCCTGGTTCTGCGGCTTCCAGAGCCGGCTGGTCGCGATCGCCTGGATCGGCTTCGACACCCCGGCGAGCCTCGGCAACAACGAGACCGGAAGCCAGGCGGCGCTCCCGATGTGGATGGCGTACGCGGCGAAGGTGCTGAAGGACGTGCCGGAGTCGGAGCTCAAGCCGCCTTCGGGCGTGGTCGCCGTGAACATCGACCCGCTCACGGGCCTGCGCGAGCCGGACGGCCACAGCCGCGTGCTCGACTGGTTCTACCAGGAGTCGCAGCCGCCGGTGGGCGAGGGAACCCTCGCGCGCGACGGGCGTCCCCCCGAGGAAGTGAAGAACCAGATCTTTTGAGGCCGGATTCCCCCTCATGGCCAAAGCCCGCTCCCGCCGCGACGCGAACCTGCGCCGCAGAATCGCCAACATCGCCGCCCGCCTCATGGCCGTGGACGGCATCGGGGACTACGCCACCGCCAAGGCGAAGGCCGCGCGCGAGGCGCGGCTGGAGGACGCGAACCTGCTCCCGGACAACCGGGAGATCGAGGCGGCGCTGCGCGAGTACCAGGGTCTCTACCAGAGCGAGGACCAGCCCGCGCACCTGCGGCGGCTGCGGGAGGTCGCGGTGAAGGTGATGCGCGACTTCGTCGACTTCCGGCCCGCGCTCGTGGGCTCGGTGCTCTCCGGCACCGCGGGCCAGCACTCGGACGTGAACCTGCAGCTCTTCACGGACGACCCCAAGTCCTTCCCGATCTTCCTGCTGAACCGCCGCTACCGCTACGAGGAGGGCAGCCGCCGGGTGCGGCGCGGCGGACGCATGGAGGAGGTGCCGCAGGTCCACCTCGAGGTCGAGGGCATCCCGGTGACGCTCACGGTGCTCGACCGCGACGACGAGCGCACGGGCTCCGGGCGGGACCCGGCGGACGGCCCCCAGCGCGCGCGGATCGACGAGGTCGAGGCGCTGCTCCGGGGCTGAAAGCGGGAATCAGGCGGTCGAGCGCAGGCGCCGGGCGGCGTCGATCGCGAAATAGGTCAGGATCGCGTCCGCGCCCGCGCGGCGCAGGCACAGGAGTGCTTCCATCATGCAGGCGTCCCCGTCGATCCAGCCCTGCGCCCCCGCGGCCTTCAGCATCGCGTACTCGCCGCTCACCTGGTAGGCGAAGGTCGGGACGCCGAAGCGGTCCTTCACGCGCCGGATGATGTCCAGGTACGGCAGGCCCGGCTTCACCATCACGAAGTCCGCGCCCTCCTCGAGGTCGAGGCCCACCTCGAGCAACGCCTCGTCCGAGTTGCCGGGGTCCATCTGGTAGTTCTTCTTGTCGCTCTTCCCGAGGCTCGTGCCCGACCCCACGGCGTCGCGGAACGGCCCATAGAAAGAAGAGGCGTACTTGGCGGCGTATGCGAGGATCCGGACGTGGATGAAGCGGGCCTCGTCCAGCGCCTGGCGGATGGCGCCGATGCGGCCGTCCATCATGTCCGAGGGTGCCACGATGTCGATGCCGGCCTCCGCGTGTGTAAGCGCCTGCTTCGTGAGCACCGCGAGGGTCTCGTCGTTCACCACGTAGCCGGTCTCGTCGATGAGGCCGTCCTGGCCGTGGCTCGTGTACGGGTCGAGCGCGACGTCGGTGATGATGCCCAGCTCCGGGAAGCGCTTCTTCAGCTCGCGTATGCACCGCGGGACGAGGCCCTTGGCGTTGAACGCCTCGCGCGCGTCCGCGCTCTTCACGCCGGAGTCGATCGCGGGAAACAGGGCGAGGGCGGGAATGCCCAATGTGAGCGCTTCCTCAGCCACCGGCAGCAGGCGATCGACGCTGGTGCGCATCACGCCCGGCATGGAGGCGACGGGCTCCACGACGTTCGTCCCCTCGCGCACGAAAACCGGAAGGATGAAGTCGTCCGGCGACAGCCGGGACTGGCGCACGAGGCGGCGCGTGAAGTCGTCGCGCCGGCCGCGGCGCATGCGGCGCGAGGGATAGCGGCCGAGGGAAAAGGTCATGACGGATTCTTCGAAAGGCGCGGGAACTTTAGCATGGCGGCCGCGCTCCTATCGCGTGAAGGGTTACTCCTTCCCCGCTTCTCCTCCCTGAGCGGGTGCCTTAATCCCAATTAAGGCTTTTTTGCCCCGGCTTTACTCCCCTTTAGCCGGGGCTTTGTTTTTTGCGGCGGCCGCGAGCACCGCGACGGCCCGGCCGGCCTCCTGCACGCCTTCGTGCTTGAGGCTGGAGAAGAGCTGCACCGTGGCCGCCGGGTGCAGCTTCGCGAGCTCGGAGCGCACGCGGTCGAGCGTCACGCGCGCCGCCTGCTTCGAGAGCTTGTCCGCCTTCGTGAGGAGCACGTGCGTGCGCCGGCCCGCGGCCTGGAGCCACTCCAGGAGGCGGCGGTCGAGCGGTCCCAGGGGATGCCGGCAATCCATCACGATCACGACGCCCGCGAGCGACGCGCGCTCCGCCACGTACGTTCCCACCAGGTGCTCCCAGTGCCGCCGGACCTCGAGCGGCACCCCGGCGTACCCGTATCCCGGCAGGTCCACCAGGAAGGCGCGGCCCTCGAGCGCGAAGAAGTTGATGAGCTGCGTGCGCCCAGGCGTCTTGCTCACGAAAGCCAGGCGCCGCCGGCCGGCCAGCGCGTTGATGGCGCTCGACTTTCCGGCGTTGGATCGGCCCGCGAACGCGATCTCCGGCGCGCCGGGCGGCGGAAGCGCCGCCGGGTCGTGCACGGACATCGTGTAGGCCGCGGATGCGAACGGGAGCGGGCCGGTGGCGTGGCGAGCGTCCGCTACGGTAAAATTCCGGGGTTTCCCCGCCTTCTTTCCTCCCGCTTCTTCCTCACGAGGTTCACCGATGCGCGCTTTGATGGGTCTTGCCGGAGTCATGGTGCTAGTTTACGCAGGCCTTTCCACGGCCGCGGAAAACGCGGCGCCCGCGAAACCGGACGTGGCGCGCGGCAAGCAGATCGCATCGACCGTGTGCGTGGCCTGCCACGGCGCGGACGGCAACAGCGTGGTCCCGACCAATCCCGTGCTCGCGGGACAGAACGCGGACTACATCGCCGCGCAGCTCGCGGCGTTCAAGTCCGGCGCGCGACCGAGCCCCATCATGCAGGGGATGGCCGCGCCGCTGTCGCCGGAGGACATGCGCAACGTGGGCGCATGGTTCGAGTCGCAGAAGCCGGTGGGGCACTTCGCGCACGACAAGGCGCTCGCCGAGCGCGGGCAGCAGATCTGGCGCTCCGGCGTGAAGGCGACGGACGTCCCCGCGTGCGCGGGATGCCACGGCGCGGCGGGCCACGGCATCCCGGCCCAGTACCCGCGCCTCGCGGGGCAGTACCCGGACCTGAGCCTGGGATGGCTCAAGGCCTTCGCCTCCGGCGCGCGGCCGAACCCGGTGATGGGCCAGGTCGCCTCGAAGCTCTCCGAGAACGACATGAAGGCGGTCGCGGAGTACATCTCCGGACTGCGCTGAATCGCGCTTCAGGACGCCGCGCGTTGCAGCGGCGGACGCTCGCGCCCGCGGGGCACGGCGCCCGGCACGGCGAGGCAGACGCGGCCCTTTCCCTCGCGCTTGGCGGTGTAGAGCGCCGCGTCCGCGGCGCTCAGCAGCAGGTCCGGCTCCTCGGCGTGCGCGGGAAAGAGTGCCACGCCCAGGCTCGCGCCCACGTGCGCGGGGCCGGACTCGAGCGCGTACGGCTCGCCCAACGCCGCGCGCAGCTTCTCCGCCACGGCGAGCGCGCCTTCTTCCGTTGCTTCCGGCAGCACCGCGAGGAACTCGTCGCCGCCCAGGCGCCCCACGGTATCGGAGGCGCGAACGCACTTGCGCGAGCGCTCGGCCACCATCGCGAGCACGCGGTCGCCCGCGGCGTGCCCCCAGGTGTCGTTCACTTCCTTGAACCCGTCGAGATCGAAGAGCACGACCGCGAACGTGTTTCCCGCGCGCCGTGCGCGCGCCGTCTCCTGCGCGAGGCGGTCCGAGAGGAGCGCGCGGTTCGGGAGACCGGTCACGGAATCGAAATGGGCGAGCCATTCGATCCGGCGCAGCGCCTCGCGCTCGCGGCCCTGCACGCGGCGGAACGCGACGAAGAGCCCGGCCAGCACGGCGACGGAGCCTCCCACGAACCACGCGACGTAGCGGCGCAGGCTCTCGCCCACCCGGATGCGGGCGGAGCTCCTGTCGTTCACGCGCCGCGTCATCGCCTCGAGCGAGCGCTCGAGCGAGGCACTCGCGTCCGCCGCGACCCGCTCGGTCTCGCGCACCGCGAACGCCGCCTCTTCCCCGCCCTTCGCGCGGGCCTGGGCCACGGATCGCGCATGGACGAGGAGGAGCCGCGCCTGGCCGACCAGCGCCTCGACGCTCGGGAGCGAGGCCTCGTCCGACGATCGCAGGGTGTCCAGCCGCGCGTCGATGTCCGCGGCCTGCTGGTCGATCGCGCGGAAGGACGCCGGCTGGCCGGTCGCGGCCGCGAGCCGCGCCGCGGAGACGAGCTCGTTCAGCCTCACGCGAAGCGCCTCGAGCGTGTCCTGCTCCTGCTGGACCGTGATCACCTCGCGGTGGAGGTCGGCTTCGCGCGTGAGGTCCGAAAGCACGAGGAACGCGAGGCCCAGGATCGTGAGCCCGGCGATCGCGAGGCCCAAGGCCGCGAGCCGTTCGGCCGAAGGCAGGATCGCCACGCTACGCGCCCCGGGCGGCGGGAAACGCCTCCCGCGCGGCGGCGAAGGTCGCCTCGAGTTCGGCCTTCCCGTGCGCCGCGGAGACGAAGCCCGCCTCGTACGCCGAGGGAGCGAGGTACACGCCGCGCGCGAGCATCGCGTGGAAGAATCGGCCGAACGCGTCGCGGTCGCTCTCCATCACCTCGCGGAACGACGCGGGCGGCCGGTCGCGGAAGAAGATCCCGAACATGCCGCCCAGGCTCGCCGCGCTGAAGGCGACGCCCGCCGCCGCCGCTTCGCGCCGGAGGCCGTCCACCAGCGCCGTCGTGGTCGCGCCCAGGCGATCGAAGAAACCGGGCGCGAGGACCCTGCGGAGCGTCGCGAGGCCCGCGCTCACCGCGACCGGGTTTCCGGAAAGCGTCCCCGCCTGGTACACGGGCCCCACGGGCGCGAGGCGCTCCATGATGTCCCGCCGCCCGCCGAAGGCGCCCACGGGCATCCCCCCGCCGATCACCTTCCCGAGCGTGGTGAGGTCCGGCCGGATGCCGAAGATTCCCTGCGCGCCCTGCGGCCCCACGCGGAAGCCCGTCATCCCCTCGTCGAAGATGAGCACGGTGCCGTGGCGCGTGCACGCCTCCCGGAGGCCCCGCATGAACTCCATCGAGGGCCGCACGAAGTTCATGTTGCCCGCGACCGGCTCGAGGACCACCGCCGCGATCTCGTCGCCGAACCGGCGGAAGGCGTCCTCCACCTGCTGGGGATCGTTGTAGTCGAGGACCAGCGTGTGCGAGGTGAGCTCCGGCGGCACCCCGGCCGACGTGGGGTTGCCGAACGTGAGGGCGCCGGACCCGGCCTTCACGAGGAGGAAGTCGCTGTGCCCGTGGTAGCAGCCCTCGAACTTCACGATGATCGAGCGGCCCGTGAAGCCGCGCGCGAGGCGAAGCGCGCTCATCACCGCTTCCGTGCCGGAGCTCACGAGCCGCACTTCCTCGATCGAGGGGAGGGCCGACGTGAGGAGTTCCGCCATCTCCAGCTCGAGCGCCGTGGGCGCCCCGAACGAAAGCCCGCGCGCGGCCGCCTTGCCCACGGCGGCGAGGACTTCCGGGTCCGCGTGGCCGAGGATGAGCGGGCCCCACGAACCCACGTAGTCCACGTATTCGCGCCCGTCCTCGTCGGTCACTCGCGCGCCGCGGCCTTCGCGGATGAAGACGGGCACGCCGCCCACCGCGCGGAAGGCGCGCACGGGCGAATTGACCCCGCCCGGGATCAGCTTCGACGAACGCTCAAAGAGGGCGCGGCTGCGCTCGTACATCGGGGGTTTCCTCCTTCGGCGCCGCTTCTCGCGCGTCGAACGGTCGGGTGAGGGCGCGGGCCGCCGCGCGGACGTCTTCGGCGTCGAAGAGCGCCGAGATGACGGCGAGCATGTCGGCGCCCGCGCGGACGAGCGATGGCGCGTTCGCCGGCGTGATGCCGCCGATCGCCGCCACGGGCAACCCGGAGGCGCGCCCGGCGGCCGCGATCGCCTCGAGCGGCGCGCGCACGGCGGCGGGCTTGGTGCGCGACGGATGGACGCTCCCGATGGCGACGTAGTCAGCGCCTGCCGCGGCCGCCGCCCGGGCGCTTTGCGGATCCGCGTAGCAGGAGACGCCGACGATGCCGGCGGGAAGCCGCGCGCGCGCCGTCGCGATGCCCGTGTCGTCGCGGCCCAGGTGCACGCCGTCCGCCTCCGCGGCGAGCGCGAGGTCGACCGAATCGTTCACGATGAAGAGGGCGCCCGCGCGGCGGCACTCGGCCGCGAGGCGGCGCGCCTGGTCGAGCGCGGTCGCCGGGTCGAGCGACTTCGCGCGGTATTGCAGGAGGCGGGCGCCGCCTTCGAGCGCGAGGCGCGCGCGCGCGACGAGGCTCGCGGTATCCGCCGTCTCCGGCGTGATCGCGTACAGGCCGCGAAGCCGCGCGCGGCTACTTGCCATCCTCGTCGTCCTCGCGGGCCCAGAAGAGGCGGTCCGGCAGGTATTGCCCCATGCCGGGCCGGAACCCGTTGGAGAGGGCATGCCACGTGTAGTCCTGCGCTTCGTAGACCGCGTCGCCGATCTCCATGCCGCGCGCGAGGTTCGCCGCGAGGGCGGAGGCGAGCGTGCATCCGGAGCCGTGGTAGCTCCCGGGCAGGCGCTGCCAGGAATCCGCGCGCAGCACGCCCCCGCGGTGGTAGAGCGTGTTCACGACCTCCGCCGTGGAGTCGTGGGTGCCGGTGAGGAGCACGTACTCGCACCCGGTATCGAGGAGCGCCTGAGCGCACTCGGCCAGGTCCGCGTCGTCGTCGTCCTCGCCCGCCAGGCGCCGGAGCTCCATGATGTTGGGCGTCACGACCGTGCTCTGGGGGACGAGGAGCTCGCGGATCGCCCGGATCATGTCCTCGCCCGCGAACTCGTCCCCGCGCCCGGAGGCGAGGACGGGATCCAGCACCAAGGGCACGTCCGGATAGTCGGAAACCACCTCGGCCACCACCGTCACGATCTCGGTCGAGCCCAGCATGCCCATCTTGAAGGCGGCGATGGGCATGTCCTCCAGGACGCAGCGCGCCTGGTCCGCCACCCAGTCCGGATCGATCGCGAGGAAGGATTCGACCCCCGTCGTGTCCTGGACCGTGATCGCGGTGACCACCGAGAGGGGATGGCAGCCCATGCTCGCCAAGGCGAGGATGTCGGCCTGGAGGCCCGCCCCGCCCGTGGGGTCCGAGGCGGCGAACGTGAGGACGGCGGGGAGCGAGACAGGGGATTCGGTCATGTGGACGGCCGGTTTGCCCGCGCGCAGGGCAGGCGCTCGGGGCGGGGTTACACTTGAAACCCGGCCTGCGTTGCGCGCGCCAACCGGGGGTCGCTACGATTCTGCAGGGAGCGCGCGCGTCCCTCGAATTCTACTCAAAAACGATCCCGCGTTCGCCCATGCCTTCCGCCACTGCGGCCACCGTGCCGTACAAGACCTGGCGTTGCCTTGCCTGCGGCTACACGTACGACGAAGCCGAGGGTTGGCCGGAAGACGGGATTCCCCCGGGAACCCGATGGGAGGACATTCCGGCCGGCTGGTGCTGTCCGGAGTGCGGCGCGCGGAAGGACGATTTCGAGATGGTCGAAGTCTAGGACCGAGCGTGCGGGGAGCCGTCCCGGAATCTTCCGAAACGGCTTCAAGAGACACGGATTAGCGGTTGTTTAGGCTGGACAAAAAGGATAACCTGAGCTTCGATTGATCGCGGCTGCGCGGCATGCCGGGGGAGGTCTGCCGGGCACGTGTCCGCGTCCCTGCCGTCATCGGACGAAGGGCGTGGCCGAAGCCGCGCCGGAATGAGGAAAGCGTGGCGGATTCCAAGAACCTCACGGGCGTACGCGTGATGGTGATAGACGACAGCAACACCATCCGGCGGAGCGCGGAGATCTTCCTCATGCAGGCGGGCTGCCAGGTGATCCTCGCCGAGAACGGCTTCGACGCGCTCGCGAAGATCGCCGACCACCAGCCGGACCTCATCTTCGTGGACATCATGATGCCGCGCCTGGACGGCTACCAGACGTGCGCGCTCATCAAGAAGAGCGGCAAGCACCGCGCGACGCCGGTCATCATGCTTTCCTCCAAGGACAGCCTCTTCGACCGTGCGCGCGGGCGCATGGTCGGCTCGGACGAGTACCTCACCAAGCCTTTCACGAAGGAAAGCCTGCTCAAGGCGGTGGAGCAGCACTTGCCCCAGCGCAGCCCCGCGTGAGCCGGCCCCCCTTCCCCAGATAACGGAGCTCCCGATGGCAATCAGAAAAATCATGGTGGTGGACGATTCGCCCACCGAGCGCGCGTTCATGGAGGGGCTGCTGAAGAAGCAGGGGTACACGGTCCTCGTGGTCGACAGCGGCGAGAGCGCGATCGAGCGCGCGAAGAGCGACCAGCCCGACCTCATCCTCATGGACGTGGTGATGCCGGGTCTCAACGGCTTCCAGGCGACGCGCGCCATCACGCGCGAGGAGAAGACCAAGCACATCCCGGTCATCATCTGCACGACGAAGGACCAGGAGACGGACAAGATCTGGGGGCTGCGCCAGGGCGCCAAGGACTACATCACCAAGCCGCTCTCGGAGACCGACCTCCTCGAGAAGATCAAGGCGCTGAGCTAGGACGGCGATGGCACGACGCACGGGATTGCGCGAGTTCCAGCTCTCGGTCGCCGAGCGGCTGCGCACGGCCGCGACCCGTGCCGCGCTCTCGTCGAAGCTGGGATTCCAGGTGGGCGGCGACAACTGGTTCGTGGCCCTCCACCAGGTGAGCGAGGTGATTCCCGTCCCGCCCACGGTGACGGTCCCGCTCACGCATTCGTGGTTCCGGGGCGTGGCGAACGTGCGGGGCAACCTCTACAGCGTCGTGGATTTCTCCGGCTTCCAGGGGCGCGACGCGATCAGCCCCGGCATGGAGCGGCGGGTGATCCTCGTCTCGGACCGGATCGTGGGCGGCGCGGGACTCCTCGTCTCGCGCATGCTGGGACTGCGCAACCCGGAGCAGTTCGCGCCGGCGGAGCGCCCGATGGACGCGCCCCCGTGGGTGGGCGCGGTGTACACCGACGCGGGCGGTACCCGCTGGCTGGAGCTCGATCTTCCCGCGCTCGCGCGCGAATCGCGGTTCCTGGAAGTTGGCGCGTAGGAGAGAGAAAATGGCGAAAGCACAAACGATCAAACCCAAATCCTCGATCGGCGACTGGTTCAAGCGCATCGGGTCGCCGAAGCCGAAGCAGGCGCCCGCGCGGCCGGTGGGAACGAGCACCTCGACCGCCACGAAGATCCCGGCCGCCGGGGGGCCCGTGACCCGTCCGGGATCGACGGCACCTCGCGCCGCGGCGCCCGCCGCGCCACGACAGCCGGCCAAGCCGCGTTCGACGGCCGGCGGCCTCGCGGGCTTCCGCATGCCGTTCATCGGCTCGAAGCCGGTCACGACCCAGCTCCAGATCCTGGGCGCCGCGGCGCTGCTGCTGATCGTGGGCACCGCCCTGGTGGTGTACCAGGACACGACCGTCCGCACGCGCCACGCGACCTACCTCACGATCGCGTCCGAGATGCAGTTCCACACGCAGCGCCTCGCGAAGGCCGCGGGCATCGCGGCGCGCGGCCAGGCCATCGCTTTCCCGCAGCTGAAGGCGAGCCGCGACCAGTTCGCGGCCTACCTGGGCGTCCTCCGGAACGGCGGCCAGGCGTTCGACGTGAACCTGCCGCCCGCCGGCACGGACGACCTCCTTCGCGCGCGCCTGGACGACCTCGCCAAGCGCTGGCCGGAGAGCGCCAACGCCTCGACGGCGATCCTGGGCGCGCAGAACGACCTGATCTCGCTCTCGAAGAACATCGCGCAGATCCGGGTGGGCGCCGAGGAGATGGCGACCATGTCCCAGGAGCTCACGGGCCTCATGACGCAGTCCGGCTCGCCGCCCACGCAGGTCGTGAAGGCGAACCGCCTCACCTTCCTCGCCGAGCGCCTCGGGCGCGGCTCCGCGGAGATCCTGGGCTCGGAGACGATCGATCCGGAAGTCCCGTTCCTCATCGGCAAGGACACGAACGACCTGCGCGACCTCATCAAGGCGCTCGAGTCGGGCAACGAGACGCTCGGCATCGTGGCGCTGCGCGACCCGGACGCCCGCGGGATGCTGGGCGATCTCAAGAAGCAGTTCGGCCAGTTCGAGAAGAACGTGAGCCCGATTCTCCGCGAGCTGCAGAAGCTCGTGTCCGCGCGGCAGGCTTCCGCGCAGCTGGTGACCGCCACCGAGCAGCTCCAGGGCTCCGTCGCGCAGCTCCAGACCACGCTCGCGTCCGAGCGGCCCGTGGCGGCCCTGCTGGGCGTCGCGGTGCTCGCCTCGCTCCTCGTCGTGGTGCTCCTCCTCATGGCGGTCGTCTTCCTCGCGGACACGCGCCGCCGCGCGGCCGAGGCCGAGGCGGAGAACAAGCGGAACCAGGAGGCGATCCTGCGGCTGCTGAACGAGATGGGCGACCTCGCGGACGGCGACCTCACGATCCGCGCGCAGGTGACCGAGGACATCACGGGCGCCATCGCGGACTCGATGAACTACACGATCGACGAGCTGCGGACCCTCGTCGCGGGCGTGTCCAACGCCGCGTCGCAGGTGACGCAGAAGACGGCGCACGCGCAATCGATCTCCGCCGAGCTCCTGGGCGCCGCGGAGCGGCAGTCGAAGGAGATCGAGGAGACGACCGCGCAGGTGCTGCAGGTGTCGCGCTCGATCTCGGAGGTGTCGACCACCGCCGAGGAAGGCGCCCGCGTGGCCCAGCGCTCGCTCGCCGCGGCGGACAAGGGCCGCATCGCGGTGCAGAGCTCGATCTCGGGCATGAACGACATCCGCGAGCAGATCCAGGAGACGTCGAAGCGGATCAAGCGGCTGGGCGAGAGCTCGCAGGAGATCGGCGAGATCGTGGAGCTCATCTCGGACATCACGGAGCAGACGAACGTGCTCGCGTTGAACGCGGCGATCCAGGCCGCGTCGGCCGGTGAAGCGGGACGCGGCTTCTCGGTGGTCGCGGAAGAGGTGCAGCGGCTCGCGGAACGCTCGGGCGAGGCGACCAAGCAGATCGGCGCGATCGTGAAGACGATTCAGGCCGACACGCAGGACGCGGTCGCGGCCATGGAGAAGTCGACCATGGGCGTGGTGGAGGGAGCCAAGCTCTCCGACGCCGCGGGCCAGGCGCTCTCCGAGATCGACCACGTGACGAAGAACCTCGCGCAGCTCATCAACACCATCTCGCAGGCGACGCACACGCAGGCGAGCGCCACGAACAAGGTCGCCCAGAACATGCAGGACATCCTCGAGATCACGCGGCAGACGACGCGCGGCACGCAGCAGGCCGCCGGCTCCATCCGCGACCTGGCCGCCGTGGCCCAGGAGCTCAAGAGCTCCGTCTCCGGCTTCAAGCTCTAGAACGCCCGCGCCCGCCCCCGAGATCCCATGGCCGCCAACCCCATCGCCGATTTCGACCTCGGCCCGCTCACGTGGGTCAAGACCGAGATCGACCACTCGCTCAACCAGGCGCGGGAGACGCTCGACAAGCTGGCCGCCGCGCCGGGCGAGCGCGGTCCCGTCAAGTACATCCTCACGCACCTGCACCAGGCGACCGGCGCGCTCGCGATGGTGGGCCTGGGCGCCGCCACGCGCTTCAACGAGGAGCTGGAGAAGCTCGTGGGCTTCCTCGAGACCGAGGACGCGGCGCGGCTCGGCGTCGCGGTCGAGGCGGCCAAGCGCGGCATCGCCGCGCTATCCGCGTACCTGGACCAGCTGCTCGCGGGCCAGCCGGATCACCCGATGCGGCTCCTCGCGCCGTACCTGGAGTTGAACCGCGCGCGCGGCCAGAACGACGCGAACGAGGGCGACCTCTTCTACCCGAACCTCTCCGCGCCGCTTCCGCCGCTCGCGGCTTCCGCGGCGCTGGACGATACGGTGCTCTCCAAGGCGCTGGCGCTCCAGCGCTCGCAGTACCAGCAAGGGCTCCTTCGCATGCTGAAGGGCCCGGACGTCTCGGAGGCGCTGCGCCAGATGCACGGCGCCGTGGGATCGATCGAGTCGCTGCAGGCCGCGACGCCCAACCGGCCGTTCTGGACCGCGGCCGCCGCGTTCTTCGACGCGCTGGTCTTCGGCGGCGCCGAGGTCGGGCCCACGACGAAGCCCCTCTTCGTGAAGGTCGACCAGCAGATCAAGCAGCTGATCGAGGGCTCGGTGAAGGTTCCCGAGCGCCTTTTCCGCGACCTCCTGCTGGTCGTGGGACGCTCGCGCTCGGTGGCGGAGCGGATCACGCAGCTGAAGGACATCTATCGCCTCGACCAGCTCCTCGAGGTGCCGGACCGCGGAGCGCGCGCGGCGGACGAGGATTCGCTGGCGCCCCTGGTACGGGAGCTGCGCGAGCTCACGGGCCAGCAGAAGGACGCCTGGCTCAAGTACACGTCCGGCAACCGCGCCGCGCTCGAGCCCTTCGGGAAGCAGGCGATGGTGCTCGCCGAGCGCGCGGGCAAGCTTCCGAACCGGGACATCCAGCTCGTGCTGGTCCGGCTGACGGAGGTGGCGCCGCTCCTCAAGGCGAAGGCGATCCCGCCGTCCGAATCCCAGGCGCTGGAAGTCGCGACGGCGATGCTCTTCCTCGAGTCCGCGCTCGAGAACTACTCGCGCCTGGGCGCCGACTTCGGGCGCCAGGCCGCGACCGTCGCCGAGCGGCTGAAGAGCGCTCTCGCGGGCGAGTCGCTGGCGCCCGTCGACGCGATCGAGGGCGGGCTCCTGGACGAGATGACCCGCCGCGCGCAGGAAAAGCTCCTCATCTTCCAGGTCGGGCAGGAAGTGCAGGTGAACCTGCAGAACATCGAGCAGGTCCTGGACGGCTACTTCCGCGACAACGCGAAGCGCGGCGACTTGAAGAACCTCACGGCGCAGTTCGCGCAGGTGCAGGGCGCGCTCATGATCCTCGAGCTCTCGGACGCCGCCGCGCTGAACGCCGCCGTGATGGCGCGCGTGCAGCAGTTCGCGGAGGGCTCCGTGGACGGCAAGGGCGAGGCGGCGGAGATGGTCGCCGACGGCCTGTCCGCGCTGGGCCTCTTCATCACGGCGCTCCAGGAAGGCGCGGCCGCGCCGCGCGCGGTGCTCATGCCCGCGCTCCTGCGCTTCGGGCTCGCCGAGCCGGAGGCCCAGGTCGAGATGCGCCGCACCGGCACCGTTTCGCCGCTCGACATCGACGTGCAGAAGCAGAAGGTGCAGGCGCTCTACGAGGACTGGAAGGAGAAGCCCGCGGCGGATACGCGCGAGCGCCTCGAGAAGGCGGTGGGCGATCTCCAGCGCGACGCCTCGGTCGTGTCGGACTCGGCCGTCGCGCGCAAGAGCGAGGAGGCCCTGCAGGTCATCAAGGACGCGGTCTCCCCGGATACGGGCGTTTTCCGCGCCATCCAGGACCTGGCTCCGCAGAAGGCCCCGGAGACGCCGACGGCCCAGGTCGTCCAGCTGGTCGACGCGCCCGGCGCGGAGGTCGACAAGGAGCTCCTCGAGATCTTCCTCGAGGAAGCGAGCGAGGTGATCGGTACGATCGCGAGCCACGTCGACGCGTGCCGCGAGGCGCCGCACGACCGCGAGGCGCTCACCACGATCCGCCGCGGATTCCACACGCTCAAGGGCAGCGGCCGCATGGTCGGGCTCACCGAGCTGGGCGAGATGGCGTGGCAGTGCGAGCAGGTGATGAACAAATGGCTGAAGGAGGAGAAGCCCGCGACCGCGCCGCTCCTCGCCTTCATCGACCTCGCGCGGGAGGGTTTCGAGCGCTGGGTGGGAGAGCTGAAGGAGACCGGCACCGCCGCGATCGAAGGCAATGACCTCCTGCGGCAGGCCGAGGCGCTCAAGAGCGATCACGAGGTCCCCGCGCCGGCCCCGCAGCCGGCCGCGCCGGAACCCGTGGTCGAGGCGCAGGCGCCGGCTCCGGTCGAGGCGGAAGCGCCCGCCGCGTCCGCGCCCGCCGAGGCGTTCTCGCTCGACTTCGACGCGCTCGGCTTCGATGCGAAGGCCGAGCCCGCGCCCCCGGCGCCCGTCGAAGCGCCGTCCACCGCCGTGCCGGACCTCGCGGAGCTCTTCGGCGATGCCGCAACCGCGGCCGCGCCGGCGCAGCCCGCCGCGCCCGAGGCGGAGCCGATCGAGGAGGACGTCGTCGTGGGCACGGTCGTCGTGCCGCGCGCTCTCTACGGGATCTACATCGGCGAGTCGGAGCAGCACGTGGCCACCCTGCAGGCGCAGATGGCCGAGCTCGAAGCGGACCCCGCGCATCCCATCAGCTCCGAATTCATGCGGGCCGCGCACACGCTTGCCAGCAGCTCGCGCACGACCTGCTTCGACGACGTCGCCGCGCTCGCGTATGCGCTGGAGAAATGGCTGCAGGACGCGATCGACCTTCCGCCCGAATTCGACGCCCGCCGCCTCGCGGTCACGCGCGGCGCGGTCGACGCGCTCACCGCCATGGTGGAATCGCTGCGCGGCGTGGCCCTGCCGTACCCGCGCGAGGACATGATCGCCGAGCTCGCAGCCTTGCGCGAAGGCTTGCGCGAGGCGCGCAAGACCGGAGAAGGCACGCACATCCGCATGCCGGGCGTGATCCGCGAGGCGCTCGAGGCGGCTGCGCCGCCCGCGCCCATCGTCGAGGCACCCGTTGCCGCCGCGCCCGTGATCGAGGTGCCGCCGCCGGTCGCCGAGGCTCCGGCTCCCGCGCCCGTCGCCCCTCCCCCCGCACCCGCGCCCGTCGCCGAGCCGCCGGTCGCCGTCGCACCCGTGGCCCCTCCGGTGGAACCGGCGGCGCCCATCGCGCCCGAGAAACCCGTCGAGGCGGGCCCGTTCGAGACCGGCAAGGAGCAGCGCAAGATCCGGGACGACCTGGACCGCGACCTCCTCCCGATCTTCATCGAGGAGGCGAAGGAGATCGTCCCCGCCGTGAGCGAGGCCGTGCGCCGCTGGAAGGGCGCGCCCGCGGACCATGCCCCGGCCGCCGAGCTGCAGCGCCACCTGCATACGTTGAAGGGCAGCGCGCGCATGACCGGCCTCATGCGCCTGGGCGAGCTCGCCCACGTGCTGGAAGCCAAGATCAACGCGCTGGACGAGATCGAGGTCCCGGACCCGAAGCAGTTCGACGAGATCGAGGAGCGGGTCGACCGCTTCTCCCTCTCCCTCGAGCGGCTGCAACGCGGCGAGGACATCCTCGAAGCCGAGCCGATCGAGGTCCCCGTCTCGGCCGTCTTCGAGCACCAGAAGGACAAGCCCACCGCGATGGCGGTGATCGCCGCCGCGGCGCAGGAGAAGTCCCAGCGCGACGCGCTCCCGCCGGAGCTTCGCGAAAGCCGCTCCGCGCTCCTGCGCGTGAACGCCGACATGATCGACCGCTTCGTGAACGACGCGGGCGAGCTGTCCATCGCGCGCTCCCGGATCGAGGGCGAGATGGCGACGTTCAAGCGCGCGCTCTCGGATCTCAGCGAGAACATCTCCCGGATGCGCGCGCAGCTTCGCGAGATCGAGATCGCGGCCGAAGGCCAGATGCAGAGCACGATCAAGGCGAAGGAGGAGCACGGCGAGGGATTCGACCCCCTCGAGTTCGACCGCTTCTCCCGCATGCAGGAGCTCACGCGCTTCCTCGCGGAGTCGCTGGGCGACGTGATCACGCTCCACCAGGGGCTCCAGAAGAACCTGGACGAGACCGAGCTCGCGATCCACGCGCAGGCGCGCCTGAACCGCGAGCTGCAGCAGGGGTTGATGGGCGTGCGCCTCGTGCCCTTGGGCAACCTCGCGGACCGCTTCTACCGCGTCGTGCGCCAGACCGCGAAGGAGCTCGACAAGAAGGCGAACCTCGAGCTCAAGGGCACGCGGACGGAGCTCGACCGCTCGGTGCTGGAGAAGATCACGGCACCCTTCGAGCATCTCCTGCGGAACGCCATCGCCCACGGCATCGAGAAGCCGGAGGATCGCGTGCGGGCCGGGAAGCCCGAGATCGGCGAGATCTCCATCGACGCCGCCCAGCGCGGGAACGAGGTGGTCCTCACGATCGCCGACGACGGCGCGGGCTTGAACTTCCCGCGCATCCGCGAGAAGGCGATCCAGGCGGGCCTCCTCGCCCCGGACGTCGAGCTCCCGGACGCGCAGCTCGCGCAGTTCATCTTCATGTCCGGGTTCTCGACCGCGGCGGAGGTGAACCAGATCGCCGGCCGCGGCGTCGGCATGGACGTGGTGAAGAACGAGATCACGTCGCTCGGCGGCCGGGTGGAGATCGCCTCCACGTCGGGCCGCGGCGCCACCTTCACGATCTCGCTTCCCCTCACGCTCGCCGTGACGCAGGCCGTGATGCTGCGCGCGGGCGCCCACGTGTACGCGGTCCCGTCCGTGATGATCGAGCAGGTGCAGGAATTCCGCGCCGAGCCGTACGCGGAGATCGCGGCGAAGGGCGAGGTCGCGTGGAAGGACAACCGCTATCCGCTTCGCTCGCTGCTGCCGCTGCTGGGCGAGATCGACACGCCCACCCCGGCACGCCAGATCCCCGTCCTCCTCCTGAAGAGCGGCCTCGCGCGCGCGGCGATCCGCGTGGACGAGATCATCGGCAACCGCGAGGTGGTCGTGAAGACGATCGGCCCGCAGCTCTCGCGCCTCTCCGGAATCGCGGGCGCCACGGTGCTCGGCAACGGCCAGGTCGTGTTGATCCTGAACCCGGTGCAGCTGGTGCACCGCGAGACGGCGCTCGGCGCGGACGTCACGCGCGAAGCGCCGAAGCGCGAGGAGCCCGCCTTCACCGTCGAGCAGAAATCCGGCGCGCCGCTCGTCATGGTGGTGGACGACTCGCTCACCGTGAGGAAGATCACGAGCCGCATGCTCGCCCGCGAAGGCTACGAGTTCGCCACGGCGAAGGACGGCGTGGATGCCCTGCAGCAGCTCCAGGACATGAAGCCGGACTGCATCCTCCTGGACGTCGAGATGCCGCGGATGGACGGGTTCGAATTCGCGCGGAACGTCCGCGCGGACGACGCCACGCGCGGCATCCCCATCATCATGATCACGTCGCGCACCGCGGACAAGCACCGCAACCACGCGCTCGAGATCGGCGTGAACGAGTACATGGGCAAGCCCTACCAGGAAGACGAGCTCCTCGCGCTCATCCGGCGCTACACTCGGGAGTCGGCGCTCGCCTGAAGGCGCATGCGACCTTAGCCTCGGGCGCTAGGTCGCATTGACGGGGGGCGACGCGGGGATTCCAATCCCTCGATACCCGAGATCCGGGTCGAGGAGATTGCGATGTCCGCCCGCGTTGCGAGCTTGATCCGGATGGTCCTTTTCGTCGTCGCGGCAGCCGGAGCAGTGCCCGCGTCGGCGCAGGTCGTCATCACGCCGCTGGACGATTGCACCACGGTGCGCACGGTGAACAGCACGCAGAGCCGCGTGTGGGTCACTATCTACGACCTCGGGAAGCTTCGCCACCTCGACTACGGTTGGGTGGACGCCTGCACATACCGGGACTGGAAATCCGGCCGCTACGCATGCGGGAGCTACTACTACGTTCGGGGCGAGGTCAAGAACGCCGACCTGTCCGCCAATGTGTACGACACGACCGTGCAGATCAATCCGAAGATCGGGGACCTCAATTCCAACGCCGTGATCCTGCACCGCGGCACGGGCAACTACTACTGGGAGCACAGCGTCGGGCTCTACGACGCGGTGACCGGCAAGCCGAACGGCTGCGACGGCGTCCCCGCGACGGGCGCGCCCGCCGTCGATTTCAGCTTCGCGAACGCCGGCCAGAGGGCCGTCCGCCTGCTCGTGACGTCCGTGACGACCAAGGCTGCGCTCGTCAACAATGAATGCCTCATCCCGGGCCAGAGCAAGAGCTGGAAGCTCGCGGCCGAGGCGCAGTATGCCGTGAACGCCGCCGACATGAACGACCGGGCGTGCACCCGGCCCAGCAACGACGGGGTCGCGCAGGTGGTCCAGCCGATGAACGGCGCGATCCGGCTGAACTACCTCCAGCGTTACGTGCTCGAGCAGCACTAGCCGTGTCCATCCGCAGCCATCGTGGCGCCACGGCCGCGAGCGGCTCAATCTGCGCTTCGGGCCGACGGCCCGGGGAGGAGAGGGAGCGCAAATGCGAGACGCAAATTTGATCGCCGTGCTGGTGGTGCCGGTCGCGCTTGTCTCCATGGCGCCGGCGTCCGCGCAGCTGCCGGGACTGCCGGCCTTTCCGTGCCATGTCCTGCACGTCACCAACCTGACCCGGAATCCCGCCCTGGTGAACGTGAGCGTCGATGCTGCCGGGCTTGTCCGCGTCGGCGCCGGGATGGTGGCGGCATGCACCACGGGTGACATCCCGCTCGCACCCAACTTGCGGTGCGGCGTCACGCTGAACGTGCATGGCGAGATCAAGGATCCGACGAGGATCCCGAGCGCGATGTTCAAGCTCAACCCCGCCGCCGCGCCCACGATCGCGAACGTGAAGGGCACTTTCACGCCGCAAAACGCCGCCGAGCCCGCCAACTGGCTGGCGCTCATCGGGTTTCCCGCCAAGCAGCTCGCATGGAAGCCGATCGCCGCCGGCACCAGGATGCTGCCCGGATGCGGTGGGCCGGCACCGCCGCCGCCCCCCGCGCCCACCGTGGTGCTGTTCACGTTCACGAACACCACCCCGTCGCCGGTCCTGTTCTCGGCCGGCGCCCACACGTTGTTTATCAACAAGGCATGCATCGCCGCAGGGCAATCGCGATCCTTGCAGGTGCCGGCGAGCACCGGATACAAGATGATCGCCGTCCCGGTGAGCGATGCGCAGTGCCGGCAGCCCATCGCGGCGTCGCTCGTGCTGGACGCCTGGCCGGTCAACGGGAGGGTCACGATCAAGTACGTGGCGTCGCCGTACGCGCTGAAACAGCTCGAGACGCCGCCTCCGGGGCAGCCGAAGCTCCCGCCGCCGGACCCGACGACGTCCACGGACCCGACGGTGACCGCGCCAGATCCCACGGCCCCGGGCGATCAGACGACCCCCCCGCAAGGCGACCCGAAGGACCCGACGACGAGCATCCCGACGGGCAAGTGAGGGCTGGCTAAGCCCGGAAGTACGCGAGCACCACGACCGCGAGCGCGACGCGGTACCACGCGAACGCGCGGAAGTCGTGGCTCGCGACGTAGCGGATCAACGCCTTCACCGCGATGAGCGCGAAGACGAAGCTCACCACGAAGCCGACGGCGATCATGGAGAGGTCGTCGGCCGAGAGGAGCGCGCGGTTCTTCACCATCTCGTAGCCGGTCGCCGCGACCATCACGGGGATCGCGAGGAAGAACGAGAATTCGGTGGCGACCGCTCGCGACAGCCCGAAGAGCATCCCGCCCATGATCGTGGCGCCGGAGCGCGACGTTCCCGGGATGAGCGAGAAGCACTGGGCGATCCCGACTTTCAACGCGTCGCGCCATGTCATGTCGTACATGCTCATGACGCGCGGCGGCCCCTGGCGCCGGTACCAGCGCTCCACCGCGAAGATCACGAGGCCGCCTACGGCGAGCGCGATCGCGACGCTCGTGGGATTGAAGAGGTGCGCCTTGATCTGCTTCTGGAACGCGAGGCCCACGATCGCCGCGGGAAGGAAGGCGACGAAGAGGTTCACCGCGAAGCGCTGCTGCACGGGATCGCTCCCGAGCCCGCGGAACGCGGCGGCGATCCGCACGCGGAACTCCCAGCACACGGCGAGGATCGCGCCCAGCTGGATCACGATGTCGAAGACCTTGCCCTTCTCGCCGTTCTGGCCGAGGAGGTCGGAGACGAGGATCAGGTGGCCGGTCGAGGAGACGGGCAGGAACTCGGTGAGTCCCTCCACCACTCCAAGGATGACGGCGTCGGCGAATGGCGGTAGGGTCATCGGGCGCCCGGGATCGACAGGCGACAGTCTAGCAAGGTGGGCATTCGCGTCGCGGAGGTCACATGGACCGGCGGAAGGCGTTGGGGTTCCTCGCGGCATCGGCGGCGGCGCTCGCCGCACGGCCGGTGCTGGGCGAGGACGAGGCGCTCCTCGAGCGGCCGATTCCCTCGACGGGCGAGCGGCTTCCCGCGATCGGCATGGGGACGTGGATCACGTTCGACGTGGTGGGCGACGCGGCGGCGCTCGCCCGGCGCTCCGAGATCCTCGCGGCCTTCTTCGCGGCCGGCGGGCGCCTCGTGGATTCGTCGCCGATGTACGGCTCGTCCGAGGAGGTCCTGGGCGAGCGCATGCCGCCCAACGCGGCGGGCCGCCTCTTCGCGGCGACCAAGGTGTGGACGGTGGGGGCGCTGCCCGGGCGCCGCCAGGTGGAGGCCTCGCGCGCGCTCTGGAAGGTGAAGCGCTTCGACCTCCTGCAGGTCCACAACTTCCTCGACTGGGAGGTCCACCTGCCGATCCTCCAGGCGATGAAAGCGGAAGGGCGCGTCCGCTACGTCGGCGTCACGACATCGCACGGCCGCCGGCACGATCTCGCGGCGAGGATCATGCGCACGCAGAAGATCGACTCCGTGCAGTTCACGTACAACGTCGCGCGCCGCGAGGTGGAGCGCGACCTCCTCCCCATCGCCGCCGAGCGCGGGATCGCGGTGATCGTGAACCGGCCCTTCGACGGCGGCGACCTCTTCGGCCCGAAGACCGCGCGCCCGCTTCCCGGCTGGGGGCGCGAGATCGGCTGCGCGACGTGGGCCGAGGCGTTCCTCAAGTTCATCGTCTCGCACCCGGCGGTCACGTGCGCGATTCCCGCGACCTCGCAGGTGCCGCACATGCGCGAGAACGTGGGCGCGATGAAGGGGCCGCAGCCGGATGCGGCGCTCCGCCGGCGGATCCTGGAGGACTATGAGCGCGCCTGATTACTGCTTGCTGTAGATCTCCGCGCCCTGCTTCACGAACTCGACCGCCTTCACTTCCATCCCCTTCTTCAGCGCCTCCTGCTCGGAAACCCCGAGCTTCGCGGCGAACTCGCGCACGTCCTGCGTGATCTTCATCGAGCAGAAATGGGGGCCGCACATGGAGCAGAAGTGGGCGAGCTTGGCGCCTTCCTGGGGCAGCGTCTCGTCGTGGAACTGCTTCGCCTTGTCCGGATCGAGGCCCAGGTTGAACTGGTCGTCCCAGCGGAACTCGAAGCGCGCCTTGGAGAGCGCGTTGTCGCGGATCTGCGCGCCGGGATGGCCCTTCGCGAGGTCCGCGGCGTGGGCCGCGATCTTGTACGTGATGATGCCTTCCTTCACGTCGTCCTTGTCCGGGAGGCCCAGGTGCTCCTTCGGCGTCACGTAGCAGAGCATCGCCGTGCCGTACCAGCCGATCTGCGCCGCGCCGATGCCGCTCGTGATGTGGTCGTAGCCGGGCGCGATGTCCGTGGTGAGCGGGCCCAGCGTGTAGAACGGCGCCTCGTGGCAGTGCTCGAGCTCGAGGTCCATGTTCTCCTTGATGAGCTGCATCGGCACGTGGCCGGGACCCTCGATCATCACCTGGCAATCGTGCTTCCATGCGATCGTCGTGAGCTCGCCCAGGGTCTTCAGCTCCGCGATCTGCGCCTCGTCGTTCGCGTCGTAGATGGAGCCGGGGCGCAGCCCATCGCCCAGCGAGAACGAGACGTCGTAGGCCTTCATGATCTCGCAGATGTCCTCGAACCGCTCGTAGAGGAACGACTCCCGGTGGGGCGCGAGGCACCACTTCGCCATGATCGAGCCGCCGCGCGAGACGATGCCCGTCATGCGGCTCGCGGTCATCGGCACGAACGGCAGGCGCACGCCCGCGTGGATCGTGAAATAGTCGACGCCCTGCTCGGCCTGCTCGACCAACGTGTCGCGGAAGATCTCCCAGGTGAGCTCTTCGGCCTTGCCGTCGACCTTCTCGAGCGCCTGGTAGATCGGCACGGTCCCGATCGGCACGGGCGAGTTGCGCACGATCCACTCGCGCGTCTCGTGGATGTGGCGCCCGGTCGAGAGGTCCATCACCGTGTCCGCGCCCCAGCGGATGGCCCACGTCATCTTGTCGACCTCCTCGCCGATCGAGGAAGTGACCGCCGAGTTGCCGATGTTGGCGTTCACCTTCACGAGGAAGTTCCGGCCGATCACCATCGGCTCGCTCTCGGGGTGGTTCACGTTGGCGGGGATGATCGCCCGCCCCCGGGCGACCTCGTCGCGCACGAATCCGGGCGTGATCTCCGCGGGGATCGCCGCGCCGAACGATTCGCCGCGATGCTGGCGGCCCATGAGCTCCGCGAGCTTCGCCCCCTTCAGGCCCGACGCGCGCAGCCGCTCGAGGTACTCGCGCCGGCGCACGTTCTCGCGGATCGCGATGAATTCCATCTCCGGCGTGACGAGCCCGCGGCGCGCATAGTGCATCTGCGTGACGTTCGCGCCCGCCTTCGCGCGGCGCGGCGCGCGCTTCAGGTCGAAGCGCAGCTCCGCGAGGCGCGGATCCGCGAGGCGCTCGCGGCCATAGCGCGACGTGGGGCCGTCCAGGAGGGCGGTATCGCCGCGCTCCTCGATCCAGCGCGCGCGAAGCGCGGCGAGGCCCGAGCGGATGTCGATGCGCGCCGACGGGTCGGTGTAGGGGCCGCTCGTGTCGTAGACGCAGACCGGCGGGTTCGCTTCCGCTCCGAAGGCGGCGGGCGTGTCGCTCTGGGAGATCTCGCGCATCGGAACGCGGATGTCCGGCCGCGAGCCTTCGACGTAAATCTTTCCGGAGCTTGGCAGCGGCTGGACGGCGGCCTCGTCCACGTGCGCGGACGAGGCGATGAATTGGGGTTGGGCGTTCATGTGGGCTCCTTCGCGTGGGTGGAAGGAGCGAGGCCGTGGCCTCTCACGCTCCCTCCGCCGGAATGACCCGGATCAGGTTCCAAGGGACTCTCTCACTGCGGAAAACCGGAAAATCGGGGTCAGACCCTGGTCTTGCCGTTGCCTGGTTCAGGGTCTGACCCCGATTTTCCTTCCACAGACCCCTGCGTTCGAATGCAAAGTATAGCAACAGGCCGGAGGCTTCCGCGCACGACCGCGATCAAGTTTTCGCGGGGGCCGCGAGGGGATCAAGTTTTCGCGGCGGCGGCGAGGAGCGATTCGGCGAGCGCCGCGATGGGCTCCGGCCGGTCGAAGAGGACGGCGCGTTCGCGCGCGATCGCCTGGCGCAGCGCCGCGTTGCGATCGCGGTCCCGGGCCGTTTCGAGCGCGATGCGGACGTACTCCGCGGGCGAAGCCGCCACGAGCGCTTCGAGCCCCATCATCCGCAGCATCGCCGCGGTCTGCCGTCCCCGCATGAACCGTCCGGGAAGGGTCACGACGGGCGTGCCGGCGGCGATCGCGTCGAGGCTCGTGTTGCCGCCGGACCAGCGCACGGTGTCCAGCACCACGTCGGACGCGGCGAGCGCGCGCCGGAACGCCGCCCCTCCCATGCGCGGGAGGAACTTCACCTGGCCGCGTGCCGCGATGCCGCGCGCGGCGAGCGCGCGCTGCAGGCGCGAGGCGAGCTGGGCGGTCACCGCCCGCGCGGGCGCCTGGAAGAGCACGAGCACGCCCTCGGGATCCGCCTCCAAGACGCCCGCGAGGAGCGCATCCATGTCCGGGTGGATCTTGAAGAGGGATTGCGCGCACGTGTAGACGCGGCCCCCGGGGGGCAGCCGGAAGTCCTCGCGCCGCGCGGGGCCGGGCGGTTCCGGCATCGCGTAGTCGACCCCCGGGCCGGGCAGCATGATCAGCCTCTCGGCGTAGTGGCGGGCGGCATCCGGCGGCTCCATCGCGCCGCACGTGACGTAGTGGTCGATCGTGTCGCTTCCGGTCGTGACCGGGTGGCCCCAGCCCGCGACCTGCACGGGTGCCAGCCGCAGCGCCGCGAGAAGGTAGCTCAACGGCATCATGCCGACTTCCGGATGCACGATCACGTCGAGCGCGTCGCCCGCGAGCCGCGCCGCGACGTCGAGGGCGCCGGAGCGAAGCGCGGCGTAGCGGTCCGCGCCCTGCGCGATGCGCTCCGTGAAGCCGTCCTCGATCGCGGAGGTGTGGTAGACGAAGCGCTCGAAGCGGCGCGCATCGAGGCCCGTCACCCAGCGCTCGAAGTAGCGGCCCGCGGTGCAGTCGCGGAAGATGCCGCCCACGAAGCCGATGCGCAGCCGCCGCCCGCCGTCGAACGTCCGCTCGCGCGGCTCGCGCCATTCCGGGTGCGCCGTCCCGGCGAGGCTCGCGAGGATCGACGAGTACTGGCGCTGGAGGGCCAGGTCGTCTTCGCCCTGGTAGGCGAGGAGGAAGTTGTTGCGATTGAGCTCGAAGACGTCCGCCGCGCGCTCCCGCCAGCGCGGCAGGTCCGCCACGCTCCGCGCGAGCCCGTCCGCGTAGCGCGCGCGCCATCGCGCGACGTCGGCGGCGTCCTCGTAGACCTGCGGAAGCAGCAGGCGCTCGGCGAGCGCCACCTGCAGGTCGCCGGGATGCCGGGAATCGGCGAGCGAGAGGGAGCGGAGCGCTCCGGGGATGTCGCCCTGCTCCTGCTTCACGACCGCGTGGAGGGTTTCCGTCGCGACCGCCCCGGGGTCGTGCCGCGAGGCCTCCGCGAGCGCGCGGGCGGCCTCGTCCCAGCGCCAGCACTCCGCGCGCAGGAGCCCGATCTCGCGCCACGTGCGGGCGTCGGCGGGACCCGCGCGCTCCGCCGCATCCGCGCTCGCGAGCGCGGCGGGCGCATCGCCCAGGCTCGCCTGCGCGCGCCCGAGCCGCGTCCAGAGCGAGGCGTCCGCCGGAATCGAGGCCACGGCGCGTTCGAGGGCCCGGCGCGCCTCGTCCGCCCGCCCCGCCGCGGCGTGCAGCGCGGCGAGGTTCTTGTGCGCGGCGCCGAGCGTGGGCTCCGCCGCGATCGCCGCCTCGAGGGCCGCGATCGCCGCGTCCAGGTCGCCCCGGCGGTGCTCGACGCTCGCGAGGTTCATCTGGAGGTTCGCCGAGGGGCGGGCGAGCCGCGCGCGCAGCTCGAGCAGCGCCGCGCGCGCTTCGTCCAGCCGGCCGGCGGCGGCCGCGGCGCGCGCCGCGCCGAGGGCCGCCTCGTCGTCCGCGTCCGGATCGGAGGTCTGCATGGCCCCATTCTACGAAGCGGCGCGACGGCGCGCCGTCCGGGGCTGATCCATCGCAAGGGCCTCCGGGCCCTGTTTGCTACAATTTCACCTCGCCACGGTCCGCACCCGCCCCCTTTCCCCGAGCCGATTCCAGGATGAACGCAGCCGCCATGAACGTCGAGCAAGCGCGCTTCAACATGATCGAGCAGCAGATCCGCACCTGGGAGGTGCTCGATCCCGACGTGCTGGACCTGCTCTTCGAGGTGAAGCGCGAGGACTTCGTCCCGCCCGCCCGGCGCGAGCTCGCCTTCGCGGACCTGGAGATCCCGCTCGCCCACGGCGAATCGATGATGCAGCCGAAGGTCGAGGCCCGCATCCTCCAGGAGCTGGGCGTCCAGGCGCACGAGGACGTCTACGAGGTGGGCACCGGCTCGGGATACCTCACCGCGCTCCTCGCCCGGCGCGGCCGCCACGTGACCTCCGCGGAGATCCACCCCGACCTTCAGGCCGCCGCCTCCGCGCGGCTGCGCGCGGCGGGCATCGCCAACGTGACGCTGCTGGAAGGCGACAGCGCGCGCGCCCCGCTTTCCGAGTCGGCGTTCGACGTGATCGTGCTCACGGGCTCCACGCCGGTCCTCCCCCGGGCGTTCCTCGATCGCCTGAAACCCGGCGGCCGCCTCTGCGCCGTGGTGGGCGACCTGCCGGTCATGAAGGCGGTGCTCGTGCGCCAGCCCGTCGCGGGCGCCTTCCAGCACGCAGAGCTTTTCGAGACGCTGCTGAAGCCGCTCGCGAACGCGGCCCAGCCCCCGCGCTTCCGCTTCTGACCCGGATGAAGACGCCCGCGCTCGTCCTCGCCCTCGCCGTGACCACGGCGGTCTTTCCCGCCCGCGCCTCCGACCTCCTCACGGTCTACCACGACGCGCTCACGAGCGACCCGGTGTACCAGTCGGCGCGCGCGCAGTACGCGGCCGGCGTCGAGAAGCTTCCGCAGGCGCGCGCGGGCTACCTGCCGCTCATCGCGGGCAGCGCCTCGGTCTTCCACAACGACGTGAAGTTCGAGAACGCGCCCAGCCTCTCCTACAACACCACCACCTATGCCGTCACGCTGTCACAGCCGATCTTCCGGCTGCAGAACTGGATCGCGATCGGCCAGGCGCGCCAGCAGGTGCTGCAATCGGAGGCCGCGCTCGCGAACGCGGGCGAGGACCTGATCCTGCGCGTGTCGCAGGCGTACTTCGATGTGCTCCTCGCGCAGGACAACGTCGCCCTCTCCGGCTCGCAGAAGACCGCTATCGCGGAGCAGCTCGAGCAGGCGAAGCGCAACTTCGAGGTGGGTACGGCGACGATCGTGGACACGCTCGAGGCGCAGGCGCGCTACGACCAGGCGAACGCGAAGGAGATCTCGGACAAGAACGACCTCGAGGTCAAGCGCCGCGCGCTGCAGCAGCTCCTCGGGAACGTGCCGGAGTCGCTGGCTCCCCTCAAGGATCCGCTGGTCCTGGCACCCCCGCGGCCGGACGACATCGAGGCGTGGGTGAAGACCGCGGACGAGACGAGCTTCACGGTGATCTCCGCGCGGGAGAACGCGGTGATCGCGCGGGAGGAAGTCGACCGCCAGCGCGCGGGCCACCTGCCGACGCTCGACGCCACGGCAAGCTACGCGCGCGCCTACAATCCGTCCGCTTCGGCAGCGGGCATCGTGGGCCCGATCACCAATTCGGGCTCCGTGGGCCTCACGCTCTCGGTGCCGATCTTCTCCGGCGGGCTCGTGCAGTCGCGCGTGCGCGAGGCGCTCGCCAACCGCGATCGCGCGGACCAGGACCTCGAGAACACGCGCCGGAGCATCGCGCAGTCGGTACGCCAGAACTTCCTCAACGTGACGAGCGGCATTTCGCAGGTGCAGGCGCTCGAGCAGGCGCTCACCTCCACGCAGAGCCAGCTCGATTCCACGATCCTCGGCCGCGACGTGGGCGTACGGACGAGCGTCGACGTGCTGAACGCGCAGCAGCAGGTCTACCAGACGCGCCGCGACCTCCAGCAGGCGCGCTACAACTACGTGCTCAACACGCTGCGGCTGAAGGCCGCCGCGGGCCAGCTCGCCGAGACCGACGTCGAGGAAGTGAACCGGGCGCTCGCGCGCTAGTCCGCGCCGGGACGCGCGAGCCTCGCCCCCACGCGGGTTTCGAGCCATGCCATCAGGCGCTCCACCGCGCCGCGGTGGGCCGCGACGAAGCCGAGCGCGTTCTCGCCCATCGCCGCGCGGCGCGCCTCGTCTGCGGCGAGCGCCTGCGCGGCGCGCAAGGCCGCTTCCGCATCCGCGACGCGGAGTGCCGCGCCCGCCGCGATCGCGCCTTCGCTCGCTTCCTCGAAATTGTAGGTGTGGGGCCCGACGATGACGGGCCTTCCCACGGCGCAGGCCTCGATCAGGTTCTGGCCGCCGAAGGGCAGGAGGCTTCCGCCCATGATCACGACATCCGCGGCCGCGTAGTACGCGAGCATCTCGCCCATGGAGTCGCCCACGGCCACCTGCGTGGCGGCGTCGAGCGTGGTTCCGGCGCTCCGCCGCGCGGTCGCGAATCCGCGGCTCGCCGCGAGCGCCGCCACCTCGTCGAAGCGCTGCGGATGGCGCGGCACGATCACGAGGAGCGCGCCGCTCGCCGCGCCGTGCGCGCGGAAGGCGTCCAATAGCAGCGCCTCCTCGCCCTCGCGCGTGCTGCCGGCGACCCATACCGCGCGGCCCGTCCCGAATCGCGCGCGGAACGCGGCGCCGAGCGAGCGCACGTCATCCGGCACCGCCATGTCGAACTTCACGTTGCCCGTGACGGCCACGTCCCGGGCGCCGATCGAGGCGAAGCGCCGCGCGTCGGCCTGCGTCTGCGCCGCCACGCCCGCCACGTTCGCGAGCGCCCAGCGCGCGAGCGCGGGAACCCGGGCATAGCGGCGCGCGGAGCGCTCCGAGAGCCGGCCGTTCGCGACCACCACCGGGATGCCTGCGCTCGCGCATTCCTGGAGGAGCCGCGGCCAGAGCTCGGTCTCGAGGAGGATGCCGGCGTCCGGTCGAAACCGCGCGACGAACCGCCGCACCGCGAAACCGTAGTCGTACGGAAGCCACGCCCGGTCGACGGAGTCGCCGAAGAGCGCCTCGCCCGTGGCCCAGCCGGTGGGCGTCATGTGCGTGAGGAGGATGCGGTGCGCGGGATGGCGCTCGCGCAACGCCTCGACGATGGGCGCCGCCGCGCGGGTCTCGCCCACGGAAACCGCGTGGATCCAGATGCGCCGCGCGTCCGCGACCGGCGCGTACCGGCCGAATCGCTCCCCCACGCGTTCGACATAGCCGTGCTGGCGCCGTCCGCGCCATGCGAGCCGGACGAGGATGAACGGCGTCGCGGCGAGCCAGGCGAGCGCGTAGAGGAAGCGGGTCATTCGCGG
This sequence comes from Usitatibacter sp., assembly GCA_036266535.1. Lineage (GTDB taxonomy): Bacteria > Pseudomonadota > Gammaproteobacteria > Burkholderiales > Usitatibacteraceae > Usitatibacter. The sequence goes on along the minus strand of DATAMY010000055.1, from coordinate 62,753 downwards.
GCCCGGCCCACGCCGGCGGCCGCCGCGACGGCGTCGACCCCCGGAGGCGCGCCGGGACCGCCCAGGTTCACCGCGAGCTCGCCGCCGTGGAGGCCGGTGAGCCGGGGCGAGGTCGAGCAGTAGAGTCCCACCGTGGGGACGCCCAGCGCGACGGCGAGATGCGTGAGGCCGGTATCGACGCCGATCACCCCCGACGCGTGCGCGAGGAGAGCCGCGGCTTCCGAAAGCGGCATGGAAGGAGCGGCGCTCGCCGCGGGACCCGCCGATTTCGCGAGGCGCGCCGCCGTCTCGCGCTCCGCCGCGGTCCCGCCGGGAAAGACGACGGCATAGCCGTCGTCCGCGAGGAGGCGCGCGAGCGCGAGCCAGCGCTCCTCCGGCCAGCGCTTCTCGCGCCGGCTCGCGGCGTGGAGCAGCACCGCGTAGCGTCCCGCGGGCGCCCAGGGCGGCGGCGCGGCCGGCGCGGCGAGCCCGTAGCGCGCGGGCGAATCGGGGCTATAGCCGAAGATCGCGCCGAAGAGCGCGCGGTTACGCGCCACCGCATGCATGTCGCGGGCGACCCCGAGCTTCACGTCGTAGAAGCGCGACGCCATGCGCTCGCGCGCGCTCGCGGAATCGAGGCCGAAGACGGTCGAGCGCGACCAGCGCGCCACGCACGCGCTCTTGAGGAGCCCCTGCGCGTCGACCACGTAATCCCAGGGCGCCGCGCGGAGCGCGCGGCGGCTCGCGCGGAGGGCGCGCCATGGGCCCGGAGACCAGGGCCGGTCGCGCAATGCCCTGAGGCTCAACGGGATCACTTCGTCCACGGCGGGATGGAGGCGTACGAGATCCGCGTAGGGGCCCTCGACCGCCCAGGAGATGCGCGCCTCCCGCCGGCGCTCGCGCAGGTCCGTCACCGCGGGGGCCAGGTGCACGACGTCGCCGAGCGACGAGAGCTTCACCAGCAGGATGCGCGGCGCGGGCATGGCGCATTCTAATCCGGCGGTGGAGGGTAGAATGGCGTGCCTCCAGCCCGCCTCACGACTCCCTTGGCGCAACCCGCCGAAGAAAAGCTTCCCCTGACCGTGGCCATCATCGCGCTCGACGCCGCCGCGCAGATCGGCCCGTGCCTCGCGAGCGCCGCGTTCGCGGACGAGGTGCTGGTGGTCGATTCCGGCAGCACGGACGGGACGGCGGGGCTCGCGGCGCGCCACGGCGCCCGCGTCGAGCAGCGCGAATGGCTGGGCTTCGGCCGCCAGAAGCAGCACGCCGTCTCCATCGCGAGGCACGACTGGGTGCTTTGCCTGGACGCCGACGAGCGGGTGACGCCGCGGCTCGAGCGCTCGATCCGCGAGGCGCTCGCCAGTCCGCGCTACCGCGCCTGGCGCGTCGCGCGCCGCAACCGCTTCCTCGGGCGCTGGCTCGCGCACGGCGAGGGCTACCCGGACTGGACGGTGCGCCTCTTCCACCGCGCCCACGCGAGCTGGTCCAACGACGAGGTGCACGAGGCGGTCCTCACCACGGCGGAGGTCGGGCGGCTCGAGGGCGACCTCCTGCACGATTCCGCGGAGGACGTGGCGACGTACATGGCGAAGCAGAACCGCTATTCGAGCCTCCATGCGCAGGCGCTCTATCGCCAGGGCGTGCGCGCGGGCTACTGGCGCCTCGCGGCAAGCCCGCTCGCCCGCTTCGTGAAGTTCTACGTCCTGCGGCTGGGCTTCCTGGATGGCGGGCCGGGATTCGCGCACATCCTCATCGGCTGCGGCAACACGTTCCTCAAGTACCTGAAGCTCCTCGAGCTGCAGCACGCGGGCGGCAAGGAGAAGCGGGCGTGATCCTCGTCACCGGCGGCGCGGGCTTCATCGGCTCGAACTTCGTCCTCGACTGGATCGCGGCGACGGGGGAGCCCGTCGTGAACCTGGACAAGCTCACCTACGCGGGGAATCTCGCGAACCTGGCCTCGCTCGCGGGCGACGCGCGCCATCGATTCGTGCGCGGCGACATCGGCGATCGTCCGCTCGCGGAGCGCCTCTTCGCCGAGCACCGGCCGCGGGCGGTCGTCCACTTCGCCGCAGAAAGCCACGTCGACCGGTCGATCCACGGGCCGTCCGCGTTCGTGCAGACCAACGTCGTCGGCACCTTCGAGCTCCTCGAGGCCGCGCGCGCGTACTGGCAGGCGCTCGAGCCCGCGCCGCGCGCGGCGTTCCGCTTCCTCCACGTCTCGACGGACGAGGTCTACGGCTCGCTGGGGGAATCGGACCCGCCCTTCTCCGAGGCCACGGCCTATGCGCCCAACAGCCCCTATTCGGCCTCGAAGGCCTCGTCGGACCACATGGTGCGCGCCTGCCACCACACCTATGGCCTCCCGACGCTCACCACCAACTGCTCGAACAACTACGGGCCGTGGCAATTCCCGGAGAAGCTCGTCCCGCTCGTGATCTCGAACGCGCTCGAGGGAAAGCCGCTCCCCGTGTACGGCGACGGGCGCCAGGTGCGCGACTGGCTCTACGTGGGCGACCATTGCGACGCGTTGCGCGCGGTGCTCGAGCGCGGCCGCCCGGGCGAGGTGTACAACATCGGCGGCAACTCGGAGCGGCGGAACATCGACGTGGTCCATGCGATCTGCGACGTCCTCGAGCGCGCGCGCCCGCGCGACGGCGGCTACCGCGCGCTCGTGACCCACGTGGGCGATCGTCCGGGGCACGACCGGCGCTACGCCATCGATGCGCGGAAGATCGCGCGCGAGCTCGGCTGGGCGCCGCGCGAGTCGTTCGAGTCCGGCCTCGAGAGGACCGTGCGCTGGTATCTCGACCATGGCGCATGGGTCGCGCAGGTGAAGAGCGGCGAGTACCGCCAGTGGCTCGAGATGAACTACGCGACGCGGAGCGCGGCATGAGCCGGCGCGGCATCGTCCTCGCCGGGGGCTCCGGCACGCGCCTCTATCCCGCGACACGCGTGGTCTCGAAGCAGCTCCTGCCCGTATACGACAAGCCGATGGTGTACTACCCGCTCGCGACCCTCATGCTGGCCGGCATCCGCGAGATCCTCGTGATCTCGACGCCCCAGGACACGCCGCGCTTCAAGGAGCTCCTGGGCGACGGCCGCGAATGGGGCCTGGCGCTTTCCTACGCGGTGCAGCCCGAGCCGGGCGGTCTCGCCCAGGCGTTCCTCATCGGCCGCGACTTCGTGGGCGCGGGTCCCAGCTGCCTCATCCTGGGCGACAACATCTTCCACGGGCACGACCTCGCGGCCTCGCTGCAGCGCGCCTCAGCGAACAAGGCGGGCGCGACGGTATTCGCGTACCCGGTGAAGGATCCGGAGCGCTACGGCGTGGTGGAGTTCGACGAGCGCGGCCGCGCGGTGAGCATCGAGGAGAAGCCCGCGCATCCCAAGTCGCGCTATGCGGTGACGGGCCTCTACTTCTACGACGGGCAGGTGCCGGGCATCGCGGCGGGGCTCGCCCCCTCTTCGCGCGGCGAGCTCGAGATCACGGACGTGAACCGGAGCTACCTCGAGCGCGGCGAGCTCGCGGTCGAGGTGATGGGCCGCGGGACGGCCTGGCTCGACACGGGGACGCACGAGAGCCTCCTCGAGGCCGCGCACTTCATCGAGACGATCGAGCGCCGGCAGGGCCTGAAGATCGCGTGCCCGGAAGAGATCGCGTACCGCATGGGCTACATCGACGCGGCGCAGCTCGAGCGCCTCGCGCATCCCATGAAGAAGAGCTCGTACGGGCAGTACCTCCTCGCGGTGCTGCACGACCGCGTGTTCTAGGGCGCGCGCGTGAAGGCCGTTCCGACCGCCATCCCGGACGTGCTCGTGATCGAGCCGGACGTGTTCGGCGATGCCCGCGGATTCTTCTTCGAGAGCTGGAACCGCCGCGCCTTCGCCGACCTCGTGGGCCGCGACGTCGAGTTCGTGCAGGACAACCACTCCGCCTCGGCGCGCGGCGTCCTCCGCGGCCTCCACTACCAGGTGCGCCAGCCGCAGGGGAAGCTCGTCCGCGTGGTGGCGGGAGAGGTCTTCGACGTGGCGGTGGATCTGCGGCGCGCCTCGCCCACGTTCGGCAAGTGGGTGTCGGAACGCCTCTCCGCGGAGAACCACCGGATGATGTGGGTGCCGCCCGGCTTCGCGCACGGATTCCTCGTGCTCTCCGGGCGCGCCGAGTTCCTCTACAAGACCACCGACTACTACGCGCCCCAGCACGAGCGGACGATCCTCTGGAGCGATCCGGCGCTCGGCATCCCCTGGCCGCTGGCGGGCGAGCCGGTGGTGAAACCCAGGGACGCCGCCGGCGCCCGCCTCGCGGACGCGGAAACGTTCCCGTGATCCGCGTGCTGGTGACCGGTGCGCGGGGGCAGGTCGGCGCGGAGGTCGCGCGCCTGCTGCGAGGACGCGCGGACGTGATCGGGCACGATCGCTCGACGCTCGACCTCGCGCGCCCGGACGCGATCGTGGAGCGCGTGCGCGAGGCGCGCCCGCGCCTCATCGTGAACGCCGGCGCCTACACGGCCGTCGACCGCGCGGAGGCGGAGGCCGATGCCGCACGCGCGGTGAATGCCCGGGCGCCCGAAGTGCTCGCCGAAGAGGCGCTGCGCGCGGGCGCGCTCCTCGTCCATTACTCGACGGACTACGTCTTCGACGGCACGAAGGCGGGCCCGTACGTCGAAAGCGACGCGCCCGCGCCGGTGAACGCGTACGGCGCGACGAAGCTCGAGGGCGAGCGCGCCGTGTCCGCGAGCGGCTGCGCGCACGTGATCCTGCGGACGAGCTGGGTATACGGGCCGCGCGGACGAAACTTCATGCGCACGATGCTCGAGGCCGCGAAGACGCGGCCCGAGCTGCGAGTGGTGGACGACCAGCGCGGCGCGCCGACCACGAGCCTCGCGCTCGCCCGGGCGACGCTCGCCCTCATCGGCGCGGATGCGGGCACCGCCGCGATCACGGAGGGCGGCATCGAGGCCGCCGCGTCGCGCTCCGGCCTCTACCACGCGACGGCGGGCGGCGAGACCACGTGGTTCGCGTTCGCGAAGGCGATCTTCGAGGAGTGGTCCGCGCGCGCGGGCCCCGCGTTCAAGCCGCCGGTCGTGATCCCGATTCCCACCCGGGATTACCCGACGCCCGCCCGCAGGCCCGCGAATTCGGTGCTCTCGAACGAGCGGCTCGCGCGCGAGCTGGGCGTGCGCCTGGGGCCCTGGCGCGAAGGGCTCGCCGAGGCGATCTCACTCTTCGACGCCTGAGGGGTCCGCGGGGCCCGAGGCGAGCGTGAAGCAGACGGCGCCGTCGCGGTTCGGGCCCAGCTCCAGGCGGTAGCCGAACTGGCGCGCGAGGCGCGCGGCGTGGAAGAGCCCGATGCCGAGCCCGGTGGGCCGCTCCGTGGGCTCCTGGAAGAGGCGGCGCGCGACGCGCTCGGGCACGGCGGTTCCGGTATCGCATACCGTGACGAGGACGCCGGCCTCGTCGCATTCGAACGCGACCGAGATCGCGATGCCCGGCTCGCGCTGCGCTTTCGCGCGCGCATTCTCGATCGCGTTGTCGACGAAGCTGTCCAGGAGCGCGCCCGGCACCTGCGGATCCGACGCGATGGTCGCCTTCATCGCGAGTCCCGTCCCCTCGACGCGGCGCTCGAGCTCGCTCCACCAGGCGGAGGCGGTGATGGGAAGGTCGGCCGTGGCGACTTCGGGGGCGCGCAGCTTGTCGAGCGTGGACTGCAGGCGCCGGCTCAACTGCGGGAGCTGGCGCTGCAGGAGCGCCGAGTAGCCGCCGCTCGTCTCGCGCGGCGCGATGGACGTGAGCGCGTAGAGCGACTGGAGGAGGTTCTTCACGTCGTGCGTGAGACGCGCGCCCGTCTCGTGCACAGCCTGCAGGTACGCGTTCCTTTGGAGCGCGGCCTCCCGCCGCTTTCCCTCGTAGAACTCGCCCACCACCTGCGAGAGGAGCCGCATGTGGAGGAAGAGCGCGGGCGAGAGCTCGATCTGCGTGTGGAAGACGATCTCGAGGCCGTGCACGGTGAAGCGCGACGCGTGCCCGCGCGTCTCGCCGAAGCGCCCTTCGCCCGCGGGGGAGCGCCACTCGCCGCCGCGCACCCACGCGAGCTCGGAGATCTCCTTGAGCGCCTGCTCGAGGAAGCGGCTGGAATCGGTCTCCGTTTCCGCGAGCTCGGCGATCCGCCGCATCCAGAGCTCGAACGGCATGCCGACCGAGAGGAGGTAGCGCGAGAAGTACGTGCGCAATCCGCCGAAGCCGCGCATCGGGTTCCAGAGGACCGCGAAGATGAAGAGCGCCAGCCCGAACCCGAAGACGGTGAGGGCGACGGAGGCGATGTAGCTCCCCTGCGTGAAGCGCGTGAGCGCGATGGATCCCAGGACCAGCACCACGCCCAGCTGGAACACCAGCACCGCGTAGAAGAAATCGAACACCTGGGCCGCGGCGGGAAGCGCCGGCCCCAGCGGCCAGAGCGCGAGCGCCACGAGGATCGCGGGAAGGAGCGTCTTCGCGAAGCGCTCGAGGGCGGGCGGCATGTCGGCCCCTCCCAGGACCAGCATCGGCACGGCCCAGAGGAGGAGCAGCACCAGGACGTACGTGAACGCGATCAGGTAGAAGCGGTTCCTCCTCACGGCATGCACGGTGAAGACGCGCCCGCCGAGGATGCCCAGCAGGAGGAGGAGCCACATCACGATCATCCAGCCCGCGAGGAAATAGAGCGTGGCGAAGGTGACCGCGATCAGCATGACGACCGCGAGGGGCTCCAGCTCCTTCTCCGCGGCGTAGAACGGCTGCCACATGAGGAAGAGCCCGAAATGGATCAGCAACCAGATTCTCTGGAAAACCGATCCGGGTTCTGCGAAGAGCGCCGCGTGCAGCGCGAGCAGCATGGCGAGCACGATCCAGCGCGCGTTGCCGGTGAAGCGGGCGGCGAGGCGCTGGACGAGCGGGGAGGGGAAAGGCTGCAATTCGGGATCGCCGGTGGGTGCGGCCGAGGATAAAGAAAAGCGGCGGCCGGCGCCATGAAGCGGACTGTCGGACTTCCGACAGGTGCCGTCGGCTTGCCGGACACTTTCACCCGCGGCATAGGAGAAAGGATTACGCGGCGCCGTATAAGTGATGGATAAACAAGGATTTAGTGGAGTGGCACGGCGGTTGCTGTACGTTCCCCACACACCCGACCCATTTGAGGATTCCCATGAAAAGGCAGCAGTCCGGCTTCACCCTCGTCGAGATCGCGATCGTCCTCGTGATCATCGGCCTCCTGCTCGGCGGCATCCTGAAGGGCCAGGAGCTCATCAACAGCGCCAAGGTGAAGAACCTGGCCAACGACTTCCGCGTGATCCCCACGTACATCTACGCGTACCAGGACCGCTTCAAGGCGCTTCCAGGCGACGACGTTGCGGCCGCCGCGCATCTGCCGGGCCCGCCGACAGCCACCAACGCGACTACCGGGGGCACGCCGGGAAACGGCGTCATCGAGGGTAAATGGAACAGCACGACGGCGACGGATGAGTCGTACCTCTTCTGGCAGCATGTGCGCATGGCGAACCTCGCGGCCGGCCCGACCGACACGACCGATGCGACCTACATTCCGGTGAACGCCGTGGGCGGCAAGCTGGGCATCTCGAGCGCGACGCCCGCCCTCATCGAGATCAGCGGAATGACCGGGACGTACCAGGTCTGCTCATCCGGCATCCAGGGGCGCTTCGCCAAGCAGCTCGACGTGCAGGTCGACGACGGCAACACGGCGGCCGGCTCCTTGCGGGTCGTTGCGGATGGCGCCGGCCTCGGGAGCCCGGCCGTCGCGACGGCGAGCGTAGACGATGGCACGGCGTATACCGTTTGCATGACGTTCTGATCGAAGGCCTCGAGGACGAGCGGCCCGCCCTGCGCGGGCCGTTTTCTTTTCAGCCCTGCAGGATCCGCATCTCCGCGCGCGCGAGGCGCTCGGGCGTACCGAGGAGCACGAGGACGTCGCCCGGGCGCACTTCGGTCTCCGGCGCCGGGTTCACCTCCCGGGAGCCCTTCCGCCGCACGGCGGTCACCTCGACGCCCAGCGTAGGGAGCGCCAGGGCCGCGAGCGATCGCCCCACGCTCGGCGCATCCGGCCCCACGACCACGGTGCGCAGGCGCGGCTCGTCGCGATCGTCGATGTCGGCGTCGGTCGCGCCGTGGAAGAATCCGCCGGTGTACCGGTAGCGCTGCTCGCGCACCTGGCGAAGGCGCCGCAGCACGCGGTTCAACGGCATCCCGAGCTGCATCATCGTCTGGGTGCCCAGCATGAGCGAGCCTTCCACCACCTCCGCCACGATCTCCGCCGCGCCCGCGGCGCGCAGCCGCTCCACGTCCGTATCGTCGAAGGTGCGCACGACCACGGGAATCTCCGGCCGGAGCTCGTGGACGTGGGCGAGGATCGCCAGGGCCTTGCGCGTGTCCGCGAAGCTCACGACCACCGCCACCGCGCGCGAGAGGGCGGCGGCGACCAGCACCTCGCGGCGGGAGGCGTCTCCGTACACCACCGAGTCGCCCGCCGCCGCGGCGACCCTCACGCGCTCGGGATCGGCGTCGAGCGCGATGACGGGGATCTTCTCCAGCTCGAGGAAGCGCGCGAGCGCCTGGCCGCTGCGCCCGTAGCCGCACACGATGACGTGGCCCCGCGTGGCCATCGCCTTCACCGCGAGCTCGTGGAGCGCCACGGCCCGCGACGTCCATTCGCTCTCGACGAAATAGAGCACGATCCGCTCGGTGTTCGCGAGGACGATGGGCGCGGCGAGCATCGAGAGGAGCGCCGCTGCGAGCACGACCTGCAGCACCTGGGCGCCCAGCGCGGACTCGCGAAGGGCGAGCGCCAGCAGCACGAAGCCGAACTCGCCGGCGGGTGCGAGCGCCAGCGCGGTCCGGAGCGCCGTGGGCTTCGCGTTCCCGAAGAGGCGCGCGAGCCCGAAGACCACGCCGAACTTCGCCGCGAGGAGGAGGGCGAAGACGAGCGCCACCGCGACGAAGTGCGCGCCGAGTTGCGCCGGATCGAGCAGCATGCCGATCGTCACGAAGAAGAGCCCCAGCAGCACGTCGCGGAAGGGCTTGATGTAGTCCTCGACCTGGTAGCGGTATTCCGTCTCGGAGATGAGCATGCCGCCGAGGAACGCGCCCAGGGCGAGCGAGAGCCCGGCCTGCTCCGTCACCCACGCGAGGCCCAGCGTCACGAGGAGGACGAAGAGCACGAAGAGCTCGCTCGATCGCTGGCGTGCGACCACGTCGAAGAGCGGGCGCATGAGGCGCTGCCCGAGGTAGAGCACGATCGCGAGCACCACCGCCGCTTTCGCGAGCGCGATCCCGATGGCCGCGGCGATCTCGCCGCCGGAAAGGCCCAGCGCGGGGATCAACACCAGGAGGGGGATCACCGCGAGGTCCTGGAAGAGGAGCACGCCCATCACCTGCCGGCCGAAATCGCTGTGGAGCTGCGCGCGGTCCGAGAGCGTCTTGGAGACGATCGCGGTGGACGACATCGCCACGACGCCGCCGATCACGATGCCGGCCCGCCAGTCGACGCCCGCCGCGATGGCCGCGCCCGCGCCGAGCGCGAGCGTCGCGAGCACCTGGGCGCCGCCGAACCCGAACACGATCCGTCGCATCGACATGAGCTGCGGAAGGCTGAATTCCAGCCCCACCGAGAACATGAGGAAGACCACGCCGAACTCGGCGAGGTACCGCTGCGCTTCCGTCGCGGGAACGAAGGCGAGCGCGTGGGGCCCGATGAGCGTGCCGACGAGGAGGTAGCCCAGGATCGGCGGGAGCGCGAATTGCCGCAGCAGCGCCACCGCGAAGACGGCCGAGGCGAGGAGGATCAACGCTACCGGAAGGGCCTCGTGCATCGGGCGGGGCCAGGGGCGCCTCGAAGGCAATGGATTTATACTTTGGGTCAATGACCGATCTCCTGCAAGCCCATGCCGTCGCGGACGCCGAGCGCTACCTCGAGCTCGCCCGCGGCGTGCTCGACATCGAGGCCGATGCCGTCCGCGCGCTGAAGGGCCGCCTGGGCGAGGCGTTCCTGCACGCCCACCGGCTCATGCTCGAGACCCGGGGGCGCGTCGTCGTGACGGGCATGGGGAAATCCGGCCACGTCGCTCGGAAGATCGCCTCCACGCTCGCCTCCACCGGCACGCCGGCGTTCTTCATGCATCCCGGCGAGGCGAGCCACGGCGACCTGGGCATGATCACCGCTCAGGATGTCGTGATCGCGATCTCGTATTCCGGCGAGTCGGACGAGATCCTCAAGGTGCTCCCCCTCATCAAGCGCCGCGGAACGCCCGTGATCGCCATCACCGGGCGCCCGCGCTCCACGCTCGCCATCGAGGCGGACGTGCACCTGGACGCGGCGGTCGAGAAGGAGGCGTGCCCGTTGAACCTCGCGCCCACGGCGAGCACCACCGCGACGCTCGCATTGGGCGATGCGCTCGCGATCGCGCTCTTGGACGCGCGCGGCTTCGGGAGCGACGACTTCGCGCTCCACCATCCCGGCGGCACGCTGGGCCGGAAGCTCCTGGTCCACGTGCGCGACATCATGCGCAAGGGCGACCAGCTCCCGCGAAACTCCCCGGACGCGCTCCTTCCGGAAGCGATCATGGAGATGTCGAAGAAGGGCATCGGCATGACGGCGATCGTCGGCGCGGACGACCGGCTCCTCGGCATCTTCACGGACGGCGACCTCCGCCGCACTCTCGAGAAGCACGACATGATCCGGAACGTCCGCGTGGGCGACGTGATGACGGCCAATCCCCGCACGATCGCGCCGGAGAAGCTCGCCGCGGAGGCAGCGCAGGTGATGCAGTCCTTCCGCATCGGCGGGCGGATCGTGGTCGCCTCGCCCGAGGGCCGGCTCCTCGGCGTCGTGACCTTCAACGACCTCCTCGCCGCCGGTGTCGTCTAGCCTCGACGACGCGCTCGAGCGGGCGCGCGCGGTGCGCCTCGCGATCTTCGACGTGGACGGCGTGATGACGGACGGCACGCTCTACATCGGAGCGCAGGGCGAGGCGTTCAAGGCGTTCAACATCCTGGACGGCCACGGCGTGAAGATGCTGCAGGCGGCGGGCGTGGCCGCCGCGATCCTTTCCGGCCGGAAATCGGAAGCCGTGGCGCACCGCGCGCGCGAGCTTTCCATCGCCCACGTCGTGCAGGGCGCGGCGAACAAGGTCGCGGCGTTCGAGCGGCTCGCGGGCGCGCTCGGCGTGGCGCCATCGGCGTGCGCGTTCGTGGGCGACGACCTGCCGGATCTCGAGGTGATGAAGCGCTGCGGGCTCGCCGTGGCGGTCGCGGGCGCCGTGGAAGAGGTGAAGGCGGCCGCGCACTACGTGACGCGCGCAGCCGGCGGCAAGGGCGCCGTGCGCGAGTTCTGCGAGCTGGTGCTCCGGGCTCGCGCCCGGGCGCGCGCCTGAGGCCCCGTGCGTCCCACCGTCTGGCTTCCGCTCGCCGTCCTCGTCCTCCTCGTCGCGTTGACGCTGTGGCTGAACCAGCTCGTGCGCGCTCCGGCCGCGCGCGACGACGGGAATCTCCGGCACGACCCGGACGCGATCGTGGAGAAATTCGACGCGAAGAAGTTCGGCGTGGACGGGCGGGTGCTCTACACCCTCGCCGCGAAGAAGATGGTACATTACCCCGACGACGACTCCGCGCTCCTCGAGACCCTCACACTCGAAGCGTTCGAGCCCCGCCAGCCCCCCATGACCATCACCGCAGACCATGGCCGCCTCGAGCAGGCCGGGGACCGCGTGTGGATCGAGGGAAACGTGGTTTTGGTGCGGGCGGGCGACGCGAAGGTGGAGCCCGCGCGGGTCGTGACGGACCGCCTCCTCGTGCTTCCGGACGCCGGCATCGCGCGCACCTCGAGCGAGGTCACGCTCACGAGCCCGTCCAGCAGCGTGGTGGCGCAGGGGCTCGAGCTCGACAACAAGACGCGCGTGATGATCCTCGACCGCGCGCACGTGATCTACCAGCCCGCGAAACCTTGATGCGCACATCCCTCCCTGCCGGCTTTCTCGCGGCGCTCGCCCTCGTCGCCTTCCCGGCGGGCGCGGAGCGCGCGGACCGGGAGAAGAAGATCGTGGTGGACACGGACCGCGTGGTCGCGGACGACGCGAAGAAGACCAGCACGTTCGAGGGCAACGTCGTCGTGACGCAGGGCACCATGCGCATGACCGCCGCCAAGGTGACCGTGCGGGAGGACGAGGAGCACCACAAGTACTACGTCGCCAACGGCAGCCCCGTCACGTTCAAGCAGAAGCTCGACAACTCGGACGAGTGGGTCGAGGGCTTCGCCCAGCGCGCGGAGTTCGACGACCGGAACGACGTGCTCCGCCTCTACGACCACGCGCGCGTGATCCGGAACCAGAACGAGATCACCGGCGACTTCATCTCGTACGACATGCAGAAGGAGCTCGCCCAGGTGACGGGCGCGCCGCCCGGGACCACGGCGCCGCCCGGCTCGCGCGTGAAGGCCGTGATCCTGCCGCCGCCGAAGAAGACGCCGGATGCGCCGGCGGGCAAGGCCGCGCGGGAGCCGCTCAAGCTCAAGCCGGACGAGGGGCCGAAGTAGTGGCCGCCGCCGGGAGCGCCGCGCAGCGCCTCACCCTGGTGCGACCGGGGACGCAATCCTCGGTGCTGCGCGCCGAGGGGCTCATGAAGCGCTACCGCAAGCGCACGGTGGTCTCGGACGTGTCGCTCACCGTCGAGAGCGGCGAGGTCGTGGGCCTCCTCGGGCCCAACGGCGCGGGGAAGACCACCTGCTTCTACATGCTGCTGGGCCTGGTCCCGATCGACCGCGGCGCGGTCACGCTCGACGGCGAGGACCTCACGCACCTTCCGATCTTCCGCCGCTCGCGGCTGGGGCTTTCCTACCTTCCGCAGGAAGCGTCGATCTTCAGGAAGCTCACGGTCGCGCAGAACATCCAGGCCGTGCTCGAGCTGCAGGGCGTGGAGTCGGACGAGGTCCAGGCGCGGCTCGAGGCCCTGCTCGACGACCTCCACATCGGGCACCTGCGGGCGAGTCCCGCGCTTTCGCTCTCCGGCGGCGAGCGGCGGCGGGTCGAGATCGCGCGGGCGCTCGCGACGAGCCCGCGCTTCATCCTGCTGGACGAGCCCTTCGCGGGCGTCGACCCGATCGCGGTCCTCGACATCCAGCAGATCATCCGGTTCCTCAAGGAGCGCGGCATCGGCGTCCTCATCACCGACCACAACGTGCGCGAGACGCTCGGCATCTGCGACCACGCCTACATCATCAACCAGGGCACGGTCCTCGCCTTCGGGAAGCCGCAGGATATCGTCTATAATGAGGCCGTCCGAAAGGTGTATCTCGGGGAGAACTTCCGCCTCTAGCGGACAGTCAGTTCCTCCGGGAACCTTCGACATGAAGCACAGCCTCCAGCTCAAGCTATCGCAGCACCTCACGCTCACCCCGCAGCTCCAGCAATCGATCCGCCTGCTGCAGCTGTCGACCGTGGAGCTGAACCAGGAGCTCGAGCGCTACCTGGCCGAGAATCCGCTGCTCGAAAGATCGGACCTCGGCCCTCCCGACGAAGCCGCGCCCCCGCCGCCCAACGGCGCCACGAGCGCGTCCCACGAATCCGCGCCCGAAGGCGAGGAGCGCCGCGAGGAGTCGTCCAGCCTCGCGGACGAGCACGGCTTCGCGGACGAGCACGCGCCCACGGGCTCCTCCCGGCGGGAGGACGACGACCGGGACGACTTCACCCAGTTCGCCGCGGCCGAGCCCACGCTCCAGGAGCACCTCCTGCAGCAGATCTCGTTGACCGGCCTCACGCCGCGCGACAAGCTGATCGCCGAGTTCGTCGTGGGGCACCTGGACGAGGACGGCTACCTCAAGCAGGGCCTGGAGGAGCTGCGCGAATCGGCGTTGGCGGCCATGTCGGACGTGGAGATCGAGGAGCTGCAGATCGCGCTTCGCCACGTGCAGAACCTGGAGCCCACGGGCGTGGGCGCGCGCGACGTCGCGGAATGCCTGGAGCTGCAGCTCAAGGCCACGCCGGAATCGACGCCGCATCGCGACATCGCGCTGCGGCTCGTGAAGGACCATCTCGACGTCCTCGCCGCCCGCGACTTCAACCGCCTGAAGCGCCTCCTCGCGGTGACGGAGGACGAGCTTCGCGAGGCGCGCGCGCTCATCCTCACGCTGGATCCCAAGCCCGGCCGGAACTTCGGCACCGGCGACGTGCGCTACGTGGTGCCGGACGTGGTGGTGCGGAAGGTCTCGGGCCGCTGGGGCGCGTCGCTCAACCGCGACGCCATGCCGCGCCTTCGCATCAACAAGATGTACGCGGACATCCTGCAGGCCTCCCGCGAGAACGGCGGGAAGCACCTCTCCGGGCAGCTGCAGGAGGCGCGCTGGCTCATCAAGAACGTGCAGCAGCGCTTCGACACGATCCTGCGCGTGACCCAGGCGATCGTGGACCGGCAGAAGAACTTCTTCGAGCACGGCGAGGTCGCGATGCGCCCGCTCGTGCTCCGCGAGATCGCCGAGGCCGTGGGCCTGCACGAGTCGACCATCTCGCGGGTCACGACGCAAAAGTACATGCTCACCCCGCGGGGCATCTTCGAGCTCAAGTATTTCTTCGGCAGCCACGTCTCGACGGACACGGGCGGGGCCTGTTCGGCGACGGCGATTCGTGCTCTGATCAAGCAGCTCGTCGCCGCCGAGGACTGCCGGAAACCCCTGTCGGACCACCGCATCTCGGACATCCTCGCGCAGCAAGGCATCCAGGTGGCGCGGCGGACCGTGGCCAAGTACCGCGAGGCCATGCACATCCAGCCCGCCAATCTCCGAAAGTCGATCTAGCCCCACGTGGTTGCGCAAGCACCGTCAACCGATCAAGAAGGAGAGCTCGATGAACCTGCACCTCACCGGCCGCCACGTCGAGATCACGCCCGCCATCCGCGACTACGTCGTGGGCAAGCTCGAGCGGATCAACCGGCACTTCGAGCACGTGATCGACGTGAACGTCATCATGACGGTGCAGAAGCTCGACCAGAGGATCGAGGCGAACGTCCACCTCTCCGGCAAGGACATCCACGTGCAGTGCAACGACGGGGACATGTACGCGGCGATCGACCAGCTGATCGACAAGCTCGACCGCCAGGTGATCCGCCACAAGGAGCGCTTCCGCCCCAACCACTCGCAGGCGCCCAAGCGCCTGCCGCAGCCCTGAAGCCGGCCGCCGCCGCGCGCGCACCCTGCCGGGCCCGCCGATGAACCTGGTCTCCCGCCTGCTCCCGCGCGAGCACGTCGTGCTGGGCCTCGACGTGGGCAGCAAGAAGCGCCTCTTCGAGCAGGTGGGGCTCCTCTTCGAGAACTCGCGCCAGATCCCGCGCTCGCGCGTCTTCGACAGCCTCTTCGACCGCGAGAAGCTGGGCTCGACGGCGTTGGGCTACGGAGTCGCGATTCCGCACGGGCGGATCCGCGCGCTGAAGGAGCCCGTTTGCGCGTTCGCGCGCACCGCGGCGCCGATTCCCTTCGAGGCCCCGGACGGCGAGCCCGTGAGCCTCGTCTTCGCGATGCTCGTGCCGGAGCACGCGAACGAGACGCACCTGGAGCTCCTCTCCGAGCTCGCGCAGATGTTCAGCGACGCGGCGCTGCGCGACGCTCTCCTCGCCGTCGACGATCCGCTGGCGGCGCACCGGCTCATCACCGAGTGGTCGCCCTATGCCCCGGCTCAGCGTACAGCGGCTCTTTGACGAGCGGCGGGAGCGGCTCGGGCTCGCGTGGGCCGCCGGTGCCGCGGGCGCCGTGCGCGAGTTCACCGGCGAGATGCTCCAGAAGCCAGGCGTGGGCCTCATCGGGCACCTGAACCTCATCCATCCGCTCCTCGCGCAAGTGGTGGGCCCGCGCGAGGTCGACTACATCGAGGGCCTCGAAGCCCCGTTGAAGGGCCCGACGGTGGACCGGATCTGCTCCGCCGACACCGTGTGCGTGATCGTCGCGGATGGAGTGAAGCCGCCGCGGGCGCTCGCGGACGCCGCCGAGCGCGCGAAGGTGCCGCTCCTCACGTCGCCGGAGGCGAGCCAGCACGTGATCAACGTGCTCCGCCCGTACATGCAGCAGGAGCTGGGCGAGGTGACCACGCTCCACGGCGTGATGCTGGACGTGCTCGAGATCGGCGTCCTCATCACGGGCGAGTCCTCGATCGGCAAAAGCGAGCTCGCCCTCGAGCTCGTCTCGCGCGGCCACGGTCTCGTCGCGGACGACGTGGTGGAGCTCCAGCAGATCGGGCCGGAGACGATCCAGGGCCGCTGCCCGCCGATGCTGCGCGATTTCCTCGAGGTGCGCGGGCTGGGCGTGCTCAACATCCGGTCGATCTTCGGCGAGACGGCGGTCCGCCCGCGCAAGGTCCTGCGGCTCATCGTCCACCTCGATACGCCCGTGGCCGGGCAGGAGCCGCGGAACCGCCTCGCGACGCGCTCCGGCACGCAGGACATCCTGGGCGTCGAGATCCCGACCGTCACGCTCGCCGTGGCGCCTGGCCGCAACCTCGCGGTGCTCGTCGAGGCCGCGGTTCGCAACCACATCCTCCTCACGCGCGGGATCGACTCCACGCGCGAGTTCATCGCCCGGCAGGAGGCGGCGATGCGCGGCGGGAGCGCTTCCGCGGACGTGCAGGACTGATGCAGCTCATCCTCCTTTCCGGCGTGTCCGGCTCGGGCAAGAGCGTGGCGTTGAAGGCGCTCGAGGACGCGGGCTTCTTCTGCGTCGACAACCTTCCCGCGGACCTGATCGGGGCGCTCGCGGACTACTCGATGTCGCGCGGCGAGCCGAAGGTCGCGATCAGCGCGGACGCGAGGAGCCGCGAGAGCCTGGGCCGCCTCCCGGACATCGTCGCGAAGGAGCGCGCGCGCGGAAACGACGTGCGCGTGATCTTCCTCGACGCGAACGACGAGAGCCTGGTCCGCCGCTTTTCGGAGACGCGCCGCCCGCATCCGCTCGCGGGCGACGGGCAGACGCTCGCGGACGCGATCGCCGAGGAGCGGCGCGTGCTCGCGTGGCTGGCGGAGATCGGGCAGCGGATCGACACGAGCATCCTCACGCCCTCGCAGCTGCGCGGCTGGATCCAGGACCTGGTCGTCACGGACCGCACGCGCTTGGCGCTCTTCTTCGAGTCCTTCGGATTCAAGGGCGGCGCGCCGCTCGACGCCGACTTCGTCTTCGACGCGCGCTGCGTGCTTCCGAACCCCCACTACGACCCGAACCTGAGGCCGCTCACCGGGCACGACCCCGAGGTGGTCGCGTTCCTCGAGCGCGAGACGCAGGCCGGGATCCTGATCGAGGACATCCAGCGGTTCCTGCAGCGCTGGCTCCCGCGCTTCGTGCTGGACCAGCGCGCTTCCCTCACCGTGGCGATCGGGTGCACGGGCGGCCGCCACCGCTCGGTCTACATCGCGGACCAGCTCGCGGAGCGCTTCGCCTCCGAATACCCGGTCGTGGTCCGCCACCGCGACCTGAAGGACTAGCGGGCCTTGCTGATCCTCAAGCTCTTCTCCGCGGGAAGGCGCGCCCAGACGGTACCGATCTTCCCGCTGGGCACGGTGCTCTTCCCCGGCGCGGCGCTGCCGCTGCGCATCTTCGAGGTGCGCTACGTCGACATGGCGAAGGACTGCCTCAAGCGCGACGAAGCCTTCGGCGTGTGCCTCATCCAGGAGGGTGAAGAGGTGGGCGCGCCGGCGGTGCCGGAGCGGGTGGGATGTCTCGCGCGCATCGCGGCCTGCGATGTCGAGGAGCTGGGCATCATCAAGGTGCGCGCCGTCGGCCTCGAGCGCTTCCGGATCGTCTCGAGCGAGGTGAACAAGCAGGGGCTCATCCTGGGCGAGGTCGAGCCGCTCGCCGCGGAGCCGCCGGCGCCGGACGCGCCGGGCCTCGCCGAATGCGCCGCGTTCCTGCAGAAGGCGATCCTCGGCATCGGCCTCGACCGCTTCGTCGAGCCGCTGCGCTTCGAGGACGCGAGCTGGGTCGGCTTCCGGCTGGCCGAGATCCTGCCGCTGCGCGTCGACGTGAAGCAGAAGCTCCTCGAGCTCACCGACGCGACGCTCCGGCTCGCGGTGCTGCACAAGTTCCTGCGCCAGCAGCACCTCATCCCCTAGAATCCGTCCCATCCCGGCTCTTTTCCTGGAGGCGCCATGGAAGAACGCGCGAAGGCCGTCCGCACCGCCATCGAAGACAACCACCGCGTCGCGATCACCGAATGGCGCTTCGCGCCCGGCGCGGAGACGGGCTGGCACCGGCACCCGCTCGACTACGTCGTGGTCTACCGCACCGCCGGCCGCATGCGGGTGGAGACGAAGGACGGCGCCTCGCCCGTCGAGATCGCCGAGGGAGCCTCCTTCTTCCGGAAGGCGGGCATCGAGCACAACGTGATCAATACGGGCGACGCGGAGGTGATCTTCGTCGAGACGGAGATCAAATGAGGGCGGCGCTCGCTCTGGCCGGCGCGCTTTTCTTCTTCTCCTGCCTCGCCCTCGCCCAGAAACCCGCGAAGGCGCCGCCCGGCTTTCCGGACGCGCCGGGCAAGGACGTCCTCACGTCGAAGTGCTTCCAGTGCCATGGTCCCGGCATGTGGACGGCGCAGCGCCAGGATCGCCGCGCGTGGGAGGCGACGCTCTACCGCATGGTGGGCCGCGGGGCGCTCTGGAACGAGGACGAGATCGCGGCGATGGCGTCGTACCTCGCGACGGTCTACGGAAGGAAGCCCAAATGAGGGAGCTCGTCGCGCGCTATCTGTCGCAGTCCATCTCGCGGCGCACGTTCCTGAAGGGCCTCGCCGCCGCCGGCCTCACGCCCGCCGCCGCGCGCTCCGTGCTCGAGTCGGTCGTGCCTTCCGCGCAGGCCCAGGACATCGAGGGCATCCGCATGGTCGAGGGCACGGGCGGCGAGTGCTTCGCGGAGCAGCTGGTCGCCTCGGGCGTCACGTACATCTTCGGCAATTCCGCGAGCGAGGACGCGCATTTCTACGAGGCGCTGGTCGACCGCCCGCAGCTCAAGTACATCCTCACGCCCCACGAGGGCCCGGGGGCCGCGATGGCCGCGGGCTACGTGAAGGCGTCCGGCGAGCCCGCGATCGTCATGCAGGCCGCGGTCGTGGGGCTCGCCAACGCGATCGGCCAGATGTTCAACGCGTACAAGGAGCAGACGCCGCTCGTCTTCTACAGCTATCGCACGGACCAGACGGGCCGGGCGGGGCGCGACGGCTTCGAGGAGGTCGCGAACCAGGAAGGAATCGTGGCGCCGCTCACGAAGTACTCGTGGCTCGCGCGGAACGCCAGCATGATCCCGGAGACGGTGCGCCGCGCGTTCAAGGCCGCGTGGACGCCGCCTTACGGGCCCACCTACGCCTCGTGGCATTCGGACCTGAACGACCAGCGCACGCGCTCCGAGGTGATCGTGCAGTCCAAGGTCGATCCGCGGATGCGCGTGCGGCCGAACCCGGCGGAGGTCGAGCGCGCGGCAAAGCTCCTTGTGGCGGCGAAGATGCCGCTCATGATCGTGGGCGACGAGATCACGCGGGCGAAGGCGACCGCCAAGGCGGCGAAGCTCGCCACGCTCCTCGGCATGCCCGTGACCCAGGCGCGCTCGATCCACGTGAATTTCTCCGAGTCCCATCCGCTCTGGGTGGGCGAGCTCCCCGTGGGCCGCATCTCGAGCCTGGACTTCCCGAAGAATCCCGACGTCGTGATCAACGTCGGCAACAAGCTCCAGCACAACAGCCCCAACCCGATGATCGGGCGCGGCGTGAAGTTCATCGACATGCGCATCGACAGCTGGAGCATGGGAAACGTCATCGCGACCGACGTGCCGCTCGTGGCGGACGTGGCGTTCGGCCTGGACGACCTCATCGCCGCGGTCGAGCAGCTCGTGACCGATCCCTTGCGCAGGAAGTACGCGGAACGCGCGGACGAGGTGCGGGCCTTCGGCGAGAAGGCGCGGCGGCTCCATGGCCTCGTCGTGAAGAACCCGGACTGGGACGCGAGCCCGATGATCGCCGACCGCGTCACGTGGGAGGTCGCGCAGTTCGCGGACCCCGACGCGATCGTCGTGGACGAGGCGGGCTCCGTGCACCCGCACAGCTTCCATTTCGATCCTGACGGCGGCCGCGAGCTCTTCTACTACATGGGCGCGCACCTGGGGTCCGGCGTCGGCACCGCGGCGGGCGTGAAGCTCGCGCGGCCCAAGCGCCAGGTGATTCTCCTCTCCGGCGACGGCTCGTTCATCTTCGGCCCGACCGCGCTCTGGAACATGGCGCGCCTGGAGCTTCCTGTCATCACGGTCATCTACAACAACCATGCGTACAGCGGGCCGCACAGCCGCGTGATCGAGAAGGTGCCCAACGGGCGCATGGTCGAGACCGGCCACTTCGTCCACGACTACCTCGGCAATCCCGACATGAACATGGCGTGGATCGCGAAGGGATTCGGGGTGGAGGGCGAGGTCGCGCATTCGCCCGCGGAGCTGAAGGCCGCGCTCGCGCGCGCGAAGCGCGCCACGATGGACGGAAAGCCCTACCTCATCGACGCGCAGGTGGCCCGCGTGGGCGTCGCGTGGGCGGACTCGCCGTGGGTGCCGAACGTCCGCGATCGGCCGGACCAGCAACGAAAGATGTAGGAAGCCTCAGCCGCCAGCGACGGACCGCAGCAGCCGGCGGACGGGCGAGGGCAGCGCCGCGCCGTCCAGCTCCGCGAGCGGGAGCCACGTCGCCGGCTTCGCCTCCGCCAGGCGCTTCATGCCGCGCGCGCGGATCCGCCATGGGGTCACGTCGAGCGTGAAGTGTGTGAACGCGTGCTCGAAAGGCTCGAGCGGCGACACCTCCGCGGCCTCGATGCCCCAGTCGCGCGCGAGCGCCTCGGCGGGGGCGATGGCGACATCCGCTTCCGGGAGCGACCAGAGGCCGCCCCAGATGCCGGAAGACGGCCGCTTCTCGAGGAGGACTTCGCCCGCCGCGAGCACGACGAGCATCGCGATGCTGCGCCGCCGCTTCTCGCCCCGGACCTTCTTGCCCGGGATTTCCGACGTCCGCCCGGAGATCCGCGCCTCGCAGTCGTCCTGCACGGGGCAGGCGCTGCACCGGGGCTCGCGCGGGAGGCAGACCGCGGTGCCCAGGTCCATGAGCCCCTGCGTATACGCTTCGATCCCCGCCCCGGGCAGGCGCGACTCGGCTTCCGCCCAGAGCGCCGCGAGGATCGCGGGACGCGAGAGGTCGCCCTCGATGCCGGCGTGGCGCGCGAGCACGCGCCGGGCGTTTCCGTCGAGGATCGCGCGGCGCTCGCCCGAGGCGAACGCGGCGATCGCGCCCGCGGTCGAGCGCCCGATGCCTGGAAGCGCGTGGAGCGCGTCGAACGTGGCGGGAAAGTCGCCGCCCATGCGTGCGCACACTTCGCGCGCCGCACGCAGGAGGTTCCGGGCGCGCGCGTAGTAGCCGAGGCCGCTCCAGAGCGCGAGCACCTCGTCCTCGCTCGCGGCGCCCAGCTCGCGCACGGTCGGAAAGCGCGCGAGGAAGCGCTCGTAGTACGGGATCACGGTCGCGACCTGGGTCTGCTGGAGCATCACCTCGGAGAGCCAGATCCGGTACGGGTCGCGCGTGCGCTGCCACGGCAGGTCGTGGCGGCCATGCTCCTCCTGCCACGAGACGATTCGCGAAGCGAAGGAGGCGGGGGCGGCGCGCATGCCGCCATGATGCCGCAACCCGCCGGGGAAACGGACCTCAGCGGGCGATGCCGTCCGGATACGACGGGCCGGCCGGCGGCGAATCGAGGCTCAACGACAGGCGGTTCTCGACGTCGCGCACGCCGCGGACGTTCCGCACGCAGGCGACGAGCTCGTCCATCTGCTCCTGGCGCGCCGGGCCCTTGAGGACGACCGTGCCGCACTTCACGCGGATGTCGACCGCATGGGGATCGCCCACCACGTGGCCCAGCGCCGCGCGCACGCGCTCGAGGAGCACGCCGTCCTCGACGATGTCGTCCGGATGCAGGCGATGACGGACGGAAGCGGCGGCGCCGCGCGCCCGGTTCCCGGCGTGGCGAAGGAGCCCGGCCTGCCGGTCGCGCGCCTCGCGCGCGTACCGCGCCGATTTCTCGCGGACGAGCGTGCGGCGGCGCCGGCCGTTGTCGGGGTCGAGGAAGTACATGAGGGCCGCGCCCAGGCTCAGGCCCAGGACGAGCGCCAGGGGGCCGGCGGTGTAGGCGGCGGACGACGGACGGAAAGAGCGGTCCATGGAGGTCTCCCGGAGAGTCTCTCCCTCAGACGGGCGGGCGGCGGACCGGTTCGGCGCTTAGTCGCTTCGGACCGCTGGGGGCGCCGCGGGAGTGGAGCGGGTGAAGGGAATCGAACCCTCGTCGTAAGCTTGGGAAGCTTCTGCTCTGCCATTGAGCTACACCCGCGGCTCGCGAAGCATTTTACCGTTTCGCGCCGCCGGGCGGCGGCTCGTCGCATCGGTCTTCCCGGCCGGCACGTTGGCGCTAGGATGCCGCCATGGAGCCCGCCGCCTTTTCCGACGTCACCCACTTCCACCCGCTGGAGCTGATCCCCTTCTTCCGGCGCTTCCCGCGCAGCCGCGGGCGGAACCTCATGTACACGTTCATCTGGAGCGCCCTCCTGTGCGCGCTCTTCCTGCTTCCCACGGCGGCGTTCCAGGGACGGCTGCCGACGCCGCGCCAGGCGTGGCTCTACCTCGTGGTGTCGCTCTTCATCGGTTACGCGATCCACGCGCTCTTCGAAGGCACCGCGCTCCTGGGCCTCGATCGCTGGGCGCGGCGGCACGGCGTCATGGGAAAGACGCTTTATTTCGCGCTCATCCCGATGCTGGGCGCCATCACCGGTTTCCAGGCCGCGGACTGGGTGCTCGGCATCGGCTTCGACAACTGGATGGTGAGCCCCAGCTGGATCCTCTCGATCGCGGGGACGAGCCTCAGCATCTCGATCGTGATCTCGACGGTGTTCTACGTCCGCGAGCGCGAGGCGCGGGGCGAAGCCGCGCTCGCCGCCGAACGCGCAAGGATCGAGCGCATGGAGCGCGAAGCGGTCGCGGCCAACCTGCGCGCGCTCCAGGCCCAGATCGAGCCGCACTTCCTCTTCAACACGCTCGCCAACGTCGCGAGCCTCGTGGACCGCGAGCCGCGCGAGGCGAAGCGCATGCTCGAGCGCTTCATCCGGTTCCTCCGCGCCTCCCTCGCCGCGACGCGCATGGAGCGGACGACGCTCGGCGCCGAGCGCGAGCTGATCGCGGCGTACCTGGACGTCCTCCAGGTGCGCATGGGAGAAAGGCTCCGCTACGCGATCGACGTGGGCCCGGAGCTGGAGTCCTTCCCGATCGCGCCGATGCTCCTGCAGCCGGTGGTGGAGAACGCCATCCGGCACGGCCTGGAGCCGAAGATGGAAGGCGGGAGCGTCCGCGTCGCCGCGCGCCGCGAGTGCGGCGAGGTCGTGGTGGAGATCGCCGACACGGGCGTGGGCTTCGCGCCGAAGACCGGGGGCGGCGTGGGCCTTTCGAACCTGCGCGAGCGCCTGCGCGGCCTCTACGGTCCCCGCGCCGCGCTCGCCATCACGGAGAACCGGCCGGCGGGGACCGTGGTCGCATTCCGCATTCCCGCATGAGCGTGCGCGCCCTCATCGCGGACGACGAGCCGAACCTGGCCCTGGACCTGCGCGAGCGCCTCGCGCGGATGTGGCCGGAGCTCGACGTCCTGCCGCTCGCGGCGAACGGGCTGGACGCGATGCGCGCGGCCGCCGAGGACGAGCCCGACATCGCCTTCCTCGACATCCGCATGCCGGGCATGGATGGCCTGGAGCTCGCCCGGCGGCTCGATCCGCGCACCCATGTGGTCTTCGTGACCGCCTACGACCAGTACGCGCTCGAGGCCTTCGAGCGGGAGGCGGTGGACTACCTCCTGAAGCCGGTCGCGGACGATCGCCTCGAGCGCTGCGTGGAGCGCCTGAAGCGCCGGCTCGAGGCGGGCGAGACCCCGGCCGGCATGGCGGAAGTGCTGGAGAAGATCGCGCGGGCGCTCCCCCAGGCGGCCGCGCGCCGGAAGCTGCGCTGGGTGCGCGCGCTGAAGGGCGAGGTGGTCCGCCAGATCGCCGTCGAGGAGGTCCTCTATTTCCAGGCCGCGGACAAGTACACGTGCGTCGTCACGCGGGAGGGCGAGTTCCTCATCCGCACGGCGCTCGCCGAGGTCGCGGCGGAGCTGGACGAGGAGGCCTTCTGGCAGATCCACCGCGGAACCGTCGTCAACATGGGGGAGGTGGAATCGACCCGCCGGGACGTCGCCGGCCGCGTCTTCGTGCGGCTGAAGGACGGCGGCGCCGAGCTTCCGGTGAGCCGTGCCTACGCGAGCCGCTTCCGGCAGATGTGACCCCGTCGGGCGCGCGGCGAACCGCCTATAATTGCGGCATGTCCGCGCCCATTCGCGTCGTCCTGAACGGCGCGCCGCGGGAATTTCCCGCTCCCCTCACCTTCGCGCAGCTGATCGACGAGCTGGCGCTCGCCGGCCGGCGGCTCGCGGTCGAGAGGAACGGCGAGATCGTGCCCCGCAGCCGGTTCGGCGAGGCGCGCATGGCCGATGGCGACCGGATCGAAGTGGTGATGGCGGTGGGAGGAGGCTGAGTGAACGCACCGGAAAACCTGGCAGTCGAGGACGCGCTCGTCGTCGCGGGCCGGCGGTATCGCTCGCGGCTCCTGGTCGGGACGGGGAAGTACCGCGATTTCGACGAGACCCGGCGCGCGATCGAGGCGAGCGGCGCCGAGATCGTGACCGTCGCGATCCGCCGCACGAACATCGGCCAGAACGCGGGCGAGCCGAGCCTCCTCGAGGTCCTGCCGCCCTCGCGCTACACGATCCTTCCCAATACCGCCGGCTGCTACACCGCCGACGATGCGGTGCGCACGCTTCGCCTCGCGCGCGAGCTCCTCGACGGCCACTCGCTGGTGAAGCTCGAGGTGCTCGGAGATGCGCAGTCGCTCTACCCGAACATGCCGGAGACCCTTTCGGCTGCGAAGACGCTGGTCGCCGAGGGCTTCGAGGTGATGGCCTACTGCAGCGACGATCCGATCATGGCGCGGAGCCTCGAGGACCTGGGCTGCGTCGCCGTGATGCCGCTCGCGTCGCTCATCGGCTCGGGAATGGGAATCCTCAACCCGTGGAACCTGCAGATCATCATCGACCGCGTGAAGGTCCCGGTGCTGGTCGACGCGGGCATCGGCACCGCGTCGGACGCGGCGATCGCGATGGAGCTGGGCTGCGACGGCGTCCTCATGAACACCGCGATCGCGAAGGCGCGGGACCCGGTGCGGATGGCGCGCGCGATGAAGCTCGCCGTCGAGTCGGGGCGCGAAGCCTGGCTCGCGGGCCGGATGGCGAAGAAGCCGTACGAGGCGAGCGCGAGCTCGCCGCAGGCGGGGCTCATCGCGCCCACCGCCGCGAAGCCAACCTAGCTAAGAAGCCAACCCAGCTTAAGAGCAGCCGGCCTGGCTCAGAACCGCCAGCTCAAGCCGATCGAGAAGAGGTCCGCGTCCGACTCGGTCCCCAGCGGGGAGCCGAGCGGCGAGTAGCGCTCGACCTGGGCGCGGACGCCCAGCGAGCTCGTGAAGTCGTAGCGCACGCCCAGCCCGTAGCGCCAGTGGTTGCGCGATGCCGCATCGCCCAGGAGCGACGTGGAGTAGGCGGCGAACGGAAAGCCGGGCTCCCCGTGGTAGGCGCCCATGCGGCCGTAGAACGAGAAGCGCCAGAGGGGGAGGGTGGCCACGGTATCGACGCCGTAGCTGCTCGAGCGGAAGGGCGATGCGGACGGGTCCGTCGCCGCGAAGAGGTCGGCGGGCGCCCGGGCCACGTCGTTGAGCTCCCCCTCGAACGAGAAGTAGCGCGAGTACTGGTAGCCGAGCTTGAGACGCATCGGCCGCTCCGGTAGCGCGGCCGCGGCCGCCGGCGCGGGCGGCTCGGAGAGGTTCGTGAACGAGTAGAGCGCCCCGGGGGCGGGAACGCTCGCCTTGGGGACCTTGAGGACGCCCACGTAGTCCCCGGCCGCCGCGGCGAGCGGCAACAGGGCGAGCATGGCGGCGACGAGCGTTCTGGAATTCATTGTTTCCCGCGTCCTTGGCGGCCAATTTAGGCGCCACCCGGCGCCCCTGTCAATCGCACGGCCCCTATAATCGGCGGCTGCCCGAAAGCCCCTTCCTTGACCCATCCGCCGATCCGAAGCTACGTGCTGCGGCAGGGCCGCTTCTCTCCCGCCCAGCAGCGCGCCTATGCCGAGCTCATGCCGCGGCTGGGAATCGCTTATCGACCACAACCATTGGATTTCAAAGCGATTTTCGGACGCGAGGCGCCGGTCGTCCTCGAGATAGGCTCGGGCATGGGGGAGACGACCGCCCGGATCGCGGCCGGGAATCCGGACATCGACTACGTCGCGATCGAGGTGCACGCGCCGGGGATCGGAAGCCTCCTCCGGCGGGTGGAGGAGGAAGGGCTCACCAACCTGCGGATCATCCAGCACGATGCGGTCGAGGTGCTGCGCGACATGGTGCCGGCCGGCTCGCTCGCCGGAATCCACGTGTTCTTCCCGGATCCCTGGCCCAAGAAGCGCCATCACAAGCGCCGGCTCGTGCAGCCCGCCTTCGCCGAGCTTGCGGCGACCCGGCTCGCGCGGGGCGGCCGCTTGCACGTGGCGACCGATTGGCAGGAGTATGCGGAGCAGATCCTGGAGGTGCTCTCCGCCGTGCCGGGCCTCGCCAACGCCGCCGCGGGATTCGCGCCGCGTCCCGCCTGGCGGCCGGAAACGAAGTTCGAGCAGCGGGGCCGGCGCCTCGGCCATGGCGTGTGGGACGTGCTCTTCACCAGGGAGTGATGCGAATGGGCGAACGGGTCCGCGGCGCGCGGCGGGCATGGCTGAAACGGTTGGCCGCGGGCGGCGCGCTCGCCGGCGCGGGCGGGATCGGCGGGTGGATCTCGCGTGCCCTCGCCAACGGCGACCTGGGCGGCAAGCAGGGCGTGGTGAAGCTGGACGGCACCGCGACGGTCGACGGCCGCGCCGCGCGCGAGGGCACGCCGATCGCGTTGGGCCAGCGCGTGGCGACCGGAAAGGACAGCCAGGCGGTGATCGTCATCGGGCAGGATGCATTCCTCCTGCGCTCGCAGACGATCATCGAGACCACCGCGCGGGGCGGCGTCCTCTCGGACCTGCTCATCTCCACGGGCAAGGTGCTCTCGGTCTTCTCGAAGAAGCCGCTCGCGATCCACGCGGCGAACGCGACGATCGGCATCCGCGGGACCGGCGCGTACGTCGAGGTGGAGCCCGCCGACGTCTACTTCTGCCTCTGCTACGGCGAGGCGGTCGTGCAGGGGCCGGGCATGGCGGACAAGACGGTGAAGACCGAGCACCACGAGAGCCCGCTGCTGCTGCGCTCGGAGGGCCCCGCGCTCCGCGCGGACGGCGCGGGCTTCCGCAACCACAGCGATGCCGAGCTCATCATGCTCGAGGCGTTGGTCGGCCGCGAGCCGCCCTTCGTCAAGGACGGGAAGGTGTACCCGGCCGGGAAATACTGATCGGGCGCACCGGCACGGCGGCACGCGCGCCGGGAAGGAACGGCTCGATGAGGTCGTTCAGGAAGCGCCGGCCGCGGGCGGTGGGCGCGATCCGCAGGTGGTCGCGCTCGAGAAGGCCCGCGGATTCCGCCGCCGCGAGCTCACGCTCGACCACGGTGATCGGAAGCCCGGTGCGCTCGGCGAAGAGCGCGACCGGGAAGCCTTCTACCAACCGCAGCGCGTTCAGCATGAACTCGAACGGCAGGTCCCGGGGGGCGACCTCGTGCGACTCGTCGATCGCATTTCCCTCGATCGCCGCGTGCAAATAGGTCGCGGGCTTGCGGATGCGGGCTTCGCGCACGATCCGGTCGCGAAACGAGATCTTTCCGTGGGCGCCCGCGCCGATCCCGACGTAGTCGCCGAACGTCCAGTAGTTGAGGTTGTGCCGCGCGCGATGGCCGGGCCGCGCGAAGGCCGAGGTCTCGTAGTGCCCGAGCCCTGCGGCGGCGAGCGTCTCCTCGATCGCGGCCTGCATGTCCGCGGCGGCGTCGTCGTCCGGGAGCGCGGGAGGAAAGCGGTGGAAATGCGTGTCCGGCTCGAGCGTGAGGTGGTACGCGCTCACGTGCGGCGCGCCGATCGCGATCGCCTCGCGCACGTCCGCGAGCGCTTCGGCGAGGGATTGACCGGGAAGCGCGTACATGAGGTCCGCGTTCACGGTGGGGAAGGTCTCGAGCGCGTGCGCGAGCGCTCGGCGCGCCTCGTCCGCGCCGTGCACGCGTCCGATCGCGGCCAACCGAGCTTCCGAGAAGCTCTGCACGCCGACGGAGAGCCGGTTCACGCCCGCCGCGCGGTAGCCGCGGAAGCGCTCCGCCTCGAACGTCCCGGGATTGGCCTCGAGCGTGATCTCCGCTTCCGGGTCGACGGCGACCCGGGTGCGGATCGCGATGAGCAGCCGGTCGATCGCCTCCGGGGAGAAGAGGCTGGGCGTCCCGCCGCCGATGAAGATCGTGCGGATGCGCCGGCCCCAGATCGAGGGGAGGGCGGCCTCGAGATCCGCCGCGAGGGCGTCCACGTACTCGGCCTCGGGCAATTCCCCGCGCTTCTCGTGCGAGTTGAAGTCGCAGTATGGGCACTTGCGCAGGCACCACGGCACGTGCACGTAGAGCGAGAGCGGGGGAAGCTCGGCGAGCGTCACGGCTCGTCGCGCGCGAGGTTCTCGATCATCGCGAGGAGCACGCGGCGCACGAGCGCGATCTCGTCCGGGGAGACGCCTTTCACCGCCACGCGGTTCACTTCCTCCGCGAGCGGCACGAGCTTCGCCTTGAGCGCGCGGCCGCGCGGGGTGAGGAAGACGTGCACGTTCTTCCGGTTGTGCGGGAGGTGGCGGCGCTCGATGTAGCCCGCGCTCTCCATTCCCTTGAGCGCCGAGAAGGTGGTGGGCTCCATCACGCCCGCCTGCTCGGAGAGCTCGCGCTGCGTGAGGCCGTCGCGCTCCCAGAGCACGCGCAGGAAATTCCAGTGGCCGGGAGCGACGTCGTGCTGGACGAGGCGCACCTGCAGCGCGCGCACGAAGGCGCGGCTCGCATCCTTCACGAGATGCGCGAGGCGATCGTCGGGGACGGCCTCGCGCCAATGGCGCAGGATCTCGCGCGTGGACTGCTTCTCGAGGGGCGCCGGGGCCATCGACGATTATCCCACGGGGTCCTGGTGCGAAAGCTCGATCTCGCGGCCGTCGCGGCCCGAGCGCAGGATCGCGAGGCACACCTCGAGGGTCGCGAGCCCCCAGCGGCCATCGTGGAGCGGCGGCTTGCCATCCAGGGCGGCGCCGCAGAGCTCGTCCAGCACCGCCGCGCGCGGGATCGCGGGCTTCGGCATCGCCTCGAACCGGCGCTGCGCATCGCCATGGATCCAGACGCCCTTCGCGGTCGGCCGCAGGTCCGCGCGCTCGCAGGAGGCGAGGACGAAGCCGAAGTGCTCGTGCCAGGGCGCATCGTCCTCCGCGGCCGGCGCATAGGACGTTCCGCCGTAATTGCGCGCGTTCTTCGCGCGGATCTCGCCCGCTCCCGGAGCGGAACCCGCCAGCGCTCGGCGCGCGGCGCCGTATGCCGCCGGATCCTTCTCGCGGCCGGTCTCGGCGATGCCGTCGCAGAGCTCGTCGCCGTCGAAGTGCCCGTAGCCGTTGTAGGCGAGCGTCGCGAAGAGGCCGTCCTCGAAGGTGAGGAGTCCGCCGTACGCGCCTTCGGTCGGCCTCTCCGGGTCCCACGCACCGCACGCCGCCCGCACGGTGCGCGCGCGCGAGCCGGCGAGGAGGCGCAGCACGTCGACCTGGTGCGCGGCCTGGCTCGGCACGACGCCGCCGCCTTTCGCGGTGTCGAGCTCCTCCGGGCGCCTCGGCCGATACAGGAAGTCGGTTTGGTACATCGCGGTGAGCATCCGAACGCGCCCGTAGGCGCCGCTCGCGATGAGCTCGCGCGTGCGGGCCACGGGCGCGTCGAAGCTGTGGCTGGGGCCGACCACGATGTGCACGCCCGCCGCGCGGGCCGCCGCGATCATCGCCTGCGCCTCCCCGATCGCGATCGCCATCGGCTTTTCCACCAGCACGTGCTTTCGGGACCGGGCCGCGAGCACCGCGTGCTCGGCATGGCGCTCGTGCGGCGTGGCGACATAGACCGCTTCCACCGACGGATCCGCGCAGAGCGCCTCGACCGTGCCGTACGTCGCGGCGCCGAAGTCCGCGGCGAAGCGCTCGCGCGCCTCCGCCCTCGGGTCCGCGGCCGCCACG
The DNA here is from genome assembly GCA_036266535.1 of Usitatibacter sp. Taxonomy (GTDB): domain Bacteria; phylum Pseudomonadota; class Gammaproteobacteria; order Burkholderiales; family Usitatibacteraceae; genus Usitatibacter. The sequence continues at coordinate 32,446 of DATAMY010000055.1, read as the reverse complement.
AGCGCCACGCGCGGGTGGCGCAGGAGCGCGGGCAGCATGAGCGTGAATCCCCGGCCGAGGCCCGCCACTCCGAGGCGCAATCGCCGCTCGCTCATCGATCGATCGCGATCTCGGCGGAGCGCGCGCGCGACACGCAGATCATGATCCGCGTCGCGCGCTCCTCCTCGGTGAGCACCATGTCGCGGTGATCGGGCTCGCCGGAGAGGAGCACGGTGCGGCAGGTGCCGCACGTCCCGCTCTCGCAGGAGCTGGGAGCGTCGTGTCCGTTCGCCCGCATCGACTCGAGGATCGAGCGCCCGGGCGGGACCTCGATCCGCGCGCCGGACCGGGCGAGCACGACGGTGAACGCGCGATCCTCCGGGCGCTGCGCCGCCGCGGCATCCACGAAGCTCTCGAAGTGCACCGCGGACGCGGGCCAATGGCCGCTCATGTCGCGCACCGCCTCGAGGAGCGGCCGCGGCCCGCAGCAATAGACGTGGGCGCGCGTGGGTTTCTCGAGGAGCGGCCAGAGGTCCAGCGCCCGCGCGGGGTCGCCGCCATCGTGGTGGATCACGACGTTGTCGCGGAAGGGCGCCGCCGAGAGCTCGTCGCGAAAGGCGGTGTCATCGGGCGAGCGCGTGCAGTAGTAGAGCCGGTAGCGCCGCGTCTCCTCGCGCGCGAGCTGGCGCACCATCGACATGACCGGGGTGATCCCGATGCCGCCCGCGATGAAGAGGAAGGAGGGCGCGCCGGGGGCGAGCTCGAAGGCGTTGCGGGGAGGCTCGACCAGGAGCGAGTCGCCCGCCCGCACCTCGTCCGCCATGCTGAGCGAGCCGCCGTGCCCCGCGCCGTCGCGCTTCACGGCGATCTCGTAGCGGGCGCGGTCCGCGGGGTCGTTGCAGAGCGAGTACTGCCGCCGCATGCCGTTCGGTGCCGTGACGCCCACGTGCGCGCCGGCGGTGAACGCGGGCAGCTCGCCGCCGCCGGGGTCGCGGAGCTCGAGGAGGCGGATATCCCGGGCGATCGTCGCGGCGCGCGCGACCTTCAGGTTCATGGATGACGGACCTCGACAGCGGGGCGCGAAGTCGGGTAGGGTGGAGAAACTTAGGGCCCTAACTTAAGTCCCATGCTAGCCGTGCCGGCCGGGCGCGGCAAGCGGCGGAGGCAGCGCGATGCTCACACCGGAAGAGAACGACCTCCTCACCCGCGTCGAGGGCGGCGCCCCGATGGGCGGCATCATGCGCCGCCACTGGATGCCCGTGTGCCTCTCGGAAGAGGTGACGGAGAACGACGGCGCGCCGGTCCGCACCCGGGTGCTGGGAGAAGACCTCGTCGTCTTCCGCGATAGCGAAGGGCGCCTGGGCGTCGTGGACGAGCACTGCCCGCACCGCCGCGCTTCCCTCGCGCTCGGCCGCAACGAGGAAGGGGGCCTGCGCTGCCTCTACCACGGCTGGAAGGTCGACGTGCGCGGCAACGTCCTCGAGATGCCCTCGGAGCCGGCGGCGAGCGAGCTTTGCGGCAAGGTGAAGCACACCGCGTATCCGTGCGAGGAGGCGGGCGGCCTCGTCTGGGCGTACACGGGCCCCGCCGAATCGATGCCGGCCTTCGAGCGCCCCGCGTTCGCGCCCTCGCCGGCCACGCGCGTCGCCATCGTGAAGGTCCAGGTCGAGGCGAACTGGGCGCAGATCCTCGAGGGCGCCATCGACTCCGCCCACAGCTCGAGCCTCCACTCGACGGACATGCCGCCCGCGCGCGTCGACGGCGCCAAGGCGACGGAGAAGGCCTGGCCGCGCCCGTCCACCGACAAGGCGCCGCGCCTGCAGCTCCAGGAGACGCCCTTCGGCTTCCGCTACGCGGCGATCCGGCGCCCGATCGCGAATTCCGCGACCCACGACTACGTGCGGATCTCGCTCTTCGTGGCGCCCAACATGGTGCTGATCCCGCCCAACAACCTCTACAACCTCGCGAACGTGAACGTGCCGCGGGACGACACGAGCACGATGTTCTACTTCATCGCATGGAGCGACACCGGCCCCGGCATCGACCCCGAGGCGTGGCGCAAGTTCTGCGGCGCGCAGCCCGGCATCGACCTGGACCATCGCTGGCGCAAGCGCCGCGTCCGCGACAACGACTTCCTCCAGGATCGCAACGCCATGAAGCTCGGCGACTTCACCGGCATCCGCGGCATCCCCATGCAGGACATGGCGATGTGGGAGACGATGGGCCCCATCGCCGACCGCGGCCGCGAGCGGCTGGGCGCGAGCGACCTCGCGATCGTGGAATTCCGCCGGATCATGGTGGACGCGTCGCGCCGCTTCGCGGCGGGCGGAGCCGCGATCGGAGCTTCCGAGCCGCGCGCCCGCAAGGCAGAATTGCGCTCGTTCGAGGGCATCGTGCCCAAGGGCACCGACTGGCGAGCGCTCGGCGCGCCGCCGGGCGGGGACGCCATCCACCAGGAAGAACCGACGCCGCGCGCGGAAAGGGTAGCCCGATGAAACGCTCTCTCGCATTGCTCGCATCCCTCGGAGTGCTCGTCCCCCTCGCGCTCGGGACTGCCGCGCGCGCGCAGGCGCCGGAGCGCATGCAGCGCCTCGCGGAGGCGGCGAAGAAGGAGGGGACGGTCATGGTGTACCACTCGAGCCAGACCACGGACCTCCAGCCGGTGTTCGAGGCGTTCACGAAGAAGTACGGCGTGAAGGTGACCGACTGGCGCTCGAGCTCGGAGAACGTCGTGCAGCGCACGATCCGCGAGAACGCCGCCGGGCGCCACGACGTGGACTTCATCGAGAACAACCTCCCGGAGATGGAAGCGCTCCACCGCGAGAAGCTCCTCCGGGCGATCGATTCCCCCGTGTACGCGGACATCACGCGCGGCATCGTCCCGCCCCACCACGAGTACGCGACCTCGACGCTCGACGTCTTCGTGCTCGCGTACAACACGGACAAGGTGAAGAAGGACGAGCTTCCGAAGGCCTACAAGGACCTCCTCGACCCGCGCTGGAAGGGGCGGATCGGCGCTGAGGTGGACGACCAGGGCTGGTTCGGCGCGCTCACCGAGCAGCTGGGCGGCGCCGCGGGCGTGAAGCTCTTCCGCGAGATCGCGGACAAGAACGGCATCAACGTGAGGAAGGGCCATACGCTCCTCGCGAACCTGGTCGCCTCCGGCGAGATCCCGCTGGCGCTCGACGTGTACAGCTACAAGCCGCCGCAGTTGAAGCGCAAGGGCGAGACGATCGACTGGTTCACGATCGACCCGATCATCGTGCAGCTCCACGGCGTGGCGGTCGTGAAGAGCGCGCCGCACCCGAACGCCGCGGAGCTCCTGCACGACTTCTTCCTGGACCCGGAGGGCCAGGCGCTCCTCGCGAAGAAGGACTTCACCCCGTCCAACCGCAAGGTGCCCTCGGAATTCGACGGGAAGACGCTGCACCCCGTGAATCCCTCGGAAGCGATCGACAAGGACCAGGAGTGGCTGAAGCTCTACCAGGAAAACGTGACGCGCCGCTCGAAGTCGTGAGGGCCCACGAGGGCGACGGGGACCACGTCCACGAGATGACGCTCGGCGAGCGCGGCCGGCTCGTCGAGTACATCTGGAAGGTCGAGAACGTCGAGCTCACGACGGTGGGCATCGACGTCGGAAGCTCGACCTCGCACCTCATGTTCGCCGGCGTGCGGCTGCAGAGGAAGACCCAGGCGCTCTCGAGCGAGTTCGTGATGGTCGAGCGGAAGGTGCTCTGGAAGTCGCCGATCCTCCTCACGCCTTTCCTCCCGGACGGGACGATCGATGCCGCGGCCCTGGGCGCCTTCGTGAAGGACGCCTACGCGCAGGCGCGGATCGCGCCGGACGCGGTGGATACGGGCGCGGTGATCCTCACCGGCGAGGCGGTCAAGCGCGCGAACGCCCGCGCGATCGCAAACCTCTTCGCCGCCGATTCGGGGCGGTTCGTCTGCGCATCCGCGGGCCACCAGCTCGAGTGCGCGCTCGCGGCCCATGGGTCGGGTGCCGCCGCACTCTCGCGCGAAACGGGGCGGACGGTGATGAACGTGGACATCGGCGGCGGCACGACGAAGGTCGCCTTCTGCTCGGCGGGCCGCGTCGTCGCGAGCTACGCCTTCGCCGTGGGCGGCCGCCTTCTCGCGTTCGACGAGGAGGGACGGTTGTCGCGGATCGACGATTCGGCGGCGATCGCCGCGCGCGAGGCGGGCGCCGCGCTCATCCTCGGCGAGCATCCGGATCCCGCCGCGCTCGACCGCGTGATCGGCGCGCTCGGGGAGGCGTGCATCGCCTTCGTGGCGGGCGAGGCTCCCGGGCCGCTCGCCCGCGAGCTGCTGCTCACCTCGTTCCCGGAAACGCTTCCGCGAGCCGACCTGGTCGCGTTCTCCGGCGGCGTCTCCGAATACATCTACGGATGCGAGGGACGCCGCTTCGGAGACATCGCGGCGCCGCTCGCCGAGCGCATCGCCGCCGCCTGCGCCGCGGGGCGGATCGCCGCGCCGGTCGCCCAGCCGCGGGAGAGGATCCGCGCGACGGTGATCGGAGCCTCGCAATTCACCGTCCAGGTGAGCGGGAAGACCATCCACGTGTCCGAGCGGTCGGGGCTGCCGCTGCGCAACGTCCCCGTGATCGCGCCCGCGCTGGACCTTTCGGGCGGGATCTCGGTCGAGGCCGTCGCGCGCGCGACGCGCGAGGCGCTCGAGCGCGCCTGCGCGGACGAGGACCAGGCGGTGGCGCTCGCGATCGCGTGGCGCGGCGAGCCGCATTACCTGCGGCTGCGCGAGCTCGCCGAGGGCGTGGCGCTCGCGTTGGTCCCGCGCGGCGCGGCACGGCCGCCGCTCGTCCTCATGATCGACGGCGACGTCGGCCGCACGCTGGGCTACATCCTCGAGCAGGAGCTCGCGATCGGCCGGCCGGTCGTGTCGATCGACGGGATCCAGTTGAAGGAATTCGACTACGTCGACATCGGCGAGGTGATCCGGCCTGCGGACGTGGTCCCCGTCGTGATCAAGTCGCTGCTCTTTCCGGGTTCGGCCCCGGCACCCATCCGGTACAAGAGGATCAACACGCGATGAACGCGCCGTCGGAAGGACCCCGCGTCGGGGTGGACGTCTACCTCGAATGGATCCGCAAGGAAGGCATTCCAGTCACGGAGGACTTCGGAGTCGACCTCCTCGCGGTCCCCACGCGCCGCTGGGCGCGCTACGACGTGAGCGGCGCGGCGGTGCACCTCAAGGGCCGCGGCGATTTCCTCTGCATGTTCATCCTCGACATCCCGCCCTACGCCGCGACCTCGCCGCAGCGCCACCTGTACGAGGAGGTGTTCTACGTCCTCGACGGGCAGGGGAGCACGACCATCGAGACCGCGGACGGGCGCCGGCATTCGTTCGAATGGGGGCCGCGGAGCCTCTTCGCGATTCCGCTCAACGCCCGCTACCGCCTCTTCAACGGCAGCGGCTCGCAGGCCGCGCGGCTCGTGTCGACCGCGAACCTTCCGGCGGTCCTCAACATGTTCCACGACGAGGCGTTCGTCTTCGCGAACCCGTGGGATTTCGAGGCGCGGCTCGGGAGCTCCAGATACTTCAGCGGCGAGGGCGACTTCATTCCCATCCGGCCGGGCAACCACCTGTGGGAGACCAACTTCGTGCCGGACCTCGCGCGGATCGAGCTGCAGCCGTGGGGCGAGCGCGGCGCGCGCGGCTCGAACATCATGTTCGTCCTCGCCGACGGCACGATGCACGCGCACATCTCCGAGATGCCGGTCGGCACGTACAAGAAGGCGCACCGGCATCCCGCGGACTTCCACGTGATGTGCGTGACCGGGACCGGCTATTCGCTCCTCTGGTACGAGGGGCAGAAGGATTGGGTCAGGGTGGACTGGAAGCATGGCACCGTCTTCGCGCCGCCGGACGCGATGTTCCACCAGCACTTCAACACCAGCGCCGTGCCCGCGCGCTACCTTGCGACCGCGTACGGGTCGCTGCGCTATCCGTTCACGGAGGGGAAGCGCGCCGCCCTCTTCGGCGGCGTGTCGACGAGTGTGAAGCTGGGCGGGAACCAGATCGAGTACGCGGACCAGGATCCGCGCGTCCACGAGCTCTTCGTGGCGGAGACCGCGAAGAGCGGGGTCGCGGTGAAGATGGACGGGCTGGTCGGCTAGCGCCGCTCGCTCGAAAGCCGCGCGGCGAGCGCCGCGAGCGCCTGCGCGCGATGGCTCACCCGGTTCTTCTCCGCGGCGGGGAGCTCCGCCGCCGTGGCGCCCGACGCGGCCTGGAAGTAGGGGTCGTAGCCGAATCCACCGGTTCCGCGCGGATCGAGCACGATCGCGCCGTGCCACGCGCCATCCGCCACGATCGGCGTCGGATCCCCCGCGCCGCGCAGGAGCACCAGGACGCAGTAGTAGAACGCGGCGCGATCCTGGAGTTGCGAAACGGAGGCGACGAGCTTCGCGTTGTTCCGCGCGTCGCGCTCCTCCCGGCTCCCGCCCTTGCCGGCGTAGTACGCCGAGTGCACGCCCGGCGCGCCGGCGAGCGCGGGGACGCAGAGGCCCGAATCGTCGGCGAGCGCCGGCAGCCCCGTCGCGCGGCTCGCGTTCCTCGCCTTCGCGAGGGCGTTCTCGAGGAAGGTGTCGTGGGGCTCCTCGGCCTCGACCACCTGGTATTCGGCTTGCGGAACCGCCTCGATGCCGAGGGGCGCGAGGAGCTGCGCGAGCTCTCGCAGCTTGCCGGGGTTGTTCGACGCGATGACGATTTTGTTCAAGAAAGGAATGGGAACCACAGATGAACACAGATGAGCACAGATAGACCTCGACGGCGCCAGCTATCTACCCTCATTGCTAGCGGATGAGTGGGCTGGGCCGATCTTGCAGAACCATCTGTGTTCATCTGTGTTCATCTGTGGTTCCAACCGCTTTGGCAAGCGCCTCGCGTTGCAGCCGGATCAGCTGGGAGATGCCGGCGGAGGCGAGGTCCATCAGCTCGTTCATCTGCGAGCGCGTGAAGGGCGCGCCCTCGGCGGTGCCCTGCACCTCCACGAAGCGCCCGGCGCCGGTCATCACGACGTTCATGTCCGTCTCGCACGCCGAGTCCTCGGAGTAGTCGAGGTCCAGGAGCGCCGCGCCGCCCACGATGCCGACGGAGACCGCGGCGACGAAGTCGCGGAGCGGCTCGCGGGTGACGAGGCCCTTCGCGCGCAAGCCCGCCACGGCGTCCGCGAGGGCGACCATCGCGCCCGTGATGGACGCGCAGCGCGTTCCGCCGTCCGCCTGCAGCACGTCGCAATCGATCGTGACCTGGCGCTCGCCCAGCGCGGGGAGGTCCGTCACGGCGCGAAGGCTCCGGCCGATCAAGCGCTGGATCTCGTGCGTGCGGCCGGACTGCTTGCCGGAGGCGGCCTCGCGCGATCCCCGCGTGTGCGTGGCGCGCGGCAGCATCCCATACTCGGCCGTGACCCATCCGCTTCCCTTGCCCTTGAGGAACGGCGGCACCTTCTCCTCCACGCTCGCGGTGCAGAGGACGCGCGTCTCGCCCATCTCGACCAGCACGGAGCCCTCCGCGTGGCGGGTGTAGCCGCGGTGGAAGCGGACGGGGCGGAGCGCGCCGGGAGCGCGGTCGAGGAAACGGGGCATCGGGGAATCCTTGAGAACGGAATGGGCTAGCGCGGGACCCTCTTGATCGCGTCCTGGATCTCCGCGATCGCCCGCTCGATGTCCTCGTCCGTCACGTCCTCGGCGGCGGGAGCGTCGCCGCCGCCCAGCTGCTCCGTGGTGTTGGTCGAGGTCGCGAATTGCTGGTCGTCCATGCTCTGCGTGTCCGGGAGGCGCGGGTCGTCCTGGTTCTCCCACGTCATCGCGACGACCGAGAGGTTGTCCGACTCGCCCTGCGCGCGGCGCTGCGCCTCGGTGAGGAGCCCGGGCAGGAGGTCCAGCACCGCTTGCTTGCGCAGCATGTTGGCGATGATCGAGGACGGGATCTGGCTCCAGAAGCCGTCGGTCGAGAGCATCACGGTGTCGCCCGGCTCGAGCGCCATGTCGGGGCCGGTGTCGATCACCGGCGGCACGACGCCGCCCAGGCAGCTGTAGATCTTGTTCCGGTCCGGGTGGCGCGCCGCGGCCTCGGGCGTGATCTCGCCCGCGTCGATCATCTGCTGGATCTTCGAGTGGTCCTGGGTCGCGGCCGCGAGCGAGCCGCGGCGCAGCACGTACAGGCGCGAGTCGCCCGCGTGCGCCCAGAAGACGCGCCCGTTCTGGATGATGCACGCGACGCAGGTTGTGCGCGGGCACTCGAGGAGGTTGTGCTCGACCGCGTGCGAGACGATCGCCCGGTGCGCGGACTGGATCGACGAGACGAGGAAGTCGAAGGGGCGGCGCAGGCGGTTCCTCGCCTCCTGCTGGAACCGGCGCGTGATCTCCGTCACCGCGATCTCGGCCGCGACCTCGCCCTGGTCGTGCCCGCCCATGCCGTCCGCCACGACCATCAGGAGCACGTCGCGGCTGTACGAGTACGCGACCCGGTCCTCGTTTCCCTTGCGGTCGCCGAGCCGGCTGTCCTGGAAGATGGTGAAGCGCATCCCGCGGGCCCGCTAGCGCGAGAAGAGCTTCGAGATCGGCCGGTTGATCGTCTCGAGGAAGCCGCGCTTCTCCCCCGGCGGCTCGCTCATGAGCCGGCGCTGCAGCTCGTAGGCGGTCTGCGGCCGCTTCATGTAGTCGACGTCGAGGCACGAATCCACGATGTCGTAGAGGTCCTGGGAGTAGTCCTGGCGGGCGAGCGTGCGGAGCGGAATCATGTGGTCCTTCTCCTCCCGCTGGTCGCCCGCCTGCGGCGGCGTTCCCGCGATGCAGGTGTAGATGGTCGCGCCCACGGAGTAGATGTCGCTCCAGGGCCCCAGCTCGCCCGGCTTGAAGCGGTAGTGCTCCGGCGCGGCGAAGCCCGCGGTGTACATCGGCTTAAGCTTCATCGCCTCCTCCGAGAGCGTGATCCGCGCGGCGCCGAAGTCGAGGAGGACGGGCCGGCCCTCCATCGAGATGAAGATGTTCGCGGGCTTGATGTCCAGGTGGAGGAGCTTCGACGAGTGGACCTCGCGGAGCCCATTCATGAGGTGGATGAAGATGCGGCGGATGAACGCCTCGGTGAACTCGTGGCGGTGGCGCTGGATGTGGAACTGGAGCGTGCGGCCGCGCACATACTGCATCACCATGTAGCACGTCTCGTTCGCGCGGAAGAAGTTCTCGACCCGCACCACGTTCGGGTGCGAGATCATCGCGAGCGCGCGCCCCTCCTCGAAGAAGCACTTGAGGCCGTGGCGGAAGACCGAGAGGTTCGACTCGTCCGAGACCTTCACCTCGACGCCTTCCGTGCGCAGCGGCAGCGACGAGGGCAGGTATTCCTTGATCGCGAATGGCGTCCCGGTGTCGTCCCGCGCGAGATAGACGATGCTGAACCCGCCCGACGAAAGCGGCTTCTCGATCCGGTAGCCATTCAGCACGTAGCCGGACGGCAGCGGCTGGTTCGCCTGCGCGGGCATGGAGGAGCGGGGGGTTCCGATATAATTCCGGCCATTGTCGACACTCGCCTGTGCCTTGTAAAGGCGACTTCGCTCCCTCGCGGTCGTAATGTTGCGAACGTAACGCGCCGCCCCGTCCCTCACCCGCGAAAACGAAAGCCGATTCCCGATGATCGCCAGCATGACCGGCTTCGCCGCCGCCGCCCTCGAGACGCCCCAGGGAAGCCTCGCGGTGGAGCTGAAGACCGTGAACCACCGCTACCTCGAGTTCCAGACGCGCGTCCCGGAGGAGATCCGGCCGCTGGAACCGGCGATGCGCGAGGCAGTCGCGGCGCGGCTCACGCGCGGCAAGGTCGACTGCCGCGTGACCTTCACGCCGGCCACCGCCGCGCAGCGCACGCTCGTCCCGGACGACGTGGCCCTGTCGGCGCTGGGCGACGCATCGCGACGCGTGCAGGAGCGTTTCCCGCAGGCGCGCCCCCTCTCGGTCGCCGAAGTGCTCCACTGGCCGGGGGTCCTCGCGGAAGCGACGCTCTCGCCGGACCGCGTGCGCGAGGACCTCATGCGCATCCTCGACCGCGCGCTGGGCGAGCTCGACCAGACGCGGCGGCGCGAGGGTGCGAAGCTCGAGCAGGTGCTGCGCGAGCGCCTCGCGCGCATGTCGGAGCTCGTGACCGAGGCGCGGCCGCTCGTGCCCGGCGCGGTCAAGGCGTACCAGGAGAAGCTCGCCGCGAAGATCGCCGAGGCCGCCGCGTCGCCCTCGGACGAGCGCGTGCACCAGGAGATCGTCCTCTACGCCGCGCGGATCGACGTGGACGAGGAGATCGCGCGCCTGGGCACGCACATCACCGAGTTCCTGCGCGTGATGGACCGCGGCGGCGCGTGCGGCAAGCGCCTCGATTTCCTCTGCCAGGAGCTCAACCGCGAGGCGAACACGCTGGGCTCCAAATCGGTCGCGAGCGAGATGACGCGGATCTCGGTGGAGCTCAAGGTGCTGATCGAGCAGATGCGCGAGCAGGTGCAGAACATAGAGTGAGCACGAAAATGCGTGCGCCGGGAGCGCCGTTGGACCGGACGCCGGAGGCGCCGGTCAACGTCATCGAGCAGGAATCCGCGCGCGCAATGCCGCCTGGATCTCGTCGAGCGCCTGCTTCGCCCCCTCGTCCGCCGCGTTGAGGGCGATGAGCTCGATCAGGCGGTCCATGGGACGGATGCGGATGTCGGCGAGCCAATTCCCGTTGCTGCCGGTGTGCGCGAGGATGACCGGGACCCCTCCCGCGCCGAGCTTGGCTCCCCATCCCAGCGCGTAGTTTCCCGTGACGGGCGCCTGGAGCCGGCGATAGCCCGCGGCGGTGAGCAGCTTCCCGTGGCCCAGCGCCCCGTCCATCTGGTCGCGCGCGAAACGGGCCCAGTCGGCGAGCGAGATGTTGATCGTCCCCGCGGGCCCGAGGGCGGGCGGATTGTCGGCGCCCGGCGCGCCGGGTTCCAGCGCGCGCAGCCCGTGTGCACCCGGCTGGTGTCCGCGCGGCTGGTCGATGCGCGCGGCCGTGCCCGGAGGCCCGAATCCCGCCTGCGTGATGCCGAGAGGGGCGAAGACTTCCGTCCTCACGAGATCCTCCCACGTCTTTCCGGTGCGCGACTCCGCGATCGAGCCCGCGATGATGTAGCCCAGGTTCGAGTAGGCGAATGCGCCCGGCTTCGAGGCGGAGGGCAGCGAGAGGTAATGGCGCGCGACGGCGGCGCGCTGGGCGGCGAGGCCATCCACGCCTTCGATCACGCGGAAAAAAGCGGGCAGCTCCTTCGGGTCCGTGAGCGGCGGAAGCCCGGCCGTGTGGCTGAGCAGCTGGGCGAGCGTCACCTCGCGGTAGGCCGGATCCATCGAAGCGGCGAGATCGGGCAGGCACCGCGCGAGCGTCTCGTCGAGGGACAGCACGCCGCGCTCGGCGAGGCGCATGATCATCGTGGCGGTGAACGCCTTGGTGTCGGAGCCGATGTGCCAGCGGTCGTCGACGGTGACCCGCTCCGGATGGCCCTCCGCGCGAAATCCCGCCGCCTGCGCGGCGACGGCGCCATCGAGCTCGACCAGCACCGCCGCGCCGGGAACATGGTGCCTCGCACGCGCGGACTCGAGGGTCTGGTGGAGGAACCCATCGAGCGGGTCCGCGGCAGCCATCGGCGCGGCGACGAGCAGGAGGGCGAGCAGGAGCGCGGCGGGCATGATGCACCTCACTATACAATGCGCGCTCACCCCTTCATCGTTGAGCGATGGCCGGAAATCTCTTCGTCGTGGTGGCACCCTCCGGGGCCGGCAAGACGAGCCTCGTGAACGAGCTCCTGCGCCGCGACGGGCGCCTGCGCCTCTCGGTCTCGTACACGACCCGCGCCCCGCGCGAGGGCGAGGCGCACGGACGCGAATACCACTTCATCGAGCGAAATGCCTTCGAGCGCATGATCGCCTCGGGGGATTTCCTCGAGCACGCGAACGTGTACGGTAACTACTACGGCACGTCGCGCCGCTGGATCGAGGCGGAGCTCGCCGGGGACAACGACGTGCTCCTCGAGATCGACTGGCAGGGTGCCCGCCAGGTGCGAAAGCTCTTCCCGGACCTGGTCGGCATCTTCATCCTGCCCCCCTCGTTCGCCGAGCTCGCGAGGCGCCTGGAAGCCCGCGGAAAGGACGCTCCCGAGTCGATCGCGACCCGCATGGCGAGCGCCCGCAATGAGGTCTCGCATGTTCTTGAATTTGAATATATAATTGTTAACGAGGAGTTCGACTCGGCGGTTTCGGACCTGCAGGCGATCGTGCGCGCCTCCCGCGTGGCGCGCGCCCGGCAGTCCGTACGCCTCGCGTCGTTGCTCGCCGAATTCAAGTAACCGGAGACCGCGCCATGGCACGCATCACCGTCGACGACTGCATCAAGCACTTTTCCAACCGCTTCGAGCTCACGCTCGCCGCGACCAACCGCGCGCGCCAGATCGCGCTCGGCGCCACCCCGCTCGTGGAGCCCAACAAGGACAAGCCGACCGTGATCGCGCTCCGCGAGATCGCCAGCGGCAAGGTGGGCAAGGAGCTGCTGAACCCGCCGGCGCCCACGCCCCCGGTGCTCTGACCTTCCGGGGGGCAGCCCGCCGCGCCGGCGCACGGCGCGGTGACGCGATTCCCCCTTCGCGATGGCGATGATCCCCGCGCTGGGCCTGCAGAAGATCATCGGGGCGTTCAAGCCCTCGGGGACGTCGTTGCCGGGCCCGGGACCGGACGAGCTCACGGCGGCGCTGGGCTACCTCAAGCCCAAGGACATCGAGGCGATCGAGCAGGCCTACGGGGTCGCGCGCGCGGCGCACTCCGGCCAGTACCGCCACAGCGGCGATCCGTACATCACCCATCCGCTCGCGGTCGCGAAGATCCTCGCGGAATGGCACCTCGACGCGCAGGCGCTGATGGCGGCGCTCCTGCACGACGTGGTGGAGGACACGCCCACCACGAAGGCCGAGATCGCCAAGACCTTCGGGAAGGCCGTGGCCGAGCTCGTGGACGGCGTTTCGAAAATCGACCGGATCGAGTTCGCGACCCTCCAGCACGCGCAGGCGGAGAACTTCCGCAAGATGCTGCTCGCGATGGCGCGCGACGTGCGCGTGATCCTCATCAAGCTCGCCGACCGCCTGCACAACATGCGCACGCTCGAGGCGGTGCCGCCGGAGAAGCAGGAGCGGATCGCCCGCGAGACGCTCGACATCTATGCGCCGATCGCCAACCGCCTGGGACTGATCGCGCTCTACTACGAGCTCGAGGACCTCGGCTTCCACTACCTCCACCCCACGCGCTTCCGCGTGCTCGAGAAGGCGCTCCGGAAGGCCCGCGGCAACCGCCGCGACGCCGTGGGGAAGATCCAGGAGGCGATCCAGGCACGCCTCAAGGAATTCAAGCTCGAGGCGCAGGTGACGGGCCGCGAGAAGCACATCTCCTCGATCTACAAGAAGATGCAGGAGAAGAACATCTCGTTCTCGGAGGTGTTCGACATCTACGGCTTCCGCATCATCGTGCCGGACGTGCCCAGCTGCTACCTCGCCATGGGCGCGCTCCACACGCTCTACAAGCCGATCCCGGGGAAGTTCAAGGACTACATCGCGATCCCGAAGGCGAACGGCTACCAGTCGCTCCACACCACGCTCTTCGGCCCGTTCGGCATGCCGATCGAGATCCAGATCCGCACGCAGGACATGCACAAGATCGCGGAGGCGGGAGTCGCCTCGCACTGGATCTACAAGAGCGCGGAGGGCGACGCGAACGAGGTGCAGCTCAAGACCAACCAGTGGCTGCAGTCGCTCCTGGAGATCCAGAGCGAGAGCGGCGACGCGCTCGAGTTCCTCGAGCACATCAAGGTGGACCTCTTCCCGGACGAGGTCTACGTCTTCTCGCCCAAGGGCAAGATCTTCGCGCTCCCCAAGGGCGCGACCCCCATCGACTTCGGCTACGCGGTGCACACCGACGTGGGCAATCATTGCGTCGCCGCGAAGGTCGACGGCGAGCCGGTGCCCCTCGGCACGATCCTCCGGAACGGGAACCGCGTGGAGATCCTCACGGATTCGCAGGCGCGCCCGAACCCGGTGTGGCTCTCCTACGTCGCGACCGGCAAGGCCCGCTCGCACATCCGCCATTACCTGAAGACCATGCGCCTCCAGGAATCGGCGGAGGTGGGCGAGCTCCTCCTCGTGCAGGCGCTCCGGTCGCTCAAGGCGAACCCGGACGAGATCGGGGAAGCGCACTGGACGCGGTTCTTCAAGGGCGACGCCGCCAAGTCGCGCGAGGAGGTGATGGCCGACATCGGCCTGGGGAAGCGCTTGGCCGTCGTGGTCGCGAAGAAGCTCCTCTCGATCGGCGACCCGTCGCCGGAGGGGGAGAGCCGGCTGGATGCGATCACCATCCGCGGGACCGAGGGCCTCGCCGTGCAGTTCGCGCAGTGCTGCCGCCCGATCCCGGGGGACCCGATCATCGCCCAGATCAAGAAGGGGCAGGGACTCGTCGTGCACACGCACGATTGCCCCGCGATCCATCCCTTCCACTTCGACCCGGAGAAGTGGGTCGACGTGCAGTGGGACGCCTCTTCGGACCGGTTCTTCGACGTGAACGTGCGGCTCATCGCGCAGAACCACCGCGGCGTCCTCGCGCGGCTGGCGGCCGAGGTCTCGGAGGCGGACTCGAACATCGACCACATCGAGACCGAGCAGCGCGCGAGCCCGGCGTACACCACCGTGGTGTTCACGATCCAGGTGAAGAATCGCCTGCACCTCGCGCACGTTTTCCGCAGGCTGCGCCGCATACCGGAAGTGGTGCGGATATCGCGCCTCAAGAAAAAGCAGTAGTTTGGGGAGCCAACCGTCATTCCCGTGTAGACGGGAATCCATGCTCGTGCCCTAGACCATGAAACCCATCTCCACCCCCGAAGCTCCCGCCGCCATCGGCACGTATTCCCAGGCCGTGCGCGCGGGCGACACGGTGTACCTCTCCGGCCAGATCCCGCTCGACCCGGCGACGATGCAGCTGGTCGACGGCTTCGAGGACCAGGTGAAGCGCGTGTTCGAGAACCTGCGCGCGGTGTGCCGGGCCGCGGGCGGCGATTTCGACAAGGTCGTGCGCGTCACCGTCTATCTCACGGACCTCGCGAACTTCGCCAAGGTGAACGAGGTGATGTCGACCTACTTCCGCGAGCCCTTCCCGGCGCGCGCGGCCGTGGGCGTCGCGGCGCTTCCGCGCGGCGCGCAGGTCGAGATCGACGCGGTGATGCACCTGGGATCCTCGCCCGGCGCGTGAAGGCGGCGGCCGCGGCCCTCGAGGGCGCCAGCAAGCCCGGGGCTCCCGCCCGGAAGCCGGGCCCGGACGCGCGCCTCGAGAAGCTGGGCATCCGCTCGAAGCTGGACCTGGTCCTCCACCTGCCGCTGCGCTACGAGGACGAGACGAGGCTCACCCCTCTCGCGGAAGCCCGGGCCGGCGAGCCGGTCCTGGTCGAGGCGGAAGTCGTCGAGGCGGATGTGAAGTTCCGGCCGCGGCGCACGCTGGTGGTGAAGCTCGCGGATGGCGGCGACGAGCTCTGGATCCGCTTCCTCAACTTCTATCCCAGCCAGGTGAAGCAGTTCCAGCCCGGCCGGCGCGTGCGCCTCTTCGGCGAGGTGCGCCCGGGCTTCTTCGGCGACGAGATGGTGCACCCGCGCTACCGCATCGTCGCGAAGGGCGCGCCGCTCCCCACCTCGCTCACGCCCGTCTATCCGACGACGGCCGGGCTCTCGCAGGGGATGCTCCGCGAGAAGATCGGCGAGGCGCTCGATTCGCTCGCGCTCGAGGACACGCTCACGCCGGCACTCGTCGCGAAGCTGGGGCTGCGTCCCTTCCGCGAGAGCGTGCTGCTCCTCCATCGCCCGCCGCCGGACGTGGACGCGCAAAGCCTCGCCGAGCGCACGCATCCGGCGTGGCAGCGCCTCAAGTTCGACGAGATCCTCGCGCAGCAGCTCGCGATGCGGGTCGCCTACCGCGAGCGGCGCGCGAAGAGCGCCCCGCCGCTTCCCGATGCGCACACGCTCACCAACGCGCTCATCCGCTCGCTTCCCTTCGCGCTCACGCGCGCGCAGCGCCACGCTCACTCGGTGATCGCCAAGGACCTCGCGCAGCCGCACCCGATGCGCCGCCTCCTCCAGGGCGACGTGGGCAGCGGCAAGACGCTCGTGGCGGCGCTCGCCGCGCTGCAGGCGATCGGGAACGGATGGCAGGCGGCGCTCATGGCGCCCACGGAGATCCTCGCCGAGCAGCACTACCTCAAGCTCACCCATTGGCTCGAGCCCCTCGGGGTGAAGATCGCGTGGCTCGCGGGCGGGCTCAAGGCGCGCGCGAAGAAGCTCGCGATCGACGCCATCGCGAGCGGCGAGACGCAGCTCGCGATCGGGACCCACGCGCTCTTCCAGGACGAGGTCGCCTTCGCGAAGCTGGGCCTCGCGATCGTCGACGAGCAGCACCGCTTCGGGGTGGAGCAGCGCCTGGCGCTCGCCTCGAAGGGCGGCGGCGAGCCGCACCAGCTGATGATGAGCGCCACGCCCATCCCGCGCACGCTCGCGATGAGCTACTTCGCGGACCTCGACGTGACCGTGATCGACGAGCTCCCGCCCGGCCGCACGCCGGTCGTGACCAAGCTGGTCTCCGAGGAGCGGCGCGACGACGTGATCGCGCGCATCCGCGAGAGCTGCCGCGAGGGGGCGCAGGCGTACTGGGTCTGCCCTCTCATCGAGGAAAGCGAGCAACTGCAGCTCCAGACCGCCATCGAGACCTTCGAGACCATCAAGGCGACGTTCCCGGACCTGGCCGTGGGCCTCGTCCACGGCCGCATGAAGCCCGCCGAGAAGGCGCAGGTGATGGCGGACTTCAAGGCGAAGAAGCTCCAGCTCCTCGTCGCGACGACCGTGATCGAAGTGGGCGTGGACGTCCCCAACGCGACGCTCATGGTGATCGAGCACGCCGAGCGGATGGGCCTCTCGCAGCTCCACCAGCTGCGCGGGCGCGTGGGCCGCGGGTCGCAGCAGAGCCTCGCGATCCTGCTCTACTACCAGCCGCTCTCGGAGGCCGCGCGCCAGCGCCTGAAGATCATCTACGAGAGCCACGACGGCTTTGAGATCGCGCGGCAGGACCTGGCGATGCGCGGGCCGGGCGAGTTCCTGGGCGCCCGGCAGAGCGGGGCGCCGCTCCTGCGCTTCGCGGACCTGGAGCGCGACGCCGATCTCCTCGAGGCCGCGCGGCGCGTGGCGGACGATCTCCTCGCATCCCATTCCCACGCCGCGGCGAAGCACCTCGACCGCTGGCTCGGCACCCGCCAGTTCTACCTCAAGGCATGAGGCTCGCGCTCCGGCGGGCCGCCGCGCGCCTGGACGCCTACGAGCGGCTCATCCGGCTCGACCGGCCGATCGGCATCCTGCTGCTCCTCTGGCCCACGCTCTGGGCGCTCTGGCTCGCGCGCCGCGGGCCGCCTTCGCTCACCGTCCTCTGGATCTTCCTCCTCGGCACCGTGCTCATGCGCTCCGCGGGATGCGCGATGAACGACTGGGCCGACCGCGGCTTCGATCCGCACGTGGAGCGCACGCGCGGCCGCCCGCTCGCGGCCGGGGAGATCCGCCCGTGGGAAGCGCTCGTCGTGGCGGCGGTGCTGGCCGCGCTCGCATTCGCGCTCATCCTGCCGCTCGATCGCCTCGCGATCCGGCTCTCCTTCGCGGCGCTCGCCGTCGCGGTCGCGTATCCCTTCACCAAGCGCTTCTTCTGGATGCCGCAGGCGTGGCTGGGCATCGCCTTCGGTTTCGGCATTCCCATGGCGTTCGCCGCGCTCACGCGGAGCCTTCCGCCGCTCGCCTGGGCGCTCCTCGGCGCGAACGTCCTCTGGACGATCGCGTACGACACCGAGTATGCGATGGTCGACCGCGACGACGACCTGCGGATCGGCGTGCGGACCTCGGCGATCCTTTTCGGGAAGGGCGATGTCGCTGCCGTGATGGCCTGCTACGCGCTCTTCCTCGCGGCGCTCGCGGCGATCGGCGCGTGGCAACGCTACGGCGCGCTCTACTACGCGGGCCTCGCGGCGGCATGGATCATCGCCCTCACGCATTACCCGATGATCCGGACCCGCACGCGCGAAGGCTCGTTCCGCGCCTTCCGGCACAACAACTGGGTGGGCGCCGCCGTCTTCGCCGGCATCCTCGCGGACAATACGCGGTGGGACCCGCTGCTGCGCGTGATCCGCGCGCACGTGGCGGGCTCATGATCACGGTCGTCTACGCGCATCCGTACCCCCGCTATTCGCGCGCCTGCGCGGCGTTGCGCGCGGCGATCGAGGACGTGGAAGGGCTCACGCTGCGCTCGCTCTACGACCTCTACCCCGACTTCGACATCGACGCGGCGGCCGAGCGCTCCGCCGTCGAGGACGCGCGGCTCGTGATCTGGATGCATCCGCTCTACTGGTACACGGCGCCCGCGCTCCTCAAGCACTGGTTCGACGTGGTCCTCGCGAAGGGCTGGGCCTACGGCGAGGGCGGCACCGCGCTCGCCGGCAAGGACTGCCTGTGGGTGACGACCACCGGAGGCGACGAGGAGGCGTTCTCGGAGCGCGGGCGGCACGGGCATCCGCTCGCGACCTTCGCGCCGGTGATCGAGCGGACCGCGCGCTATTGCGGGATGAACTGGCTCGCCCCCTTTTCCGTCCACGGCGCGCACCAGATTTCCGAGGATGCCCTTCGCGCGGCGGGTTTGGCTCTGCGTGCGCGCATCGAGGAATGGAGAGCGGGCAAGGCTTCGAACCCATGAACGAGGCGCTGATCTTCCTCGCCGCCGCGGTCGTCTGCGTGCCCATCGCGGCGCGGCTGGGCCTGGGCTCCGTCCTGGGATACCTCATCGCGGGCGCGGCGATCGGCCCGTGGGGATTCGCGCTGGTGGGCGACGTCGCGGCCACGCAGAACCTGGCCGAGCTCGGGGTCGTGCTCATGCTTTTCGTGATCGGCCTGGAGCTCGACCCGCGCCGCTTCCTCGCGATGCGCGGCGTGGTCTTCGGCGGCGGCACGCTGCAGCTCGCGGCGAGCGGCCTCGTGCTGGGCGGCGCGCTCTTCGCGCTCGGCGTGAAGTGGCAGGGCGCGCTCGTGGGCGGCCTCGCGCTGGCGCTTTCCTCCACCGCGATCGCGATGCAGGCCCTCGCGGAGCGGAACGAGCTCGACACGCCGACCGGCCGCTCCTCGTTCGGCATCCTCCTCTTCCAGGACATCGCGGCGATCCCGTTGATCGCGCTGGTGCCCTTCATCGGCCAGGCCGAGCGCGCGGACTCGCAGCCGCTCTGGATGCGGATCGCGATCGCCGCGGCCGCGGTGCTGGGCGTGATCGTCATCGGCCGCTACCTCACGCGCCCGGTCCTGAGGCTCATCGCGAAAGTGGACGTGCGGGAGCTCTTCACGGCCTTCGCGCTCCTCCTCGTGATCGGCATCGCGGAGCTGATGTCGCTCGCGGGGCTCTCGATGGGCCTGGGCGCGTTCCTCGCCGGCGTGCTCCTCGCGGGATCGGAGTTCCGCCATGCGCTCGAAAGCGACATCGAGCCCTTCAAGGGCCTCCTCCTCGGCCTCTTCTTCATCTCGGTCGGGATGACGATCGACTTCGGCCTGGTCGCGAGCCGGCCGGGGGCCGTGGCGGCGCTCCTCGCGGGTTTCCTCGTGCTGAAGATCGCCTCGCTCTGGTTCGTCGCCTGCCGCATCTCGATCTGCCGCGAGCGCTGGCTCTTCGCGTTCCTCCTCTCGCAGGGCGGCGAGTTCGCGTTCGTGGTCTTCGGCGCGGCGCGCGCGGCGCGGCTCTTCGGCGCGGGCGAGGAGGCGCTCCTTACGATCACCGTCGCGCTCTCGATGGCGACCACGCCGCTCCTCCTCCTCGCGTACGACCGCGCCATCGCCCGCCGTGCCCGGGCTTCCCGCCCGAGCGACGCCGTCTCGCCCGAAGGGCCGGTGATCATCGCGGGATTCGGGCGGTTCGGGCAGATCGTGGGGCGGCTCCTCCTCGCGAACGGCATCCGCGCCGTGGTGCTGGACCACGACGCCGACCAGGTCGATTCGCTCCGCAAGTTCGGCTACCGCGTGTTCTACGGCGACGCGACGCGGCTGGACCTCCTCGAAGCCGCCGGCGCGCGGCAGGCGCGCCTCCTCGTGAACGCCATCGACGACGTCGACGCGAGCCTCGCGCTCGTCGACCGGGTCCGGGCGAACTTTCCCGGGCTCGAGATCGTGAGCCGGGCGCGCAACGTGAGCCACTATTTCGAGCTGAAGCTCCGCGGCGTGACCGTCGCCGAGCGCGAGACCTTCGAGTCGGCGCTCCGGGCCGGCCGCGCGGCGCTCGAGCGGCTGGGGGTGGACCCTTTCCGCGCGAAGGAGCTCGCCGACGCGTTTCGGCGGCACAATATCGCCAGCGTGGATGCGACGCTTCCGTTCTACCAGGACGAGGCGCGGCGGATGTCCATGGCGAAGGCGGGGCGCGAGGAGCTGGAACGGCAGTTCGCGCGCGACCGCGAGCGATTCGAACGCGAGCACGGAGGAAAGGGATGGCAATGATGCGAAAGATGATCGTCCTGGCGGCGCTCTTCGCGGCGGCGCTCCAGCTCTCGGGCTGCGGAAGCACGCACGCGACCGTCCGCACGAGCCGCGGCGAGGACCTGATGCTCCTGGGCTACGATCCCGTGGGCTACTTCGCCGACGGCAAGGCCGTGCGCGGCAAGCAGACGTTCCCCGCGACCTACGAGGGCCGCACGTACTACTTCGCGAACGAGGACCATCGGCGCGCGTTCACGGCGGCCCCTGCCCGGTTCGAGCCGCAGTACGGCGGCTTCTGCTCCAACGGCGCGGCGTACCGGGTGAAGCTGGGGAGCGATCCCACGCAGTTCGAGATCCGCGACGGGCGGCTCTTCATCTTCGGCGACATCCTCGGGCACGAGTTCTGGCTCCTGGACGAGAAGGAGAACATCGAGCATGCGGACGCGGTATGGCCGCAGATGCGCGACAAGGGCTGGCGCGAGGCCACGCTCGAGGGCTGGATCTTCCGCGTCCCGTGGTACAAGACGGGCCCGGCGCTGCGGCAGGAATGGCGGGAGAAGCATCCCGGCCGCCCGGAGATCGTCTACGACACCGGCGGCGGGCTGGACAACATGGTCTTCAAGTATCCCGGCTGGCGCGCGCGCGAAGGGCACGACCAGGCCGCCCTCGGCATTCCGGGCGAGCCGGACGATCCGGAGCGCGCGAAGCGGTGAACGGGAACCGCTGGCTCGTCGCGGGCGTGCGCACCCCGTTCGCGCGGGTGGACGGCGCGCTTCGCCGACTCGACGCCGTCGCGCTCTCGGTTCCCGTCGCGAAGGCGATGGCGGCGCAGCTCGCGGCGGGCGACCGGCCGGACCTCGTCGTCTGGGGCACCGTCGCGCCGAATCTCGGATGGAGCAACATCGCGCGCGAGATGTGGATCGACGCGGGGCTCGATCCCTCGACGCCCGCGTTCTCGACCGTGCTCGCGTGCGCGACCAGCATGGTCGCCGCGTTCGAGGCCGCGGGCATGCTGGGCCCGGGCCGCTCCCTCGCGCTCTGCGGCGGCGTGGAGAGCATGAGCCGCGTGCAGATCGGCCTCGCGCAGGGGCTTTCGGACTGGATCCGCCGCATGGGCCAGGCGCGGTCCGTGGGCGAGCGGCTCGATCGCGTGGGCGAGCTGCGGGCGCGCGACGTGCGGCTCCACGTGCCCAGCATCGCGAACCGCGCGACCGGGAAGTCGATGGGCGAGCATTGCGAGGAGATGGCGAAGCAGTGGAACGTCGCGCGCGCGGACCAGGATCGCATCGCCCTCCAGTCCCACCAGCGCGCCGTGCGGGCGATGGCGGGCGGCTTCTTCGACGACCTCGTGGTGCCGGTCGAGGGCGCGGCCAAGGACGCCGTCCCGCGCGCGGATAGCTCCGCGGAGAAGCTCGCGAGCCTGAAACCCGCGTTCGACCGGACGAGCGGCCAGGGGACGATCACCGCGGGGAACGCGTCGCCCCTCACCGACGGCGCCGCCGCGCTCTGGGTGGCGGACGACGCGGGCCTCGAGCGCGTTCGCGGCCGTCCCCGCGCCCGGTTGGTCGATTGGGAGATGGCGGCCGTCGACCCGTTCCACGAGGGGCTCCTCATGGCGCCCGCGTACGCGATCCCGCGCCTCCTCGCCCGGCACGGCCTCACGCTCGACGCGGTCGACCTCTGGGAGATCCACGAGGCGTTCGCCGCGCAGGTGCTCTGCAACGTGGCGGCGCTCGAGAGCGAGGACTTCGTCCGCGAGAAGGCGCGCGTGGACGCGCGGCTGGGACGCTTCCCGTGGGATCGGTTCAATCCCAACGGCGGCAGCATCTCCATCGGGCATCCGTTCGGGGCGACCGGCGCGCGCATCCTCTCGCAGGCGGTGAAGGAGCTCGCGGCGATGGGACCGGGGAAGCGCGCGATCGTGTCCATCTGCGCCGACGGGGGCCTCGCCGCCGTGGCACTCCTGGAGAGCTGAGCCATGTCCCTCCGAAGCATCTCGCTCACCGCCGCCCGCGCCGCATGCGCCCTCGCGGCGCTCGCCGCCGCCGTGCCGTGCCCCGCCGCCGAGACCGCGCGCGCGAAGCCGGTCTTCCTCGTCGCGAGGGACGGCATCGACAACCGCAGGTTCGAGCACGCCGTGGTGCTGCTGCTCGAGCGCGGCCGCCAGGGCGCCTCGGGCGTGATCGTGAGCCGCCCGGGCGAGACGACGCTCGCCGCGGCGTTTCCGCAGTCGAAGCGGCTCGCCGGCCGCGACGATGCGCTCCTCGACGGCGGCCCCGTCGAGCCGGACAGTCTCGCCTTCCTCTTCCGCTCGAGGTCCGCGGTCCGCGGCACGACCGAGGTGGCCCCCGGCGTGCGCATGGGCTCGAGCCTCGCGCTCCTGCGCAAGCTCCTCGATCGCCGCGATCCCACCCGGGGCCTGCGCGTCGTCGCGGGGCTCACCGCGTGGGGACCGGGCCAGCTCGAGGCGGAGATCGCGCGCGGTGCCTGGCGGATCCTGCCCGTCGACGCCCGCTCGCTCGTGGAGACCCCGCCCGAGGCGCTCTGGCGCGAGCTCCATGCGCGCGCGTTCCCACCCGGATCCTGATCGCCCACCGCGCGAAAAGAGGCCGCCATGGACTTCATGAACGACGCGCAGCGCGAGCTCCAGGCCCGCGCCCGCGAGCTCGCGCAAGGCGAGTTCGCGCCCACCGCCGCGGGGACCGATGCGAGCGAGGCCTACCCGTGGGAGAACGTGAAGCGCCTGCGCGAGGCGGGCTTCATGGGCATGACGATTCCCGCGGCGTACGGCGGCAAGGGCGCGAGCTACCACGACGCGGTGGTCGTGATCGAGGAGATGGCGAAGGCCTGCGCGACCATGGGCCGCGTCACGGTCGAGGCGAACATGGGCGCCATCGGGGCGATCATGGCGTACGGGAACGACACGCAGAAGCGCCTCGCCGCGGAATGCGTGCTCGCCGGGGACAAGCCCGCGATCTGCATCTCGGAGCCCGGCGCGGGGAGCGCCGCGAGCGAGATGACGACCCGCGCGGACCGGCGCGGCGACGGCTACGTGATCAACGGCCGCAAGTACTGGATCACCGGCGGGGGCATCTCGCGCCTGCACCTCGTCTTCGCGCGCGTCTTCGACGACGGCGTGGAGCAGGGCGTCGGCGGCTTCATCGTCGTGCGCGACGGGGCGTCGCCCGCGGGGCTGGTGGTGGGCGAGCGCATCCCGGCGATGGGCGTGCGCGGGATTCCGGAGACCTACCTGCGGTTCGAGGAGCTGGCCGTGCCCGCCTCGGCGCTCGTCGTCCCGCCGGCGGGCCTCCGGAAGGGGTTCGGCGCGCTCATGAACGCGTACAACGCGCAGCGCGTGGGCGCCGGCACCGTGGCGCTCGGCATCGCGCAGGGCGCCTTCGAGGAGGCGCTCGCGTACGTGGGCAAGCGCGAGCAGTTCGGCCGCCCGATCGCCGAGTTCCAGGGCCTGCAGTGGATGCTCGCGGACATGTCCGTGCAGCTGGAGGCCGCACGGCTCATGCTCCATCGCGCCGCGCGTTGCAAGGGCGCCTTCCCGGACATGACCGAGGCCGCCCAGGCGAAGATCCTCGCGGCGGAGACGGCGAACCGCGTCGTGAACGACGCGCTGCAGCTCTTCGGCTCCTCCGGGTATTCGCGCCACCTCGCGCTCGAGCGCCACGTGCGCGACGCGCGCATGTTCACGATCGCGGGCGGCACGGCGCAGATCCTGCGCACGCAGGTCGCGGCCTCGCTCCTCGGGCGGAAGCTTCCGCAGACGCGCGCGGGCTACCTCGAGCTCGCGCGCAAGTGACGTCCGCGAAGCCGGCGCTGCGCCACGAGATCGCGGCCTGGATCCTCGCCGCGGTGGCGCTCGTGGGCGTGCTCGCCGTGGGCCTCCTCCCCGCGCTCCTCGCCGGGCTCCTCGTCTTCGAGCTGGTGCACGTGATCGCGCCGCGCCTGCGCTTCGGCCGGACGGGCGTCGGCAAGGCCGCGGCGGTGGCGCTCCTCGCGGTCGCCGTGGCGCTCATCCTGGCCGGGCTCCTCTTCGCCGGCATCGCGGTGCTCCACAGCGAGGGCCTCCCCCGGCTCCTCCAGAAGATGGCGGACATCCTCGACGAATCGCGCGGGAAGCTTCCGGACTGGATCCTCGCGAGCCTCCCGCCGGATGCGGATGCCTGGAAGGACATGGCGATCCGCTCGCTGCACGAGAACGCGACGGAGCTGCGCCACCTGGGGGGCGAGGTGGGCCGCGTCATCGTGCACATCCTGATCGGCCTCATCATCGGCGCGATGGTGTCGCTGCGCGAGGCGCGGCCGGCCGCCGCGGGGGGCCCGCTCGCGGTCGCCATGGGCGAGCGCGCGTCGCGCCTGGGCGAGGCGTTCCGGCGCGTGGTCTTCGCGCAGGTGCGGATCGCGGCGCTGAACGCGGCCTTCACCGCGGTCTACCTGCTCGCGGTCCTCCCGATCTTCGGCATCCGGCTGCCGTTCGCGAAGACGCTCGTCCTCATCACCTTCGTGGGCGGCCTCGTGCCGATCGTGGGGAACCTCATCTCGAACACGGTGATCGTCGTGATGAGCCTGAGCGTCTCGCTCCAGCTCGCGGTGGCGTCCCTCGTCTTCCTCCTGGTCGTCCACAAGCTCGAGTACTTCCTCAACGCCCGGATCGTCGGTCGCGGGATCCACGCGAGCGCGTGGGAGCTCCTGGTCGCGATGCTCGCGATGGAGGCGGCGTTCGGCATGCCCGGCCTCGTCGCGGCGCCGATCTACTACGCGTACCTCAAGGACGAGCTCGCCGCGCGCGGCGCGATCTGAAGCGGCCGCGCGCGCCTCAGGCGAGCTGGAAGAGGAGGAGCGAGCGGCCGGTGACCTCGTACTCGCTTCCCACCTCGAAGCGCCCGTCGCCCGGCTCTCCCTCGAGGTTCGTGTCGAGGCAGAGCGTCCAGCCGCTGGCACCATTCGCGCCCGGCAGGCGGAACCTGACGACGCCCTCCCAGGAATTGAAGACGATGAGGAGCGTCGCGAGCTCGCCGCGCCGCCGGATGCCGGTCTCCGGGGCGCGGCCGTCGAGCAGCATCCCGAAGCAGCGGATGTTCCCGTCGCCCCACTTCTCGTCGTCCATGGGGTCCCCGGAGGCGTCGATCCACGTCACGTCGCGGACCTCGAGCTCCTCGTCCCAATTGCCGGTGAGCCAGCGCACGCGCCGCAGGATCGGGTATTTCTGGCGCAGCACGATGAGGCTCCGCGTGAAATCCGCGAGGCGCTTTTCGCGCTCGCCCGGGTTCCAGTCGACCCACGAGATCGGGTCGTCCTGGCAGTAGGCGTTGTTGTTGCCCTGCTGCGTGCGGGAGCGCTCGTCGCCCGCCAGCAGCATCGGGGTCCCCTGCGAAAGGAGGAGGGTCGCGAGCATGTTCTTCATCTGCCGCTCGCGAAGTCCCGTGACCGCCGCGTCGTCCGTCTCGCCCTCGACGCCGTGGTTCCAGGAGCGGTTGTGGGAATGGCCGTCGCGGTTCTCCTCGCCGTTCGCCTCGTTGTGCTTCTCGTTGTACGTGACGAGGTCGTGCAGCGTGAAGCCGTCGTGCGCGGTGATGAAGTTCACGCTCGCCCAGGGCTGCCGGCCGCGGTGCGCGAAGATGTCGGGCGAGCCGCAAAGGCGCGGCGCGAGGTTCGACGGGTGCGCCTCGCCCCGCCAGTAATCGCGCACGGTGTCCCGGTACTTGTCGTTCCACTCGGCCCAGCCGGGCGGGAAGGCGCCCACCTGGTAGCCCCCGGGCCCGCAGTCCCAGGGCTCCGCGATGAGCTTCACCTTGGCGAGGACCGGATCCTGCATCACCGCCTTCATGAAGCCGTTGTGCGTGTCGAAGCCGCCCGGCTCGCGCGCGAGGATCGTGCCCAGGTCGAAGCGGAAGCCGTCGACGTGCATCTCCTGCGCCCAGTAGCGCAGGCTGTCGCACACCATCTGGATCACGACCGGGTGCGAGAGGTTCAGCGTGTTCCCCGTCCCCGTGTCGTTGATGTAATGGCGGCGGTCGTCCGGCACGAGGCGGTAGTAGGAAGCGTTGTCGATCCCCTTGAACGAGAGCGTGGGCCCCAGCTCGTTTCCCTCCGCGGTGTGGTTGTAGACCACGTCGATGATCACCTCGAGCCCGGCGTCGTGCAGGCGCGCGACCATCTCCTTGAATTCCTGCAGCGAGCGTGCGGCATCCGCTGCGTAGCGCGGGTCCGGCGCGAAGAAGCCGATGGAGTTGTAGCCCCAGTAGTTGGTGAGGCCGCGGTCGAGGAGGAAGCTGTCGTTCACGAACGTGTGGACCGGGAGGAGCTCCACGCTGGTCACGCCCAGCGACTTCACGTAGGCGACCACGTCCGGGTGCGAGAAGCCGCGGTACGTGCCGCGCTCGCCCTCCGGCACCGCCGGGTGGAGCTTGGTGTAGCCGCGCACGTGCGCCTCGTAGACGATGGTGCGGTCCCACGGCACGTGCGGGCGCCGGTTCTCGCGCGCCCAGTCGAAGTTCGAGTCGACGACGACGCACTTGGGCACGAAGGGCGCGCTGTCCCGGTCGTCGAAGGCGAGGTCCTTCTGCGGATCGTCGATCTTGTAGGCGAACACCGCCGGGTCCCATTTCAGGTCTCCGACATGGGCGCGGGCGTACGGATCCATCACGAGCTTGCTGGGGTTGAAGCGATGACCCTCGTCGGGCGCGTAGGGACCGTGGACCCGGTAGCCGTAGACCTGGCCCGGGCCGATCTCGGGGACGTAGCCGTGCCACGTCTCGTCGCGGTACTCCGGGAGGGCGATCCGCGCGGACTCGGTCCCGTCCGCATCGAAGAGGCACACCTCGACCCTGGTCGCGTTCGCGGAGAAGAGGGCGAAATTCACGCCGTGGCCGTCCCACGTGGCGCCGCGCGGGTAAGGCGAGCCTTCGCGGACGGCGGCTTCGATTCGGATGTCCGGAGCGTTCATGGGCGGTCCTCGGGAGGGCGGCCGGTCGCCGCACTCCTTTGACACGCCCGGCGCCAACGGTTTCAGCGATTCGCGCGGCCGGCCGGCGATTTCACGCGGGCGAGCTCCAGGGACACCGACTCGGCGCCGTCGGTCGCCATGATGTGCCCCTCCTGGATCGTCACCTGGAGCCGCATCGTGCGGCCCGCCATCCGGGCGAGCGCGCGGCTCGCCTCCTGCGGGACGTCGTCCACGGTGAGGCGCTCCTGCCGGTCGAGGGTCTTCCGCGCGGCCTCCCACCAGAGCGCCGCCGCGCGGCCGCCGTAGGTGAGCACCGCCACTTCGCGCGAACGCCCGCAGGCCTTGCGCACTTCCTTCTCGTCCGGGAGGCCCACCTCGATCCATTGCTCGATGGCGCCGGTGAGGTCGCGCCGGACGAGGTCCGGTTCGTCCTCGGCGCTGAGTCCCCGGCCGAACTCGAGCGCCGGGTCCGCGTGGAGCGCGAAGGCGAGGAGCCGCACCATCATCCGCTCGTCCGTCTCCGAGGGATGGCGCGCGAGCGTGAGCGGGTGGTCGCGATAGTAGCCGCGGTCGATGTCGGCGACGGAGAGCTCGACCTTGAAGATCGTCGATTTCAGCGCCATGGCAGCGTATGCTGGACCGTTCCGACCGGGAGCCCCGCGCCATGGAAATCCAGCCGCCCTACAAGCCGCTCGTGCACGACCTCGCCGCGCGGATCTATGCGGACCTCGTCGTCCGCGCGGTGACCGTCACCGAGTCGAGCGCGAAGATGTCGACGAGCCCCGAGGGCCTCGCGAAGCTGAGCTTCCAGCTCGCCGAGGTGTTCCAGGCCGTCGAGGACGGGTTGAACGCCGAGAACCTCCCCAAGAACGTGGGCTTCAAGGTGGGCGCGGACGACATCGCGCAGTGGACCAAGAAGGCCTGAGCCGGCCCTCATCGCGTGGAGGAACGCGCGGCCACCGCGGTGAGAATTCCTTCGAGGATGGCGATCGGCGGCGGCGGGCATCCCGGGATGGTGACATCCACGGGCAGCACCTTCGCGACGCCCCCGCACGTGGCGTAGCTGGTACCGAAGATGCCGCCGTCGCGCCCGCAATCACCCACGGCGACCACCAGCTTCGGCGCCGGCATCGCCTCGTACGCGATCCGCAGCGCCTGCTCCATGTTCTTCGTGACGGGGCCGGTCACGAGGAGCATGTCCGCGTGCCGCGGGCTCGCCGCGAACCGGATGCCCAGCCCCTCGAGGTTGTAGTACGGGTTTCCCAGCGCGTGGATCTCCAGCTCGCAGCCGTTGCAGGAGCCCGCGTCCACCTCGCGGATCACGAGCGCGCGTCCCAGGAGCTCGAGGATGGCGTTCCGGATGTGCGTGGAGCGCGTGAGCCACTCCTCGCGCGCCTGCGGCGCGGGCTCCGTCACGATGCCGGTCTTCAGGGCCTTGAACAGGATCGGGATCATCAGCAGTCCGGTCCGGAGTAGCTCAGGTTGAAGCTCTTGTTGATGAGCGGGAAGTCGGGAACGATGTTGCCCATGATGGCGTGCTCGACGACCGGCCAGTTCTGCCATGACGGGTCGTGCGCGTGGGCGCGGCGGATGCGGTTCGCCTCGCCCGCCTCGATCGCGACGAAGACCTCGCCCCGCCAGCCCTCGACCCAGCCCACGCCGAAGGCGCCGGGCTTCGCATCCGGAAGCTCCACGCGCACGTCGCCTTCCGGAACGCCGTCGAGGATCGCGCGCACGAGCCGCAGCGACTCGAAGAGCTCCTCGTAACGCACGCGCACGCGCGCCGCGACGTCGCCCGCCGGGTGCCCCGCCACCTTCACCGCGAGGCGATCGTACGGCTCGGCCGGGAAATCGGCGCGGAGATCCCGCGCCTGTCCGCTCGCGCGTCCCGCGAGGCCCACGAGCCCGAGCGTGCGCGCGAGCTCCGGCGTCACGCGGCCGGCCGTGATGAACCGGTCCTGCAGTCCCGAATGCTCGTCGTAGATGTCGCGCATCGTCCGCGCCTCGCGCTCGACCGCCTCCGAGAGCGAGGCCATTTCGCGGCGCGTGCCGCCCTTGAGGTCCGACGCGACGCCGCCCGGGACGATGCGGTCCATCAGGAGCCGGTGGCCGAAGGCGCGGTCGCAGGCGCGCAGCCAGTCTTCCCGCAGCCGCGAGAAGTGCGCGAGCGCGAAGCCGAACGCCGCATCGTTGCCGAGGGCGCCCAGGTCGCCCAGGTGGTTCGCGATCCGCTCGCACTCGAGCATGAGCGCCCGGAGCCACCGCGCGCGCGGCGGCACGACCACGGCGAGGAGCGCCTCCGCCGCCTGCGCGTAGGCCCAGCCGTAGGCGACCGTCGAATCGCCCGAGCAGCGTCCCGCGAGCCGATGGCCGGTCTCGACGGTGAAATCCTGGAAGCGCCGGTCGATGCCCTTGTGCGTGTAGCCCAGCCGCTCCTCGAGGCGCAGCACCTTCTCGCCCACCACCGAGAAGCGGAAGTGGCCCGGCTCGATGATCCCGGCGTGGATCGGGCCCACCGGGATCTCGTGCACGCCGTCGCCCTCGACGCGCACGAAGGGATAGGGTCCCGCGGCGTTCTCGCGCGGCGCGGCCGGATCGAATTCGCGGCGCAACGGATATTCCGCCTCGCCCCACGCGCCGTGCCGAAGCCACGGCCGCGCGTCCGCCGCGCCGAGGGCGGAAAGGCCGACGAGGTCGCGCACAGCGCGCTGCATGCGGGCCGCGGGGAAGAAAAGCCCCGAAACGTCGGGATAGGAGGAGTCCGCCTCCGAAACGTGGAGGTCCACGACCGAGAGCCCCTCCGCCGTGGCGTACGCGGCGTAGACGGAGAATGCGGCCCCCGCGTCCCGGCGGTCGGCGCCCCAGAGCGCCACCAGTCGGCCGCCCGATTCGTGCACCGCGCGCGCGGCCTCGGTCCATTGCGCGGCGGTCACGCGCGCGAAGTCGGCCGGCGCATCGCCCGCAAGCCTGTGGAAGATGGGGAGCCCGGGGATCGCCATGTCAGCCGAGGAGGCGCGCGGCCTGGTGGTACCACGCGGCGAGGTAGGGCGGGACGTAGAGGCCCAGCATGAGCCCCAGCCCCAGGTGGATGAAGACCGGCGCCAGCGCCGGCTGGTGCGGGAGGCGCGCGAGCGTCGTCTCGCCGAAGACCATCGGCTGCACGCGGCTGAAGATCGCGGCGAAGGCGACGCCCAGGGCGAGGAGGAGGAAGGGTGTCGCCCACGCATGCTCGCGCATCGCCGTGGTGAGGATCAGGAACTCGCTCGCGAAGACGCCGAAGGGCGGCATGCCGAGGATCGCGAAGGTGCCGATCATGAGGCCCCAGCCGATGGTGGGATTCGTCTTGAGGAGCCCGCGGATGTCCTCCATCACCTGCGTGCCGGCCTTCTGCGCGGCGTGGCCCGCCGCGAAGAAGATCGCGCTCTTCACGAGCGAGTGCACGGTCATGTGGAGGAGCCCCGCGAAGTTCGCGATCGGGCCGCCCATGCCGAAGGCGAACGTGATGAGCCCCATGTGCTCGATGGACGAGTACGCGAACATCCGCTTGATGTCGCGCTGGCGCGACAGGAAGAAGGCGGCGGTCACGACGGAGAGGAGCCCGAAGCCCATCATCATGTTGCCCGCGAAGTGGCTCGCGAGCGCGCCGTCCGCGAGCACCTTGCAGCGGATCACGGCGTAGAGCGCGACGTTGAGGAGGAGGCCCGAGAGCACCGCGGAGATCGGCGTGGGGCCCTCGGCATGCGCGTCGGGGAGCCAGTTGTGCAGCGGCACGAGGCCCACCTTCGTCCCGTAGCCCACGAGCAGGAAGACGAAGGCCAACGACATGATCGCGGGCTCGAGCTGCGCCTTCACGACGTCCAGGTGCGTCCAGAGGAGCGCGTCGCCCTGCGCGCCCAGGACCCGCTCCGCGGCGAAGTACAGGAGGATCGTCCCGAAGAGCGCCTGCGCGATGCCGACGCCGCAGAGGATGAAGTACTTCCATGCGGCCTCGAGGCTCGCCGCCGTGCGGTAGACCGAGACCAGGAGCACGGTCGCGAGCGTCGCCGCCTCCATCGCGACCCACAGGATGCCCATGTTGTTGGTGGTGAGCGCGAGGAGCATCGTGAACGTGAAGACCTGGTACATGCTGTGGTAGAGCCTCAGGCGCCCCGCGGTCATCCGCCCCTTGCGCCGTTCCACCCGCATGTACGGGCCGGAGAAGAGCGAGGTCGTGAAGCCCACGAACGCGGTGAGGGCCACCAGGAAGACGTTCAGCGAGTCGACGAAGAACTGCTCGAAGAGCGCGGAGACGGGGCCGGTCTCGACCACGCCCGCGGTGAGCCACGCGGCGGCGCAGAGCGTCGCGAAGCTGAAGACCGCGTTCACCTCGGGTGCCGCTTCGCGCTCGCCCAGGAGCCAGAGGACGAGGCCGCCGGCAAGCGGCGTGGCGAGGAGGAGGAAGAGGGCCTCCATCAGTCGTCCTTGAGGTTCTCCAGGTGGCGGATGTCGAGCGAGTCGAACTGCTCGCGGATCTGGAAGAGGAAGACGCCCAGGATCACCATCCCCACGAGGACGTCCAGCGCGATGCCGAGCTCGACCACCATCGGCATCCCGTAGGTGGCGCTCGTCGCCGCGAAGAAGAGCCCGTTCTCCATCGAGAGGAACCCGATCACCTGGGGCACGGCCTTCGAGCGCGTGATCATCATGAGGAAGGACATCAGCACGCAGGCGAGCGCGATGCCCAGCGTGCCGCGCGCGACCGAGCGGGAGAATTCCGAGATCGGGAGCGCCAGGTTGAACGCGAAGATCACGAGCACGATCCCCACGATCATCATGGCGGGGATGTTGATGAGCGTCTCCACGTCCCACTTCACGTTGAGCCGCCGGATCAGCCGGTGGAGGATCCAGGGGAGCAGCACGACCTTCAGCGCGAAGGTGATGCCGGCGGAGTA
>DATAMY010000054.1:0-65207 GCA_036266535.1 Usitatibacter sp. | reverse complement strand
GGCCGCTGGTCCTCGAACTCCAGCGTGCAGAGCGAATGCGTGATGTTCTCCAGCGCGTCCTCGATCGGGTGCGCGTAGGTGTACATCGGGTAGATGTGCCACTTCGAGCCGGTGCGGTGGTGCTCGGCGTTCCGGATGCGGTAGATCGTGGGATCGCGCAGGTTGATGTTGGGCGACTTCATGTCGATCTTCGCCCGCAGGATATGCGCTCCGTCCGGGTACTTGCCGTCCCGCATGTCGCGGAAGAGGCGCAGGCTCTCCTCGGCCGGGCGCTTCCGGTAGGGCGACTCGATGCCCTCCTCGTTGAGGCTCCCCCGCGTGGCGCGCATCTCCTCCGCGGTCTGCGAGTCGACGTAGGCGTCGCCGTGCTGGATCAACGCCTCGGCGAAGTCGTACATCCACTGGAAATAGTCGCTCGCGTTGTAGAGGTTCCCGTCGTCCTTCCCCCACTTGAACCCGAGCCAGTGCACCGTGTCGAGGATCGCGTCGACGTACTCCTGCTCCTCCTTCTCCGGATTCGTGTCGTCGAAGCGCATGTGGCACACGCCGCCGTAGTCCAGCGCGAGCCCGAAATTGAGGCAGATCGACTTCGCGTGCCCGATGTGGAGGTAGCCGTTGGGCTCGGGAGGAAAGCGCGTGCGGATCTTCGCGGGGTCGGGCGGCGCATCCTTGTGCGCGGAGAGCGGCCCCGGACGCCCGCCCCAGCGACGCTGCGAGTATTTCCCTTCCGCGAGGTCGCGCTCGATGTGCTGGCGGATGAAGTTCGTGACGTGGGCGCCCTCGGCGGGCGCCCTGGAATCGTTCGGCATCCCGCTATTCTAGGGCTTCAACGGCGGGTACTCGCGCGAGTACACCGGAGCCGCGAGGAACCTGGCCGGATCGAAGTTCCAGAACTGGGTCACGTTGGGATAGGTCGCGACGATCGAGTTCACGAGCCGGCCGTTCTTGCGCTCGACCTTCCGCACGTAGATGTTGAGCACGGGCTTCCCGTATTCGTCGATGCGGATCGGGCCGATCGGGCTCGCCTCGAGGCGCGCGGTGTGCAGGGCCTTCACGAACGCCGGCTTGTCCTCGATCTTCCCGCCGATCATGTCGAGCGCCGCTTCGAGCTGCATGGCGGCCACGTACGTGCTCGCCGTGTAGAAGCCGGGGACCACCTTGTATTCCTTCATGATCGCGTCCACGAAGCGCTTGTTCTCGGGCGTATCCAGCTCCGCGGAATACCAGCTCGCGGAGTACACGCCCAGCGCCTCGTCGCCCATGTTCTTGAGGATGCCCTCGTCCACGCAGGTGGGATTCCCGAACACCGGCTTCTTCACGCCGTATTCCGCGTACTGCTTGAGGAAGCGCAGTCCGTTGATGCCCGCGAAGCCTGCGTAGACGCCGTCCGCGTCCGACCTGATCTGGCTCGCGTAGGAGCCGTAGTCCCCGACGTTCAGCGGGGGCCAGAGCTTCTGGATCACCTTTCCGCCCGCCGCCTCGAAGCCCGCCTGGAATCCCGCGGAGCCCTCGTGGCCGTAGGTGAAGTCGTCGGCGACGGACGCGATCGTCTTCATCCCGGCCTTGCGTGCCGCGAAGTCGCCCAGCACGTGCATCGGCTGCGCGGCGGTGCCGACGGCGTGGATCACGTAGTCGCTCCGCTTCTGCTGCGCGAGGTCCTTCTGCGCGGCGGAGGTGGGCGTGATGAGGGGGACCGCGGCGCGCTTGATGTAGTCGTCGATCGCGAGCGCCTCGAAGGTGGCGAGCGGCCCGATGATCACCTGCACGTGGTCCTTCTCGACCAGCTCCTGGGTCTTCGTCTTCGCCTGCGGGGGCGAGCCGCCGGTGTCCGCGTAGATGACCTGCACCTTCCGGCCCGCGAGCGTGTAGTTCCGCTCCTTGAGGAAGAGGTTCATCCCTTCCTCCATCTGCTTGCCGCCCGCGGCGAGCGCGCCCGTGCGCACCGTGAGGAAGCCGATGCGGATCGGCTCGGCCGTGCCCTGGGCGATGGCGGCGGAGCCGGCGAGCGCGGCGAAGACCAGGACGGCGAGCCGGGCGGGAAGGGCGCGGAACGGGAGCATCGGACGTCCTCGGATGGCGGGAAGCGCGTACTCTGCCCGAGCGCGCGGGGCGCGGCAAGGCGGGCGCGGATTCCTACACGCTATAGGAACGGTCCTCTTGCAGGTTCCGCGGGCGCGCCGCACGCTGCCGGTATGTCGTTCATTCCACGCGTCTTCCTCGCCTTCGCCCTGGCGCTCGCAAGCGCCCCGTGGGCCGCGCGCGCCGCGGCGAATGCGCAGCCGCTCACGCCCTTGAACGAGAGCGTCGCGGGGAACGAGTCGCAGGACTTCGCCGTGCGCTTCCTCGATGCCCAGGGCCGCCCGTCGGTGGGCGAGTCCGTCCGCTTCGCGAACGACGCGTGCGGGCTCTTTCCCAACGGGCAGACGCAGATGAACGTCACGACCGACGCGAACGGCATCGCGTCGGTGCGCTTCACCGCATTCCCGCAGGGGATCACCTGCTGGCTCACCGCCAATGCCGGCGTGCAGGTGCAGTTCTTCGTGATCACGTACGTCGCCGCCTTCGCCACGCCGTCCACGGCGATTCCGGCGTCGAGGGTGCCGGGAGAGCCCTTCACGATCTTGGCGTCCGCCCTGTACGGCACGTTCAAGCTCTACAACGCGGACATCTCGGCCCGGATCGTGCCGGGCACCTCCTCGGCGACGATCTCGCCGGCGAGCGCGAATACGGGGCAGGGCGGCATCGCGCAGTTCACCGTGACGCCCGACGCGCGCGGGGGCGACTACCAGGTCGAGCTGCAATTCC
Source organism: Usitatibacter sp. (assembly GCA_036266535.1). Taxonomy (GTDB): domain Bacteria; phylum Pseudomonadota; class Gammaproteobacteria; order Burkholderiales; family Usitatibacteraceae; genus Usitatibacter. Next base: position 62,402 of record DATAMY010000054.1, on the reverse strand, counting down.
GCGACAACGTCCAGCGTTTCTCGGTGAAGGCGCTCGCGAACCCGTGGCAGGACATGTGGTGGGCGGGCCCGCAGGAGAACGGCTGGGGGATGAGCGTCGTGCAGCACGACGACGTCCTTTTCTCGGTGATCTACGCCTACGATCCGGGCGGGAAGCCCACCTGGTACGTGATGCCCGGCGGGGCCTGGAACGCCGCGCACACCGTCTATTCGGGCGCGCTCTACGTGCCGCATGGAACGCCTTTCACGGCGTACGACGCGTCGCGGCTCGTCGCGGGCGACCCGGTAGGGCAGGCGACGGTCGACTTCACGGATCCGGCCGACGTGGCGCTCTCGTACGCCATCGGCGGCGTGCAAGGCCGAAAATCGATGTCGCGCCAGCCTTTCGGTCCCGTGGATCCCTCCGGCGGAATCGTGGTGGGCGACATGTGGTGGGGCGGGCCGCAGCAGAACGGCTGGGGCGTCGCGGTGCTGCAGCAATACCGGAGCCTCTTCGTCGTGTGGTTCACCTACGACGCGGGCGGCGCCCCCACCTGGCTCGTCGTGCCCTCCGGATTCTGGAGCGACGCGCAGACGTGGGAAGGGCGCGTCTACCGCACGACGGGCTCGCCGTGGCTGGGCCGCCCCTACGACAAGTCGCTCTTCACCAATACGGACGCGGGCCTCGTGCGCCTGCATTTCTCCGGCGATACCGGAACGCTCGACTACACGATCGACGGACGGAGCGGCTCTATCCCGCTCTCGCGCCAGCCGTTCTAGAATGGGACGATGAACCGTTGGCTCCGGACGCTCGCCTTTCCCCTGCTGCTGCTCGCCAGCATCGGCGCGCGGGCGGGTGACCTCGCGGCCTTCGACGAGCTCGGGAAGTCCCTGAGGCTCGATCCCGCGCAGAAGGCGCAATTCGACGTGGCCGTGAGTGCCACGCAAAGGGCGCTCCTTTCGGTCGCGTTCGTGGGCCTCGCGCTCAAGGATCGCGTGGCCGGCGAGCTTGCGAAGCCCAAGCCGGACCTGCGCGCGCTCGCCCGCGCCCAGGACGAGGTGATCGACCAGGCGCGGCCCGCCTTCCGGGAGGCGCGCGAAGAATGGACGCGCTTCTACGCGCTCCTCGATCCGTCGCAGGTGGCCCGGGCGCGGGCCTTCGTCGAGCGCAAGCTCGAGGCGCTCGAGCACATCGGCGGCGAGCTCCGCGGACTCCTCGGCCCGGAGGACAGGCGCTAGAATTCGCCCGACCCGCCGGCTTCCCCGGCGCTCGGGAGACCTGAATGGAAAGCCTGAAGACGTCCGCCGACGTCCTCTTCATCCTGCTCGGCGCCGTGATGGTGCTCGCGATGCACGCGGGCTTCGCTTTCCTCGAGCTGGGCACCGTTCGCCGCAAGAACCAGGTGAACGCGCTCATGAAGATCCTGGTCGACTTCTCGGTCTCCACGGTCGCGTACTTCTTCGTGGGCTATGCGGTCGCTTACGGCACGACCTTCTTCGCCGGGGCGGACGAGCTCGCCGCGAAGAGCGGCTACGAGCTCGTGCGGTTCTTCTTCCTCCTCACGTTCGCCGCGGCGATCCCGGCGATCGTCTCCGGCGGCATCGCGGAGCGTGCGCGGTTCAACCCGCAGATCGCGGCGACGTTCGCGCTCGTGGGGTTCCTCTATCCGTTCTTCGAGGGCATCGCGTGGAACGGCCACTTCGGCATCCAGGCCGCGCTGAAGGCAGCGTTCGGCGCGGAGTTCCACGACTTCGCGGGCTCGGTCGTGGTGCACGCGATGGGCGGCTGGATCGGGCTCGCGGCCGTGCTCCTCCTCGGCGCGCGCCGGGGCCGCTACACGAAGGAGGGTCACGCCGTCGCCTTCCCGCCGTCCAACATCCCGTTCCTCGCGCTGGGCGCGTGGGTGCTCTCCGTCGGCTGGTTCGGGTTCAACGTGATGAGCGCGCAGACGCTCGACAAGATCACCGGCATCGTCGCGGTGAACTCGCTCATGGCGATGGCGGGCGGCACGATCGCCGGCCTCGTCGCGGGACGCAACGACCCGGGCTTCGTGCACAACGGTCCCCTGGCCGGGCTGGTCGCGATCTGCGCGGGCTCGGACGTGATGCATCCGATCGGGGCCCTCGCGACGGGCGCGGTGGCGGGCGCGCTCTTCGTGTGGATGTTCTCGCTCACGCAAAACCGCTGGAAGATCGACGACGTGCTGGGCGTGTGGCCGCTGCATGGCCTTTGCGGGACGTGGGGCGGGCTCGCCTGCGGGATCTTCGGCTCCAAGGCGCTGGGTGGAATCGGCGGCGTCTCGTTCATGAGCCAGGCGTCCGGGACGGCGCTGGGAATCGTCATCGCCCTCGCGGGCGGCTTCGCGATCTACGGAACGCTACGCGCCACGGTCGGCATCCGGCTGGACGCCGAGCAGGAGTTCGAGGGGGCGGACCTCTCGATCCACAACATCACCGCGACGCCGGAGCGCGACGAGCGGGGCTAAGAGAATTCCGGTCGGTGGCGTTGAGCGGCGAGGTCGTCCGCTCCAACGCCGTTCCCGCTATACGCGCCTAGCTCGCGGCGCTTTTCTTCTTCTTGCCCTTCACGGTCTTCGGCGGACCGACGTACGGCGGCCCGTCGAAGGCCACCTGGGAAGCGATCTTCTCCGCGGCGGGCTCGCCGATGACCTTCTCCAGGTCCTCGAGCGAGCGGTAGGGCCCGTGTCCGTTCCGGTACTCGATGATGGACTTGGCCTGCATCTTGTCGAGGCCCCGCGTCGACTGGAGCTCGCTCTGCTGCGCCGTGTTCACGTTCACGGTCGCGAAGGCGGGGATGGCGACGGCGATACCCAGGAAGGTGAGGGCTGCGAGCGGCTTCATCCGGCCTCCGGAAGCGAATCGGCTATCCGGAAGACACCCCCCGGGGAGGGCCGTTTCGGCGGGGTGCCGATCGGACCCTCTCCCAAGCGGCGGCGCCGCGGGGGAACCGCCATTTCTTGACGCAGGCCAAACCAGGGAAAGGGCGCGCCGCTATCGTAGGGCCGTTGCCGTTGCAATTTGAAATAAGAACGATTATCATTTACCTAATGACTTTCGAACGGAGCGGAATCCGAATGTCGCGTTTCGCCGTCCTCGTCTTCGCCAGCGCCGCCCTGGGCGTCTTCGCCGCCGGAGAGCCGGAGCTCTCCATGGTGATCGAAGGGCACAAGTTCACGCCGGACCGGATCGAGGTGCCGGCGGGCAGGAAGGTGAAGCTCACCGTGGAGAACCGCGACGCCACGGCGGAGGAGTTCGACAGCGACGACCTGCGCATCGAGAAGGTGATTCCGGGCAAGGGGAAGGGCATCGTCTGGGTCGGGCCGCTCAAGGCGGGCGAGTACAAGTTCATCGGCGAGTACAACGAGAAGACGGCGCGCGGCGTCGTCGTCGCGAAGTAGCGAAGCCATGTTCGGAACCGCCCTCATCGTCTTCCGCGAGGTCCTCGAGGCCGCGCTGATCGTGGGCATCGTTTCGGCAGCAACCCGCGGCATTCCGGGGCGCATGCGTTGGATCGGCGCGGGCATCGCGGCGGGTCTTGTCGGCTCACTCGCCGTCGCGGCGGGCGCGGGCGCGATCTCGCAGCTCGCCGAGGGCATGGGCCAGGAGCTCTTCAACGCGTCGATCCTGGGCCTCGCCGTCGCCATGCTCGCGTGGCACAACATCTGGATGTCGGTGCACGGCCGCGAGATGGCCGAGGACGCGAAGCTCGTCGGCAACGAGATCCGCAGTGGTACCAAGGCGCTCTCCGTCCTGATGGTGGTCGTCGCGATCGCGGTCCTCCGCGAGGGCTCCGAGACGGTCCTCTTCCTTTACGGCGTCGCGATCTCCGGCGAATCGTCGCGCGGCGCGATGATGCTGGGAGGCGCGATCGGCCTCGCGGGCGGCGTCGCGGTGGGCTGGCTCATGTTCACCGGCCTCCTCCGGATCCCCATCCGCTGGTTCTTCTCCGTCACGTCCCTCCTCGTGCTGCTCCTCGCGGCGGGCATGGCCTCGCAGGCCGCGCGCTTCCTCATCCAGGCGAACGTGCTGCCCAGCCTCGCGCAGCCGCTCTGGGACACCTCGTCGCTGGTCTCGAACTCTTCGCTCGCGGGCAAGGCGCTGCAGGGCCTCATCGGCTACGACGCGCGCCCCGCCGGGATGCAGATCGCGTTCTTCGTCTGCGTGCTCGTGGTGATCTGGGCCGGCATGACGTGGGCACGAAGGCGCTCCGGCCCCGAGTCGACCGGCGCGGCCGCACCCCACCCCACCTGAGGATCCGTCATGCGCATTTCCCCGCGGCTCGTGGCAGCCGTCGCCCTCGCCGTGCCCGCATTCGCCCATGCCGACCCGGACGAATACGTGCAGGTGCCCGCGGTCGAGTACGGCGAGCGCGAGATCGACTTCAAGTACGGCACGCGGAAGTTCGACGACACGCACGAGCGCGAAAGCGCGGGGAGCATCGGCGTGGGGTGGGGCGCCGCGCCCTGGTGGTTCACCGAGGCCTACTTCAAGTACCACAAGGAATCCGGCGACCGCACGCGCTTCGACGAGCTCGAGTGGGAGAACAAGTTCCAGCTCACCGAGACCAACAAGTATCCGGTCGACCTGAGCGGCCTCGTCGAGATCGAGATCCCGCGCGCGCGCGAGGAGGGCCGGTCCATCGTGAAGGCCGGGCCGCTCTTCCAGTGGGATACGGGGGCGCTGCGCTGGAACGCCAACATATTCTTCGAGCGCGCATTCCGCAGCCGCACCGCGGAGCCGCACGAGACCGAGCTCCGGTACCAGGCGCAGGTCGCCTACCACCTCAAAAACGGGATGGACGTGGGCGCCCAGGCGTTCGGCGACCTGGGGAAGTGGAACGACTGGCTCCCGGCGGACGAGCAGAGCCACCGCATCGGCCCCGCCGTCTTCGGCAAGGTGAAGCTGGGCGAGGGGCGCCAGGCGATCAAGTGGAACGCCGCGTGGCTCTTCGGCGTGAGCAAGGCGGCCGCGGACAATGCGCTGCGCGTGCAGGCGGAATACGAGTTCTGAATCAGGGCTGGCGAACGCCCCCGACGTGGCCGAGCTGGCCACGCTGCTCGTAGGTCCCATCGATATTGCGGCTGCAGGTCTGCGCGACCTGAACTCCGTCGATCGCGTATTGCAGGGCGAGGCGCGTGCCTGTCGCGTCCGTGTCGCCTTGCTGCGCAACGCCCAGTCCCCAGCCGGTTTCCGCGGGATCGAACCAGAGGCCGGTCGGGTCGGGCGTGATTGCCGCGTGGGCGACGCTCGTGAAGAACGCGGTGACGATGCAAGCTATCCAGCGCATCAGGACTCCGTCCGCGACCGAACGTGGTGGACGACGACGCCGATGATACCCGCCGCGATGACGCTCGCGAAGAGCCATATCTCGTAGCGTTGCACGTCCGCGAGCACCGCGTTCAAGATCGAGCCGAAGGCGTACCCGATGCCCGCGATGAGCGGCGCCCAGATCGCGGCGCCCAGGAAATTGAACACCATGAACTTCCACGCGGGAACGCGGCCCATGCCCAGCAGGATGGGACCGACGACGCGGAAGCCGTACATGAACCGGATCGCGACGATGAGCGGCGCATGCCAGCGCGCGAGGAGCTCGTCGAAGCGGTGCGCCCGCGCCTGCGCGCCGGGGAAGCGCGCGAGGATGCGGGTGCCGCTGCGCCGCCCGAGGAAGAAGTAGAACTGATCGCCCGCGAAACCCGCGATCAGCGCCACGACCGCGACCGTGTAGAAGTCCAGGTATCCGCGGCTCGCGGCGAGGCCCGCGAGTGCCAGCACGGTCTCGCCTTCGAGGAAGGCGCCCACGAAGACCGCGAGGTAGCCGTACGATTCGATGAGGCCGGCGAGGTCGAACGTCATCGGCCGCCCGCCTCGGGCGTCAGGGGAATGAGACCCGGATGCGCGTCCCTTTCCCGGAAGGCGCTTCGTCCACCTCGATCGTCGCCTCGTGGCGCTGCGCGATCTCGGCCACGATCGCGAGGCCGAGCCCGCTTCCATCGGTCGTCTGGGCATCGAGCCTGCGGAAACGCTCGAAGATGCGCGTCCGCTCGGATGCAGGGATGCCGGGGCCGTCGTCGATCACCTCGAGGATCGAGCGGGTTCCGGACCGGCGGCTGCCCACCAGGACGTAGCGGGCGCCGTAGCGCGTCGAATTGTCCACGAGGTTGGTGGCGAGCTCGCCCACCAGGACCGGATCGCCCACGATCGGCGCGGGCGCCAGGTCGAACTCGAGGTCGACCTGCCGCGCGTTCGCCGTCCGCACCCACGCGTCCGCCTGCGCCTTCACGATCTCGGCGAGATCGGAGGGCTCGCTCCGCGCGCCGGGATTCGAGACGGGGTCCGCGGCTGCCAGCGAGAGGACCTGCTGCGCGAGGCGTGCGAGGCGCGCCGCCCCTTCCCGGGCGTTTTGGAAGTGCGCTTCGCGCTCGGTCCCCTCACGGCCCGCGAGCTCGAGCTGCGTCACGATGGCCGCGATCGGGGTGCGAAGCTGGTGCGCCGCGTTCGCGATGAACCTCGCCTGCATGCTCTGGGCTTCCTTCAGCCGCGCGAGCATGAGGTTCAGCTCGCGCACGAGCGGCTTCAGCTCCTCCACCACGCGACCTTCCTCGACCGGGCTCAAGTCCACGTGCGAGCGCGACTGAAGCTCCTCGCGCAGCCGCTCGAGCGGACCCAGGCCCCGGCGCACGCCGAAGATCACCGCGACGATCGCCGCCAACGAAAGGAGCGCGGCGGGCGCGATCGCGGAAAGCATCGCATCTTCCGAGGCGTGCTGGCGCTTGAACGTCGTCTCGGCCGCGACGATCGAGACCGGCATGCCGCCGATCGCCGCCTCGAGGGCGGCGGCGCGGATGGGCCGCCCCTCCAACCGGTCGTTCCAGAAGAGGAGGTCCTCGCCCGGAAGGCGGGGCGGCGACTTGAGGTTGGGGTCGCCCGCCACGACGTGGCCCGCGCCGTCTCGCACCACGTAGTAGATGTGGTCCGTGCTGTCGGCGCGCAGGATCGCATCCGCGACCTCGGAAAGCTCGAGCACCATGCGCCCGTCGCGCAGCTTGATGTAGGGGACGAGCGCCCGCGCGATGTCGCCGAGGTCGAGGTCGTAGGCGGACGTGAGGCGCCGCTCCATGAAAAGGTACGCGCCCGCGGCGGCGGTGGCGCCGACGACCAGCAGCGGCAGGAGGAGCCAGGCGAGGAGCCGGAGCCTAAGGCTTTCCATCGCTCCAGGGCTCGACGATGTAGCCGAGTCCCCGGACCGTGCGGATGCGGATGCCGGCGGGCTCGAGCTTCGCGCGCAGCCGCGAGATGTGCACCTCGATCGCGTTGGCCGAGATGTGCTCGTCCCACGAGGCGACCGCGCTCGCGATCTTCTCCTTGCCGACGATCGCGTCGACGTTCGAGAAGAGGTACTCGAGGATCGCGTGCTCGCGTTGCGGAAGGTCGATCGCCTTGCCGGAGATCATCGCCCGCTTGCGGGCGAGGTCGATGGTGAGCGGCCCGTGCTCGATCACGCGCGAGCGGATCGCGCGGCCGCGGCGCGCGAGCGCGGAGACGCGCGCGGTGAGCTCCTCCGGCGCGAAGGGCTTGGGCAGGTAGTCGTCCGCGCCCAGCTTCAATCCGTGCACGCGATCGCTCACCGCATCGCGCGCGGTGAGCACGAGGACCGCCTGCTCGTCGCCTCGCGAGCGCAGCCTCCGCAGCCACGTGAAGCCGTCCATGCCGGGAAGGCCGATGTCCAGGATGATGAGGTCCACGTCCGAGACCTTGAGCGCCGCCTCCGCCTGCTCGGCGCTCGAGACGGAATCGACCACGTAGCCCTCGTGGCGAAGCGTCGCGGTGAGCCCGTCCGCGAGCATCGCATCGTCCTCGACGATCAGAACACGCATGGAAATGTGGCTTCGGCGCGCGGTGAAAAAGGGAAGTCAGCATAGCACGCAAGCCACGCGTAAGGCTTTGATAAGGGTCAGTTTCCTGCAAGCTTCCCGGCGCATGATCCGCAGCCGCTACACCGCGCCTCCGGTTCGCATCGCATGCCCCATGTGTTTCGCGCTTTCGCAGCCATCTCAGCTTTCGCCGCCGTCGCGACGGGCGCGGCGCATGCCGAATTCGCCGCGTCGTGCGCCGCCCCGGTCCCCGTCCCGCTCTCGCTTCCCGCCGCGGAAGCGCGCATGGCCGCGTGCAATCGCGACGTCGAGGCCGCGCGCCTCGCGCGCGACGCGGCGTCGGCCGATCTGCGCATCGCGGCGCAGCGCCCGAATCCATCACTCACGCTCGGGGCTTCGAACGTGAACCCACACGCCGGAATCGGCGCGGGCCCGCTCCGGGACAAGACCATCGATTCCTCGGTGCGCGTGGAGCAGCTCGTGGAGCGCGGCGGCAAGGCGAGCCTTCGCGTGGAGCAGGCGCGCGCGCTCCTCGCGGCCGGGGCGGCGGACGTCGCGGAACAGCTTCGCGTGCAGCGTCTCGCGCTCCGCACCGCGTTCTTCGACCTCGCGGCCGCCCAGGAAAAGACGCGCCTGCAGCGCGAATTCCGCCGGCTTGCGGAAGCGTCCGCGGACGCGTCGCGCCGGCGCTTCGAGGCGGGAGACATCCCGCGCGTGGAGGCGGACCGGTTCCGGCTGGATGCCGTGCGCGCGGCGAACGACGAGCGCCAGTCCCAAAGCGACCTGCAGCGCGCACGCTCCGAGCTCGCGAAGCTCCTCGCGGCGGAGCCGCAGGCGGACGCGCTCGAGGCCTCCCCCGTGTGGCCCGATGCCCCGGTGGGTCCGGACGCCGCGGAGCGCGCGGATGTGCGGGCGGCGCGCCTGCGGCTCGAAGCGGCGGAGCGCGCGCGCGATCTCGCGCGAAGCCTCGCCACGCGGGACGTCACCGTCGGCATGCAGGCGGATCGCTGGCCGGTGTCCGAAACGAACACGCAGGGCACGGGCATCTCGTATTCGCTCTCCGTATCCTTCCCGCTGCAGGTGCGCCATGCGAACGAGGGCGAAGCGCTCCGCGCCATGGCGGATCTCGAGAGCGCGCGCGCCGCGCTCGGCAAGGCACAGGCCCAGGCCGCGTCCGATGCCCGCATCTCCGACGAGGAATGGCGGGCGGCTTCCGAGCGCCGTCGCCGAGAGGATGCGGAGGTGGGTCCCGCCGCGCGCGACCTGGCCCAGGGCGCCGAGTTCGCCTACGCGCACGGGGCGAGCGGCGTGCTGGAGCTTCTCGACGCGCGCAGGTCGCTCAAGTCGGTCGAGCTGGAGGAGGTGCAACTGCGCGCCGAGGCCGCCAAGGCGTGGGCCCGGCGCGAGGCCGCGGTGGAAGGCGCCGAGGAGTGATCCCGTGAAGCTGCAATCCTCCATCGACGCGCTCTTCGCCCTCGTCTTCGCGGTCTGCGTCCTGGTGGCGCTGCTGCTCCTCACCGGCTGCAAGGACGGTAACGCGGTGCCGCTTCCGCCAGGCCCCGTCGTGAAGGGCGAGAGCATCACGTTCCCCGCCACCAGCAGCGCGGCGCTGCGCTTCGAGGTGGAAAAGGTGATGCCGCCCGGCGAGCGCGACCTGGTCCTGCCCGGCCGCCTCGTCTGGAACGAGGAGAGGACCGTCCGCGTGTTTCCTCCCTTCGCCGGCCGCGTGACGCGCATCGTCGCGAACGTGGGCGATCGCGTCGCCGCGGGCCAGCCCCTCGCGGAGATCGTTTCGCCGGATTTCGGCCAGGCGCAGGCGGACGCCCTCAAGGCGAAGGCGGACCTCGCCCTCGCCGAGCGCACCCTGGCCCGGACGCGTGAACTGAAGGAGCACGGGGTCGCGGCGGCGAAGGACCTGCAGCAGGCGGAGGCGGACGATGCGCGTGCGGAGGCGGAGGCGGACCGCGCGGTGGAGCGCGTGCAGGCGTACGGCCAGCCGATGGGTTCCGGCGCGCGCTTCGTATTGAAGAGTCCCATGAGCGGCACCGTGGTCGAGCGCAACCTGAATCCCGGGCAGGACCTGCGCCCCGACCAGCCTGGAGCGCCGCTCTTCGTCGTGACCGATCCGTCGCACCTGTGGGCGAGCCTGGATGCGCACGAGGGCGACCTTCGGTATCTTCATGCGGGAGCCCCCATCGCGGTCGAGAGCAACCAGCTTCCCGACCAGGCGTTCGCGGGAAGCCTCAGGCAGCTTTCGGATTTCGTCGACCCGGTGACGCGCACGGTGAAGCTTCGCGGCGACGTCCCGAATCCGGCCCGCGCGCTCAAGGCGGAGATGTTCATCTCGGCGCGCATCCACCTGCCGAAGGCGGACCTCCCGTCGGTCGACGCGCGCGCGGTCTATCTTTCGGGCGCCCGCCGGTACGTGTTCCTCCGCACCGACGGCTTCACGTTCACCCGGCGACAAGTCGAGGTCGGGGCCGAATCGGATGGGCGGATGGCGATCCGGGGCGGGCTGCGCGAGGGCGACGAGGTCGTCACCTCCGGCAACCTCTTCCTCGAGCAGCTCCTCGCGAACCACCGGACCCTGCGGTTCGTCGAGGAGAGGATGCCCGCCTCGTGATCCAGCGGATCGTCTCGTTCTCGCTGCGCCAGCCGCTCTTCGTCATCCTCGGCACGCTGATCTTCGCGGCGGGCGGCATCATCGCCTTCGACTACCTCCCGGTCGAGGCGTTTCCGGACGTCTCGGACACGCAGGTGAACGTCATCGCGCTCTACCCCGGGCGGGCCGCGGAGGAGGTGGAGCGCCAGGTCACCATCCCGATCGAGACCGCGCTTTCCTCCGTGCCCAACGTCGTGCGCGCGTTCTCGCACACGCAGTTCGGGCTCTCGTTCCTGATCCTCACCTTCAACGACAAGGCGAGCGACCAGACCGTGCGCCAGCAGGTGCTCGAACGGCTGCGCGGCATCGACCTGCCACCGGGCGTCGAGCCGGAGATGGCGCCGCTCTCCACCGCGATCGGCGAGATCTTCCGCTTCCGTCTGGTGGGCGACCATCTCACGCCCCAGGAGCTGCGCACGCTCCAGGACTGGGTCGTGGAGAAGCAGCTGCGGCAGGTGCCCGGCGTGGCGGACGTGGTCACGATGGGCGGAAACCTCAAGCAGTACGAGGTGAACCCGAACCTCGCGAAGATGCGCGACTACAAGGTGACGCTGGGGCAGCTCTTCGGCGCGCTCGGCCGGGCCAACTCCAACGCGGGCGGCGGCGCAGTGACGCAGGGCCGCCAGCAGTTCCTGCTCCGAAGCCTCGGCAGCTTCAAGACCTCCGCGGACATCGGGCGGGTCGTGGTCGCCGAGAACAGGGGAACGCCCATCCTCGTTCGCGACATCGCCGACGTGCGCGTGGGCTCCGCGCCGCCCCAGGGCCTCGTCGGCCAGGACGCGGCCGACGATATCGTGAACGGCATCGTCGTCATGCGGAAGGGCGAGAACCCGTCGCGGGTGCTGGTGGCGTTGAAGGAGAAGATCGCGTACGTGAACGCGAAGGTGCTGCCGGACGGCGTGAGCATCGCGCCGTATTACGACCGCTCATGGCTCATCGCGAAGACGCTCTCCACCGTCTTCACGAACCTCACCGAGGGCGCGATCCTGGTGACGCTCGTGCTCTTCCTCTTCCTCGGCAACATCCGCGCGGCGCTGATCGTCGCGGCAGTGATCCCGCTCTCGCTCCTCGCAACCTTCATCGGCCTCACCGTGGTCGGCATCCCGGCCAACCTGCTGTCGCTGGGCGCGATGGATTTCGGGATCATCGTCGACGGAGCCGTGATCGTCGTGGAGAACATCCTGCGCCGGCTGGGCGATTTGCCTCCGGAGAGCCTGAGGGATCCGCGCAAGCGGCTGGCGACGATCCGCCAGGGTGCCTTCGAGGTCGCCCGCCCGACGCTTTTCTCGATGGTGATCATCATCGCGGCGTACATCCCGATCTTCACGCTCCAGCGCCACGAGGGCCGCATCTTCTCGCCGATGGCCTGGACGGTCACCTCGGCGCTCGTGGGCTCGCTCATCCTGTCCCTCACCCTGGTGCCGCTCCTGTGCCTCAAGCTCCTGCGGAAGGATGTCGCCCATGGCGACAACCGGCTGGTGGAGGCATTGAAGCGCGGCTACGAGCCGTTGCTGCGATCGGCCATCGCGCATCCGCGCCGCATCGCCGTGATCGCGGTGGCGAGCCTCGCCGTCGCCCTCGCCGCGGCGTCCCGCCTCGGAAGCGAGTTCCTTCCCGAGCTGGACGAGGGAACCACGTGGGTGAACCTCACGCTTCCCCCCTCCGTATCGCCGGAGGAAGCCCAGGAGCAGATGCGCGAGGTGCGCGCGGCGCTCCACACCGTGCCCGAGGTGCACACGGTGATCTCGAAGGTCGGCCGCCCGGACGACGGGACCGATCCGAAGATCCTCAATTCGGCGGAGCTCTTCGTGGACTTCGTGCCCGAGTCGCAATGGCGGCCGGGCCGGACGAAGGAGGACCTCATCCGCGAGATGGATGCCGCGGTCTCGGCGCTTCCGGGAATGGAGCCCTCGTTCGACCAGCCCATCCGCGACAACGTGCTGGAAAGCATCTCCCAGGTAGACGGCCAGATCGTGGTGAAGGTCCGCGGCGACGACCTCGACCGCATCCACGACGAGGCCCGGCGCATCCTGGACGAGATCTCGGGCGTTCCGGGCGTCGCGCGCGCCTTCATCGACCGCGAGGGCTCCCTTCCGCAGTATGTGATCGACATCGACCGGGAGGCGGCCGCGCGCTACGGCGTGAACGTGGGCGACATCCAGGACCTCGTCGAGACGGCCATGGCGGGAAAGTCGACCTCGGAGCTTTGGGAAGGCGAGAGGCACTTCAGCGTCGTGGTGCGGCTGCGCGCCGGCGAGCGCGAGCCGGGCAACCTGCGAAACCTCCTGGTCGCCACACCCGGCGGCGCGCAGGTGCCGTTGGCCCAGCTCGCCACCTTCCGCGCGGTGTCGGGCGCGCTGGACATCGCACGCGAGAACGGGCGGCGCGTCGAGTCGATCGGCGTCTTCATCCGCGACCGCGACATGGGAAGCGTCGTCGCGGACATGCAGGAGCGGGTGGCGAAAGGCGTGCCGCTCGCGGCGGGCGACGAGATCAGCTGGTCGGGCGAGTTCGAGAACCAGCAGCGGGCGATGAAGCGGCTCGCCTGGATCGTGCCCCTTTCCATCGGCTTGATCTTCCTGCTGCTCTTCGATGCCTTCGGCTCGGTGAAGAGCGCGATCCTCATCGTCGCGAACATTCCCTTCGCCATGGTGGGCGGCATCCTTGCACTCTGGGTGACGGGTATCCCGCTCTCGGTATCGGCGGCGATCGGTTTCATCGCACTCTTCGGGCAGGCGGTGCTGAACGGCGTGGTGATGGTCACGTACTTCAACCAGCTCCGCGCCGAAGGGCTCACCGTGCGCGAAGCGGTGGTGAAGGGGTCGCTCGTGCGGCTGCGCACCGTCGCCATGACGGCGCTCCTCGCCATGCTGGGGCTGCTGCCCATGGCGCTCTCGCACGCGATCGGCGCCGAAACGCAGCGCCCGCTCGCGGTGGTCGTGATCGGGGGCCTCATCAGCGCCACGCTCCTCACGCTCTTCGTGCTTCCGACCCTCTATCGCGCGTTCTACGCGCGTGAGGCGCGGCTGGGCACCAACGCGGCGCGGGCGGCGGCGGGCTCGGCGGACTGATGTTCCGGCAGCACTCGCTCCCGACGCCCGGCGAAGGGTGCGTCCTCCTCCTTCTAGCCCTTTTCATGGTGGCCGGCACCGTCGGGCACGAGCCGTGGAAGCCGGACGAGGCGTATACCTTCGGGTTGGTTTTCCACATCCTGCAAAGCGGCGACTGGGTGGTACCGACGCTGGGCGGCGAGCCCTTCATGGAAAAGCCGCCGCTCTACTACGTCGCGGCCGCCGCCAGTGCGAACGTTTTCGCGCCCCTGCTGCCGCTGCATGACGGCGCCCGCCTCGCGAGCACGTTCTTCGTGGCGGCGACGACCGCTCTGGTCGCCCTCTCCGCGCGGCGGCTCTTCGGGCCGCCTCACGGCACGCGCGCCGCCCTGCTGCTTCTGGGCTGCATCGGCCTCATGATGTACGCCCACACGATGATCACCGACGCGGCCTTGCTCTTCGGGTTCGCGGTCGCGACATCCGGGCTTGCGCTCGCGCTGGATCGGCCGTTCTCCGGGGGTGCCCTCCTGGGAACCGGTGTCGGCGTGGGCTTCCTCTCGAAAGGGCTGGTCGAGCCGGCGATGGTGGGCATTGCCGTCGCGGTCCTGGCCGGCGCCTTCCGGGAGTGGCGCGACCGCCGTTTCGCGATCGCGCTCGCATGGGCGCTCGTCTTCGCGCTCCCGTGGCTGCTGGTGTGGCCCACCGCGCTCTACCTGCGCGACCCCGCGCTCGTCCGCGAGTGGTTCTGGCTCAACAATTTCGGCCGCTATTTCGGGTTCGCGAAACTGGGCGCCTACGACGAGCCCTTTTACTTCACCCGGACGCTCCCATGGTTCACGCTGCCGGCGGGGGCCCTGGGGCTTTACGCTTTCGTGGGCGCCTGGCGGCGGGACCGATTGCGGCTGCCCCGCGGCTTGCAGCTCGCGCTCGCCCTCTGCGCCGGCATCCTCGCCGTACTTTCGACCTCGGCGAGCGTGCGCGAGCTCTACGCGCTCCCGATCCTGGTGCCGCTCTCGATCGCGGCCAGCACGGCGGTCGAACGGATTCCGCGCCGGATCGCCTTCGGCGCGACGGCCCTCATGGCGCTGGTCGCCCTCGCGGTGGCGCTCCTCGACTGGGGGATCTGGATCTACGGCGTCGCGCGGGGCCATCCACCCGTCGTGGCCTTCCTCGCGCCGTACCTGCCGTCGACCTTCGACTTTACGGCGCAGCCGGTCCTGGCGATCACGGCAGGACTCATCACGGCGCTATGGGTCGCGACCTGGATCCTTCGGCCGGGCCGCTCGTGGCTGCCGTTGTGGACCTCCAACGTGGCGCTGGGATGGGGCGTCACGATGACGCTCCTCCTGCCATGGATCGACGATGCGAAGAGCTTCCGCGCGCCGTTCGCCGAGCTCGCCGGGCACCTTCCACCGGCCGCGTGCGTTGCGAGCGTCGGACTGGGCGAAGGCCAGCGCGGGATGATGGAATACGTTGCCGGCCGGAAGACCGCGCGCATCGAGGAAGGCCCGGCGGATTGTCCGTATGTCCTCGCGCAGACGACCCACGACGGGACGCTTCCGCGGCTGCCTCGCGGGGACTGGAGGCTCATCTGGCAGGTCGCCCGGGACGGCGAGACGCGGGAGCGGTTCCTGCTCTACGCGCGGACGGACGAGGTCGAGCGCCTGGCGGCGAACCGGCTACGAGGCGAGCTCGCGGCTTCGCATCCTGGCGATCCACGAGACCGGAATGGCGAGGCTCACGCTCGTGCCATGGCCCTGCGCGGTGGTCGCGATGCCGATCACCTTTCCGTAGGCGTCAAAGACTGGGCCCCCGCTTCCGTTGGGCGCGACGGGCATTGAGAGCTCCGGCATCGGACCGCGCGCATCCGGGATGAGCCGCGTCACCTGGCCCTCGGTGACCGCGAGCTCGCCGGCGGCGTTCGCGCCGAGGACATAGATCGCATCGCCTGCCTTCGGGTCGTGGTCCGCGAGCGCCAGCGCTACCAGCGGCGGCGCGGCGACGGAAAGGCGGCAGAGGTCGAGCGTCTCGTCCACGACCGCGAGCGTGGCCGACCGGTTGTCGGCGCCGTTCACCACGGCGAGCTGCGCGCCGCCGGGGATTCCGTGGCACGTGGCCACCATCGCCGCGGGCTCGATCGCGACCGCGAGCCCCAGCTGCACAGCGCGTCCGGACATCTCGAAGCTCTCCAGGCGGCCCACCGAGGCCTGGGCCAGGGCGAGGACGTCCTTCGCGGATTTCCGTTGCGGCGGTGGAGGCGGCGGAGGCTTCGGCGCCTCGACGGGCGCCTCGGCGACGGGCGCCGGCGCGCGCGGCTCGGACGTGCGGAACGCGAAGAACACGATCACGAGCAGCGCCACGATGCCGACCGCGATGCCGACCGGCGGGATCCGCCTGCGCGGCGCTTCGTCTTCATCGGGCTCGAGCACCAGGTCCGGCGCCGCCGCCTGCTCCTTCGCCGCCGCCTTCTCGGACGCGCTCACGAGCGACGCGTCGTAGGCCGCGCGCCGCTTCGGGTCGCCCAGCACCTCGTGCGCCTGCCGCAACAGGGTGAGGGCGCCCGTGTCCTGGACGGGCGCGGCGCGCAGCTCCTGGAGGCGCTTGTCGTACGCCAGGGCCACGTCGATCGGCATCGCGTCCGGGGGCACGCCGAGGATGTCGTAGAGCGTCTGCTTCGCCATGGGCGCCATCATCGGACTTTGGGGCGCGGCGCGCAAATGACGCCTCGCCCCGCGCCGTCAGCCCGTGATCCGCGAGCGGCCGCGCGACTCGCGCACGAAGGCGAGGATCGCGAGCGACACCAGGAAGAAGACGCCGGTGAGGAGGATCGCCAGCCGGTGGTTGCCGTGGGTGACCCAGGTCACGGCGCCGTAGCTCAACGGCCCCAGGATCGCCGCGAGGCGCGTCGCCACTCCCCAAAGGCCGAAGAACTCGGCGCTGCGGTCCGGCGGCGAGAGATAGGCCACCAGCGCGCGGCCCGCCGACTGGCTCGAGCCCATGCAGAGCCCCGCGAGGTTCGCCGCCACCCAGAAGCCCGCGGCGGTGGTCGAGAAGTATGCGATCACCGTCATCGCGATCCAGCCCACGATGGTGAGGCGCAGCGCCGCGGTCTTGCCGATCCGGTCCTGCGCGTAGCCGAACCCGAAGGCGCCGATCGCGGCGGTCACGTTCACCACGAGGATCAGCACGATCGTGTCGCGCGTCTCGAAATGCATCACCTGCTCGGCATAGATCGCGGCGAGCGCGATGACCGTCGCCACGCCCGCCTGGTAGCAGACGCCGCAGGCGAAGACGAGGAGGAGGTCGCGGTAGC
The DNA here is from genome assembly GCA_036266535.1 of Usitatibacter sp. GTDB lineage: Bacteria > Pseudomonadota > Gammaproteobacteria > Burkholderiales > Usitatibacteraceae > Usitatibacter. The sequence continues at coordinate 45,507 of DATAMY010000054.1, read as the reverse complement.
TCCTCGCCGAGCGCGCGGTCTGGAGCAGCCGGGCCATCGCGGCGCGGGTGCCTGGCACCGCCGACGGGACGGCGCGCTCGCGGAGGAAGAGGAACGTGGGAAGGGCCGCGATGCCGTAGATCGCCGCGGTGATGATCATCGTGCCCGGCACGGCCGCGCTGGAAGTCGAGCCGCGCGCGGCCGCGCCCATCACCCACGCGAGCGAGAGGCCGAGCGCGAGGATCCCGCCGAAGTAGCCGAGGCTCCATCCCCAGCCGGAGACCTTGCCGAGCGCCTCCGGGCGCGAGAGCTCCGGCAGGAACGCGGAGCAGAGGTTCTCGCCCATCGAGTAGGCGACGTTCGAGACGACGATGCACGCGACCGCCCACGCGACGGTCCCGGGCCCCGTCCAGACGAGCGCCACGGTGCCCAGGATGCAGACGAATGTCGAGATGGCCAGCACGCGCAGCTTCGCCGCGTGCGCGTCCGCCCACGCCCCGAGCGGCGGGCCGATGATCATCACGACGAGGTAGGACGCGGCGAGCGCGGCCGTCCACGCGAAGGTCGCCCACTCGGCGTTCGCGGCGATCACCGAGACGAAGTACGCGTTGAAGACGGCGGTGAGGACCACCGTCGTGTAGCCGGAGTTCGCGAAGTCGTACATCGCCCACGCCCACACCTCGCGCGGGGCGACGCCCGGGTTGAGCGACGAGACGGGGGGCGCGGCGCTCATCGGCGCTTCGCCATGGAGGCGAGGAGGGCCTGCGCTTCCTCGAGCGCGCGGTCGCGGGAGAGCCGCAGGTCCTGGAGCGTGAGCGGCACCTCGCGGTCCGGGATCACGCCCTCGCCCTCGATCCGCCGGCCGTTCGCGAGCACGAACCCGACCTCGCTGTACGCGAGCTCCGCGCCGCCGGGGATGCGCGCATATCCGAGGAATCCCAGCAGGCATCCGCAGCTCGCCTGGCCCACGACCGTCGCGCGGCCGACCGCCTGGAGGCTTCCCGCGAAGAGCTCGCTCCCGCTCGCGGAAAGGGCGTTCACGAGGACCACCACCGGAGCGCGGTAGGCGTCCGGGCTCCCGGCCACCTCGCGGTGGAGCGCGATGATGTCGATCGCGCCCATGAAGAGCGTGATGGGCCGACCGTTCCGGGTCGTGGCGCTCCCCAGCTGCGTGGGTTTCGCGAAAAGCTTCTCCAGCATGAGGTTCACGGCGTGCACCGACCCGCCGGGGTTGGAGCGCAGGTCGATCACGAGCCCGGGCGTGTCCTTCAGCGCGTCGATGGCCGCCAGCGCGCGCAGCGTGAGCGCCACGCTCCACTCCGAGAACCGGATGTAGCCGAAGCCGGAGGGGAGCACACGGTGCATCTCGCGGCGCCGGCGATCGATGGTGCGCCGCGCGAGCGTCGCGTCGAGGCGGGTACCGTCCGCGCGTACGAACGTGAACGGGATGCGGCTGCCTTCGGGTCCGAGGATGAGCCTGCGGAGCGCCGCGAAGTGCCGCGCGCGGTCGGTCGAGGCGCTGCGCGCGTGTTCGAGGAGCGCCGCGTACGCCTGCGCCGCGGGCTTTCCCCCGATGGCGTCCACGATCATGCCGGGACGCACGCCGGCCCACCACGCGTCTCCTTCCGGGTCGACGCTCGAGACGGCGAGCCGGCCCTCCAGCGGCAGGAAGGAGAAGCCCAGGCTCATGGTCTGGCCTCGCCTGCGCAGCTCCACTTCCCGGGGAGACTCCACGCGCGTGTGCGAGTCGTGCAGCTCTCCCGCCATGCGGTCGAGCACGTCCCAGAACGCGGCGTCGTCCGCCGCTTCGAGCGCGAGCGGGCGATAGCGCTCGCCCACCGCCTTCCAGTCCACGCCGTTGAACGAGGGATCGTGATAGCGCCGCTCGATGGTGGTCCACACGAAGTCGAACGCGCGCTCGCGTCCCTCGCGGCCGAGCGTCGCCGACTCCGGCGGCGGCACGAATCGGGTGGAAGGGGCCGTCGCCTCGCCTTCGCGCCCGATGATGTTGTAGGGATCGATGAGCGAGCAGCCCGCGCACGCAAGGAGCACGGCCGCCGCGAGGATGCCGCGCCATCCGAAGCCGATCCCGAAGCTCGTCATCGCGCGGGCTTCGCCTCCGGCGCGGCGCAGGGCACCGCGCGCAGCCGCGCGGCCGCGAAGTCGCGCTGCAGGATCGCGAGCCGCGCCACGGTTTCGGTGTCCGGCTCGCGGATCAGCATCGTCACCTCGCGCAGCTCCTTCACGAAGGGTCCCACCTCCGCGCCCTTCACGCCCTTCGCCTGCGCCGAGGCGAGGAAGCGCCTTGCTCCATCCTCCGTGGAGAAGACGCCGAGCGAGATCGCGTTGTCCGGCCGGATCGAGACGTCCGTCACGCCCTGCCGGCGGATCTGCGCCATGGCCGCTTCCGCCGCGCGGCGATCCGGCACGGGGGGCACGAAGACCCAGAAGCGCGACACGTCCTCCACCCGCCGCTCGGTGAGCCGGTCGCCCAGGCGCAGGCCCGCGAACGCCTCGTGCGCCCGCGCCGCGTCGGCCGCGGGGATGCCGGAGAACTCGACGCACGCCGCGCCCGAGAGTCCCTCGATCTCGCGGCGCATGCGCTCCGCGGTCCGTGCGGCGACCTGCGGCGGCGTGACGGAGACGATGCGGATCTCGCCCGCGTTCCTCTCGCGCAGCGCCACGTCCGGCGGGCCCGAGCGGGAGGCGAGCCACAGGTGGACGCCCAGCGCGGCCGCGGCGATGAGGAGGACGAAGAAGAGGAGGCGGGACACGAAGGCTCAGGAATTCCGGGCGATGCGCGCGAGCCCGTCGAGCACCAGATTCTCGTGCATCGTGAACGGCATGGGAAGGAGGGGCGCGATCTCGCCCGCGGCGCCGCCGGAGAGGAGGACGTGCGTGGGCGGCATGCCGCGCTCGGTCATCGCATGGCGCATGCGCTGGAGCGCGCCGACGCACGCCTGCAGCGCGCCGCTCGCGATCGCGGCCGCGGTGGTCGTGGGAAACTCCTCGAACGCCCCGTGCTCGAGCGGGAGTCGCGCGGTCCCGCCGCTCAACGAGCGCCGCATGAGCGCGGGTCCCGCCACGATGAGCCCGCCCAGGAACCGTCCGTCCGCGGCGAGCGCGTCGACGGTGAGCGCGGTTCCCGCGTTCGCCACGAGCTTGTGGCCGTCGCCCACCGCGTGCGCGGCGATGAGCGCGGCCCAGCGATCCGCGCCGAGCTGGCCCGGATCGCGGTAGCCGTTCACGACGCCCAGCTGCCGGGCGCCGGACTCCACGCGCAAGAGCGGCACGCCGCGCGCCTCGCACGCGAGCGCCACGTCGCGAAAGACGTCGTCGCGCGCGACGCTGCATGCCACGGCGCGCTCGACCGGCGGGAGATCGGCCCACGCATCCGCGAGCCGCTTCGATTCGGCGCTCGCGAGCGCTCCGAGCCCGTTCCACGCGATGCCGTCGTGGATGCCCCACTTGATGCGCGTGTTGCCCGCGTCGATCGCGAGGAGCGCGGTCGCGGCGCCGGTCATGCGACGGGAAGCTTGCCGCGGAGCGAGATCTCCGCCGAGGCGAGCGCCACCTGCCGCCCGTCCGGCGTCGCCACGACGAGCGCTCCATCGGGAGCGACGTCGACCACCCGCGCGTCGTACGGCGCCTCGCGCGGCGGCACGACGCGCACCTCGCGGCCCTGGTAGGCGTGGAGCGCGCGCCAGTCGTCCCGCACGCCGGCGAAGCCGCGGCGGTCGAAGTCCTCGAGCGCGCGGCCCAGGTGCACGAGGATCGCGGCGAGGAGGACGCTCCTCGACGGCGCGGCGGGCGAGCAGCGCACGACGTCCGCGACGGGCTGGTCGATCAGGTCCTTCGCGCGGTCGGCGAGCCGGTAGTTCACGCCCACGCCCACCACGACCACCGTGGGACCCTGGATCTCGCCGCTCGTCTCGACCAGGATGCCCGCGAGCTTCCGGAGATCCGCGACCACGTCGTTGGGCCATTTCACCTGCGCGCGTTCGACGCCGCATTGCGCGAGCGCGCGCGCGACCGCGACGCCCGCCGCGAGCGAGAGCCCGCCCAGGTGTCCCGCGCCGCGCTCGAAGCGCCAGAGGAGCGAGAAGACGAGGCTTCCGCCGACCGTCGCGACCCACGACCGGCCGCGTCGCCCGCGGCCCGCGCTCTGCCACTCGGCGGCGAGGCACGTGCCGGAGGGCGCGCCGGCGGCCGCGAGCGCGAGGAGGCGCGTGCTCGTGGAATCGACCTGGTCCGCCACCTGGAGGCGGACGCGCGACTTCGCCGCGGCAAGGCGTGCGGCGACGACGGCTTCGTCGATGAACTCGATCGGCTCCGCCAGCCGATAGCCCTTGCCGCGGACGCTGAAGAGATCGAGGCCCAGCTCGGGTGCCTGCTTCAGCGCCTCCGAGAGCGTCGCGCGCGAACGGCCGAGCGCGCGCGCCATGTCCTCGCCGGAATGGAAGCGGCCGTCGGCGAGCGCCCGCAGCGCCCGGAAGGTGAGCTCGCTCAATTGGCCCCTTCTTTCCTGGGGGAGGGCCGGGGCTTCCGGTTCTCGAGCCGGCACTCGAACGCCTCGCGCCGGTAGGCCACGTCCGCCACGATCGCGTCGAGGAGGAGCTGCACGCGCCGCGTGAGCCGGCTTCCCGCGCGGAAGTCCGCCTCCGCGACGAAGTCGACCCGCCCCGCGTCCAGGAGCTTCACGCAGGTGGCGCGGCCCTTGTCGCCCTGCGCGTCGTAGACCGCCACCGTATGACCCCCGTTCTTCTTCGTGAGCGCCATCGACGGCACGTCGGTCATGCCGTCGCCCACGTAGATCATGTTCTGGAACGGGATCGGCCGCTCGTCCTCCGGCATGTGCTCGTTGATCGACTCCGTGACCGCCTCGATCCCCTTGTTGATGCGGAAGAGGAACTGCGTCTTCATCGTGTCCGTCACGAGGAGCTTCGGGAAGGTGGCGACCCCGTGGTGGTTGAAGTGGTACTCCGAGGCGTAGATCCGCTTGAAATGGCGGCGGATCGACACGCCGTCGAGGATCTCCTTCTGCCCCGCGGAGATGAGGTAGTGCTGCACCTTCACCTGGCCGCGGCTCCTCTTCCTCACGTACGCGTTGATGCGGCCGAACCAGGTCGCCACGCCCGGGAAGTACTCGATCGCGCGCGCCATCACGGCGAAGTCCTCGCGCTTCACGTCCACCTTCACGCGCTCGAGCGCCTCGATGATGTGCCGCATGTACACGAGCATCGGGTCCGACTCGGTCTCGCGCGCCTCGCGATTCACCATCGCCCAGAACTCCACCGGCGCCACGCCGATCTTCGGCAGCACGGTGTACTCCTGCATGGGCTGCGGCGAGAGGGTCCCGTCGAAGTCGTAGACCAGCGCGATCGTGTTCTGGAAGAAACTTTTGCTCACGAAGCCCAATCCAAGCGGGGTTGTGCCATTCTACCGAGATATGAATTTCTCGTTCCTCCCGACGCTTCCGTTCACACTGAGCTACCCGCTTCTCTTCGGCGTGCTGCTCGTGGCCGGCATGCTGGGCGGCGAGATCGCGCGCATCGCGCGCATCCCCCGCATCATCGGCTACGTGGTCGTGGGTTTCGTGCTCGGCCCCTTCACCCAGGCGATGGGCATGGGCTCGTTGCTGGACGAGGCGCGCATCTTCGTGGACCTGGCGCTGGGGCTCGTGCTCTTCGACCTCGGCCGGCGCATGGACCTCAAGTGGATGAAGCGCGACTGGACGATCGCCGCGTGCGGCTTCGCGGAAAGCCTTCTCGCGTTCTTCGCGGTGCTGGCGACCCTCCTCGCCTTCCGCTACGACGCGGTGGAGGCGGGCCTCGCGGCCGCGATCGCGATGACCACGTCGCCCGCGGTGCTCCTCCTCATCGTCCACGACACGCACTCGGAAGGGCAGGTCACGGAGCGCGCGATGAACGTGGTCGCGCTGAACGGCCTTTCCGCCTCGATCCTCGTCACCATCCTCCTGGGCTCCGCGCACTTCGAGGCGCGCTCGCAGGTCGAGGTGGCGATCCTGCATCCGCTCTATCTCTTCCTGGGCTCGCTCGCCCTGGGCGCGGCGATGGCGTGGCTCTCGCGCGTGATCGCCCGCCACATCGAGAAGACGCGGGAGGTGCACTTCGCGCTCGTGGCGGGGATGGTGGTCTGCGCGGTCGGGCTCGCCTCGATGCTGAAGCTCCCGGTGATCCTCGCGCTCCTGGCGCTCGGCCTCTTCGCGCGGAACGACGACCGCAGCTACGACCTCCTCAACGTGAACCTGGCGCCCGTGGGCCGGCTCCTCTACATCGTGCTCTTCGTGATCACCGGGGCCGCGCTCCCGTTTTCCTCGCTCGTCACCGCCGGTGCCGTGGGCGCGGCGGTCGCCGCCGCCCGGGCCGCGGGCAAGCTCACCGGCATCCTCGCCATCGCGCCGATCGGCGGCATGCGGATCCGCCAGGCGATGGGGCTCGGGGCCGCGGTGCTTCCCATGTCGAGCCTGGCGCTCCTCATGCTCCACGACATCTCGCGCATCTTCCCCGCTTTCGCGGCGGATCTTTCGACCGTGCTGGTCGCCTCCATCCTCATCATGGAGCTCATCGGTCCCTTCGTGGTCCAGTGGGGCCTGCGCTTCGCGGGCGATGCGCTGCCGGTCGATCCCGTCGCGACCGCGCAGATGACCGCGCGCGTGCCGACGGCGCCCGCCGACTAGGCCCCCGCGCGATCCGATGCCGCTCGAGTTCACCCGCTCCGAGCCCCTCACCTTCGGCGTCGAGCTGGAGCTGATGGTGCTGAACACCCGCGACTACAACCTGAGCCGCGGCGCGCAGGACCTCCTCGCGCGGCTCGCGAAGCGGAAGCTCCCGGGGGAGGTTAAGCCAGAGATCACCGAGAGCATGATCGAGGTGAATTCCGCCGTGAACCGCCGCCACGGCGCGCTCCTCGCGGAGCTGCGCACCGTGCGCGACGCGATCACGCACGACGCGCAGCGCCTGAACCTCGCGATCGCCGGCGGCGGCGCGCATCCCTTCCACCAGTGGCAGGAGCGGCGGATCTTCGCGACGGAGCGCTTCCTCCACGTCTCCACGCTCTACGGCTACCTCGCCAAGCAGTTCACGGTTTTCGGCCAGCACATCCACGTGGGCGTCTCGAGCGGCGACGACGCGGTCTACCTCACGCATGCGCTCGCGCCCTTCATCCCGCACTTCATCGCGCTCTCCGCCTCGTCGCCCTTCTCGCAGGGCGTGGACACATCGTTCGAGACGTCGCGCCTGCACGCCGTGTCGGCCTTCCCGCTTTCCGGCCAGATGCCGCCCGTCGTCACGTGGAACGAGTTCAACCGCTATTTCGACGAGATGGCGGGCTACGGCATCGTCGCCAGCATGAAGGACTTCTACTGGGACATCCGCCCGAAGCCCGAGTACGGCACGATCGAGATCCGGATCTGCGACACGCCGCTCACCGTGGAAGGCGCGGCGCAGCTCGCGGCCTACGCGCAGGTGCTCTCCGCGCACCTCCTCGAGCACCGGCGCCATCCGCCGCTCGAGCCGCAGTACCGCGTCTACGGCTACAACCGGTTCCAGGCGTGCCGCTTCGGGTTCGAGGCGCAGCTGATCGATCCCTACGAGCGCGCGAGCGTGCGGCTGCGCGAGCACCTCCTCGACACGCTCGATCGCGTGGCGCCGGAAGCGGCGGGGCTCGAGGCGCGCGAGCCGCTCGAGGCGCTCTGGCGCATGGCGCAGGAGCAGCAGAACGACAGCCGGTGGCTGCGCGAGCGCTACGCGGAATCGAGATCGATGCCGGACGTGGTGCGCATGCAGGCGCAGCGCTGGAACGAGGGCGCGCGCGAATCGGCGGCGCAGGCCGCCGGGGGGAAGCCGTGAGGGGCGCGATCGCAGCGCTCGCAGCCGCATGCCTCGCGTCGGCGGCCGCCTTCGCGGACGACGGCCTCGTGCGCATCGACACGCGCCCCGGCGTGAAGGTGGGCTACTGGATGATGGAACGGCCGAAGGCCGCCGCGACGCTCGTCCTCCTTCCCGGAGGCGAAGGCGGCATCGGGCTCAAGGACGGCGCGCTCCATTCGACCAACTTCCTCGTGCGCGAGCGCGATCGGTTCGCCGCCGCGGGCTTCAACGTCGCGATCGTGGGCAAGCCCAGCGATCGCGACGACCTCGACCTCGCGTTCCGCGCGGGCCCGGAGCACGTGGAGGACCTGCGGCGGGTGGTCGAGGCGCTCCACGCGCGCTACGGGAAGCCCGTGTGGCTGGTGGGCACGAGCCGCGGCACCGTTTCCGCCGCGGCCGCGGCGATCGCGCTGGGAGATGCGATCGCGGGCGTGGTCCTCACCTCGAGCATCACCGCGTCGAACGTCCCGCAGGCGGTCGAGAAGCTGCCGCTCGCGAAGATCCGCGTCCCGGTGCTCGTGGTCCACCATCGCAAGGACGCGTGCCCGGACACGCCGGCCCTGCAGGCCCCGCGCATCGTCGAAGGGCTCGCGAACGCGCCGGCGAAGAAGCTCGTGCTGATGGACGGCGGCCATGGCGCGCGGGGCGGCCACTGCCAGCCGCTCCACTGGCACGGCTTCATCGGGGTCGAGCAGGAGACGGTCGACGCGATCGCGGACTTCATCCGCGACCGGCGTCCCGAGCCGGGCTAGAGCACCTTCCCCGGATTCATGAGGCCGTGGGGATCCAGCGTGCGCTTGATCGCCCGCATGAGGTCCAGCTCGAGCGCGCTCTTGTAGCGCGTGATCTCCTCGCGCTTCAACGCGCCCAGCCCGTGCTCCGCGCTGATCGAGCCGTCGAGCGCGCGGACGGTGTCGTAGACGATGCGGTTCACTTCCGGCGCCTGGGCGAAGAACGGCTCCGCCTCCTGGCGCTCCGCCTTCGAGCAGTTGTAGTGGATGTTGCCGTCGCCCACGTGGCCGAAGGCCACGATGCGGATGTCCGGAAAGCGCGCGAGGAGCGCCGCGCCCGCGCGCTCGATGAGGTCCGGCACGCGGCTCACCGGGACGGAGACGTCGTGCTTCACCGACGGCCCGTCGAGCTTCTGCGCCTCCGCCACGTCCTCGCGCAGCTTCCAGAGCGCGTCGCGCTGCGCCTGGCTCGCGGCGATCGCGGCGTCGATCACGAGGCCGGCCTCCGCCGCCGATTGCAGCGCGCCCTCGAGGAGCGCCTGCAGCTCCGGGCCTTCCGCGCTGTCCGAGAGCTCGACCAGCACGTACCACGCATGGCGGGTCCCGAGCGGGTCGCGCGTGCCCGGCATGTACTTCATGACGAGGTCGATGCAGACGCGCGCCATGAGCTCGTAGCCCGTGACGCGCTCGCCGCACGCTTCGCGCAGCTTCCCCAGCAAGCGTACCGCGGCCGCCGGGCTTTCGACGGCGACGAGCGCCGTCGCCTGGGACCTCGGCTTCGGGAAGAGCTTCAGCACCGCGGCGGTGATGATCCCGAGCGTGCCTTCCGCCCCCACGAAGAGATGCTTCAGGTCGTAGCCGGTGTTGTCCTTGCGCAGCCCGCGCAAGCCGTTCCACACCTGGCCGTCCGGCAGCACCACCTCGAGGCCGAGGACCAGCTCGCGTGCGTTGCCGTAACGGAGCACGCCCGTCCCGCCCGCGTTGGTGGAGAGGTTCCCGCCGATCTCGCAGCTTCCCTGCGCGCCCAGCGAGAGCGGGAAGAGCCGGCCGTGGCGATCCGCTTCCTGCTGCAGGTTGGCGAGCACGCAGCCCGCCTCGACCGTCATCGTGTTGTTGTCCGTGTCGACCGCGCGCACGCGGTTCATGCGCGAAAGGTTCACGACGACCTGCGCGCCGGAAGCGTCCGGCACGGACGCGCCGCAGAGGCTGGTGTTGCCGCCCTGGGGCACCATCGCGACGCGCTGCGCGGCGAGGAGCGCCACGACCTTCGCGACCTCTTCCGTGCTCGCGGGCTTCACGACCGCGGCCGCGCGCCCGTGATAATGCCCGCGCCAGTCGACGACGTAGGGCTCCTGCTCCGCCGCGGGGATGAGGCCGCGCTCGCCGACGATCGCCTTCAGGCGGTCGACGAGGGCGGGGATGGCGCGGTCGTTCATCGGCGGATCCGTTCGAGGAGGCGCGTGGTCGAGGTCTCGTGGAGGAAAGGGATCGAGTGCACCTGCCCGCCCCAGCCGCGCACCTCGCGCGCGCCCACGATGCGCTCCGGCACCCAGTCGCCGCCCTTCACGAGGTGGTCCGGGCGGCAGGCGAGGATGCGCTCGAGCGGCGTGTCCTCGTCGAACCAGGTGACCAGGGCGACGCTCTCCAGGGCGGCCACCACCGCCATCCGGTCCGCGAGCGCGTTCACCGGCCGGTCGTCCCCCTTGCCCAGGCGGCGCGCCGACGCGTCCGAATTGAGCGCGACCGCGAGCGAGGCGCCGAGCGCTCGAGCCTGGGCGAGGTACGTCACGTGGCCGCGATGGAGGATGTCGAACACGCCGTTGGTGAAGACCATCGGGCGGGCGATCCCGTTCGCCCGGGCGGCGAATTCCGCCGGATCGCAGATCTTCGCCTCGAATTCGGGCGCGGCCATTCAGCCCAGGTACTCGAATTCCTTCACCACGCGGCTGACACCGCTCGTGGTGCGCGCCACGTCCACCGCGGCCTCCGCCTCCTCGCGCGTGACGAGGCCCATCAGGTAGACCACGCCCGCTTCCGTCACCACCTTCACGTGGTTGGGCGAGAAGCGGTTGTTGTTCACCATGCGCGCCTTCACGTTCGACGTGATGAGCGCGTCGTTCCCGCGGGAGGCGAGCGAAGACGCGCCCGCGACCTCGGTCTCGTCGATCACCTCGCGCACGTTCGGGATGGTGCGCACCGCTTCCTGGATGCGCTTCCTCACCTCCGCCTCCTGGACCTGCCCCGTGAGGAGGACGCGGCGATTGAAGCTGGTCGCGCTCACGTGGGCTGCCGAGAACTCGTGCAGGCGCGCGAGCGCCTTCAGCTCGATCCCCTCGTCGTCCACGTAGGTGCCGGTGCTGCGGCGGTCCGTCGCCATGAGCGCGGCCGTGCCCGCGCCGGTGATCGCGAGCGGGATGCACGCCTGGACGAGCGGGAGCGCGGCGAGCGCGAGGAGGATTCCCAGCCGGGTTCGCATCATTTCTTCTCTCCGAATAGCAGGTTGTCGACGACCTCGCACAGGCAGTGGATCGCGAGGAGGTGCATCTCTTGCACGCGCATGGTGCGCGGGTGGGCCACGTTCAGGTGGAAATCGCCGGGGCGGAGCATCTTCGCCATCGCGCCGCCGTCGCGCCCGGTGAGGGCGATGACGACGAGCCCCTTCGCCTGCGCGGCGCGGATCGCCTCGACCACGTTCCTCGAGTTGCCGGAGGTGGAGATCCCGAGGAGCACGTCCCCGGCCACGCCCAGCGCCTCCACCTGCTTGGAGAACACGCGATCGAAGTCGTAGTCGTTCGCGATCGCCGTGAGGGCCGAGCTGTCCACGGTGAGGGCGATGGCGGGCAGCCCCGGCCGCTCGCGCTCGAAGCGGCCCACGAGCTCCGCCGCGAAATGCTGGCAGTCCGCGGCCGAGCCGCCGTTGCCGCACGCGAGCGCCTTCCGCCCGGACTTGAGCGCGGCCGCGAGCGCCTCGCCCGCGCGCGCGAGCTGCGCGGGGAGCGTCCTCGCCATCGCGAGGCGCAGCTCGGCGCCTTCCTCGAAATGCTTCCTCAGGTGCGCGGTGAGATCCATCGTGCGGATATTAAGCGGTTTCGAAGGCCGCGCGGTGCCACTCGATGCCGGCGTCGCCATCCAGCGTCACCACGTCGAAGCGGCACGCGGGCTCGCGGCCGAGGCGCGCGAGGAAGTGGCGCGCGGCGGCCTCGATGCGCCGGCGCTTGCGGGCGTCCACGCTCGCGGCCGCGCCGCCGAAGCGCGCCGCCGAGGCCGCGCGCATGCGCACCTCGACGAAGACGAGCGTGGCACCGTCCCGGGCGACGAGGTCGATCTCCCCCAGGCGGGTGCGGTAGTTGCGCGCGATCACCTCGAGCCCGCTACGCACGAGGAAGCGCTCCGCGACCTCTTCCGCCTCGCCTCCCGCGAGCTGCGCCGCGGTGCGACGGCCCACGGGGCTCACGGCGCCCTCAGCGGGATCACGTGGCCGCCGTCGACCTCCGCGGGCGTGAGCGTGCGCTCGAAGGCGTTGCCGGGCTCCAAGGTGATGCGGCCCGTGACGCCGTCCAGCGCGGTTCGGCGCGCATCCCCGCGCAGGAGGTGCATCGCGAGCCGGAACGCGTCGATGCCGAAGGCGTACAGCCGCTCCTGGTCCACCGACATGGGCGTGGTGGGCTGCGGATAGACCATGACCGCGGGATGGTCGGGCTGGACGAACCAGGGCATCTCCACATAACGCAGGCCCTGCAGGTCCAGGTTGACGATCGCCTCGGCGCGCGGGTTCACGCTGAGCGAGGTCGCGTAGAGCGGGAGCGTCGCGGGGATGTATGGCCGCACCGCGCGCGCCTCCGCGGGCTCGAGCGCGATGAAGGCCATGTCCGCCCTCGAGTTTTCGAGGAGCTCCTTCAGCGCCGCCGCATCCTCCGGGTTTCCGGTGAAAGGCACGCGGCGCAGGTCGCCCGCGGCCGCCGACCATTCGCGCTCGAACGCCTCCTGCACCCGCCGCGCGAGGGGCGAGGGGGAGCCGATCACGATCGCCGAGCGCCGGCCGTCCGCGACCGCCATGAGCGCCACCTGCCGCGCTTCGCGCTCGATCGAGAGCGACACGGTGAAGAGGTTCTGCGGGAGGTCCGGGCCGAGGATGGCCTGCGGCTCGTTCAGCGCGAGCACGGGCTGGCGCGCGCAGTCGCTTCGCGCGAGCGCCGTGGCGCCGTCGCGCGTGAGGGCCGCCACCACGAGGAGGGAGCCCGCGGCCTGCGCCTGCTGGCAGGCGGCGAGGAGCGCCGGGCCTTCGTTGTCCACGGCGAGGAGGTCCACGGGCGGCGCATCGCGTCCCGCGACCTGCACGGCCGCGGCGAATCCCTGCCGCACGGCCTCGGCGAGCCGGCCGAGCGCGGGCGAGGCGGTGGGGAGGATAAGCGCTAGATGCCCGCGCGCCGAGGGTCCGGGCACCGCCGAAGGGCCGGCCGGAGCCGCCCGCGGAGACGGCGCCACGGTGGGCGGCGGCGGGAGATCGCGCAGCGGCCGGACGACGGTGCTTCGCGAGAGCCCCGTCTCCGGATCGATCTCCTCCTGCGGCACCGGCGGCGGCAGCGGGCCCGCGATAGCCCCTGGTTCAACAATGCGGGCGCGCGTGGTTGTGCTGGTCGGCGCGTCGGCCGAGAATGCCGGCGACACGAAGAGGGCCAGAGTGGCGAGGAAAACCGCGGTGAAGCGCGACATCGGGAAGGTTCGGGGGGACAAGGGCGGTGGGGACCCCGAGGCGCCGCGCGTCGATGCGGCGCACGGCTCGGCGTTGGAACCTGGATTATATGTGGTGGCCACCCCCATAGGGAACCTGGGCGACGTGACGCTCCGCGCGCTGGAGGTGCTCCGGACGGCGGACTGGATCGCGGCGGAGGACACCCGCGTCACGCGCGGGCTCCTCGCCCACTTCGGGATCGCGACCCGCCAGGTCGCCGTCCACGAGCACAACGAGGCGGCGGCGGCGGAGCGCGTGGTCCGTTCGATCGCGGAAGGCCGGGCCGTGGCGCTCGTGAGCGACGCCGGGACGCCCGGCGTGAGCGATCCGGGCCGCGTCGTCGTGGCACGGGTGCGCGAGGCGGGGCTGCGCGTGATCCCGGTGCCGGGACCGAGCGCGCTCACGGCGGCGCTCTCGGCGAGCGGCCTCGCGTTCGACGGCGTGGTGTTCGCGGGCTTCCTGCCGGCGAAGGGCGCCGAGCGCCGCGAGCGGCTCTCCGCGCTCGCCGCGAGCCCGTGGGCCATCGCCCTCTTCGAGGCGCCGCACCGCATCGCGCAGACGCTCGGGGACCTCCATGCCGCGCTGGGCGAGCGCGACGTCGTGATCGCCCGCGAGCTCACCAAGCGCTTCGAGACCATCGCCCACGTGCCGCTGGGCGACGCGCGCGCGTGGGTCGAGGCGGACGACGATCGCCGCCGCGGGGAATTCGTGCTCGTGATCGAGGGCCGCCCGGTGGAGCGCGCGGCCGGGATCGACCCGCGCGCGGCGCTCGAAGCGCTGCTGGCCGAGCTTCCGCTCAAGCAGGCGGTGGCGCTCACGGCGGCGCTCACGGGCGGCCGCCGCAACGAGCTCTATGCGCTGGCGCTCACGCTCAAGAAGAAATAGGCCGGCCTTTTTCACCCCATGCCCTTTGACCGATAATTGCGCCATGCCCGAATCGATCAGCCTCGCGCGTCCGGACGACTGGCACGTGCACCTGCGCGATGGCCCCGCGCTCGCTTCGGTGGCGGCCGCCACGGCGCGCCAGTTCGCCCGCGCGATCGTGATGCCGAACCTGAAGCCTCCCGTGGTCGACGTCGCGATGGCGGCGGCCTATCGCGAGCGGATCCTCGCCGCGTTGCCCCCCGGGACCGCGTTCGAGCCGCTCATGACGCTCTATCTCACGGATCGGACGCCCGCCTCCGAGATCGGGCGCGCGAAGGCCGCGGGCTTCGTGAAGGCGGTGAAGTACTACCCCGCGGGTGCCACGACCAATTCGGCTTCCGGGGTGACCGACCTCGCCCGCTGCGCTGCGGCGCTCGAGGCGATGCAGGCCGCGGGGCTGCCGCTCCTCGTGCACGGCGAGGTGACGGATCCGGAGGTCGACGTCTTCGATCGCGAAGCGGTCTTCCTCGAGCGCGTCCTGGGTCCCCTAGTCGAGCGTTTCCCGGCGCTCAAGATCGTGGTCGAGCACGTGACGACCGAGGAAGCCGTCGCCTTCGTCGCGCGCGCGAGCGCGAACGTCGCCGCGACGATCACGGCGCACCACCTGCTCCTCGATCGCACGGCGCTTTTCTCCGGCGGCTTCCGCCCGCACCACTACTGCCTGCCGGTGCTCAAGCGCGAGAGCCACCGCCGAGCGCTCGTGAAGGCCGCGACCTCCGGCAATCCCAAGTACTTCCTCGGCACGGACACGGCGCCGCACGCCCGCGGCGCCAAGGAATGCGAATGCGGCGCGGCCGGCATCTACACCGCGCACGCCGCGCTCGAGCTCTACGCGGAAGCGTTCGAGGCGGCGGGCGCGCTCGACAAGCTCGAGGGTTTCGCGAGCCGCTTCGGCGCGGATTTCTACGGCCTGCCGCGCAACACCGGCCGCGTGACGCTCCGGAAAGTCGAATGGGAGGTGCCGCGCGAGTACCCGTTCGGCGGCGAGACCGTGGTGCCGCTGCGCGCGGGCCAGAAGCTCGGCTGGCGGCTCGCGGGTTGAGCGTCCTCGGCTGGCGGGAGGGGCGCGCCCGGCTCGCCGCGCCGCTCTTCGCGTCGCTGGGCACGGTGCTCGCGCGGCTTCCCGCGGACCATTGGCCCACGGCGGATGAGCTTTCCGCCGCGGCCGAAGGCATCCGGACCGAAGGCGGCTCGCGGCTGCGCTTCGTCGCGCCTGCCGAGGGGCGCCCCGCCGGGCGGATTCCCTACGAGCTTCGGATCGCGCAGGCGGGCGAGGTCGAGACGCGGCCCGGGAGCTGGCACGATCTCTTCAACGCGCTCGCCTGGATGGCGTTCCCGCGCACGAAGGCGCGCCTCAACGCGCAGCACGCGGCCATCCTCGCGCACGGCGGCGAGGGCGAGGCGCGCCGGCGCGGGCCGGAGCGCGATGCGCTCACGCTCTTCGACGAAAGCGGCGTGATCGTCGCGTCCGCCTCGCCGGAGCTCGCGCGCCTCGTGGCCGAGCACGAGTGGAAGGCGCTCTTCTGGACGCGGCGCTCGGAGCTCGCGGCGAAGATGGAGTTCTTCGCCTTCGGGCACGCGCTCCACGAGAAGGCGCTGGATCCCTTTCCCGGCCTCGTCGCGAGGGCGCTCTTCGTGCCCATGGAAGAGGGTCACTTCGCGTTGCCCCACGCCGCGCGGATCGAGAGGATGGATGCGCTCGCCGCCGCGCATTTCGCGAGCCGCGCGAATTTCGCGTCTCCGCGCGCGCTGCCGCCGCTGCCGGTCCTGGGCGTCCCGGGATGGCATCCGGACAACGCCCGCGAGTCGTACTACGACGATGCCGCGCACTTCCGCCCGAGGGGAAGCGCCCCGGGCGCGTAAAATACCGGGGTGAAGCAAGCCAGGCGGTCGCTGCGCGGTGCGAATCGCGCAGAGGAAAGTCGGGACTCCAGAGGGCAGCGTAGCGGGTAACACCCGTCCGCCGTGAGGCGAGGATCAGAGGAACAGAGACGAGTCCGTTCGCCCGCGAGGGCGAGCGGGGTGAAACGGCCAATCTCTACGCGGAGCAACACCAAGTAGGCAGACGACGACGTGGCCCACCGAGTCTGCGGGTAGGTGGCTCGAGCCGTGCGGCAACGCCCGGCCCAGAGGAATGACCGTCATAGCCGGCAACGGCTGTAACAGAATCCCGCTTATCGGCTTGCTTCACACTTTTCTTCCCGCGCGCCCAGCCCCGGCGCTTTCCGTCACTTCGGCCTTCCGTCGTCGTCCCGCGACGACGAAACGGCCATTTTCGCGGTTCTGTGACGGCCTTCACAGGACTTGCCGCCCGCGTCCCCGATGATTTCCGGCGTCGCGCACAGACGACACGGAAAGAGGCGTACGAGTCATGGAGATGCGGATGAACGTCAGGAACATCGCGGTGGCCGCCGCGCTTGCGGCGTGCGGGCTCGGTGCCGGGGGTTGCGCCCCGGTGATGCTGACGGCCCTGGGCGTCGGCATGGCGACGGAGGTGTCCCACACGCTGGGCGGCATGGTCTACAAGACTTTCACGGCGCCCCAGGCGCAAGTGAAGCGGGCTTCGATCGGCGCATTGAACCGGATGCAGATCAAGGTGCTGACGGCGAAGCGCGAAGGCACGACCGAGACGATCAGGGCCCATGCGGCCGATCGCGACATCGAGATCGAGCTGGAAGCGCTCACGCCGGCGACGACCCGGATGCTGGTGACCGCCAAGAAGGACGGCGGGATCCTGCGCGACGGCGCCACGGCGACCGAGATCATCCTGCAGACGGAAAAGTACGTCGGATCCACTTAATGGAGGCTTGGAAATGAAACGTGACCTTCGGCTTCTCTCCGCAGCCCTCATGATCGTCCTGGCGCCCGTCGCACTGGCGCAGACCGCGGGCGAGGTCGACACGCAGGTGAGCTCGCTCGACTCCACTTCGGCGAACCGCGGCCAGACCCAGGTCGCGACGCGCATCGCGGCGAGCTTCGCCTCGATCGCGGGCTCGCAGGACAATTCCCTCGCGCTCGTGAACGCGCTTCGCAACGGCACTCCGGTGACGCTCGCTGCGCTCCAGGGGACCCCGAGCGGGACGGGCACGACCACCGGCACGACGACGACCACCGGCACGACGACGGGCACCGGCACGACGAGCACGGGAACGGGCACGACGAGCTCCGGCACCACCATCACGCCGCCTACCGGCAAGATGGGCTGGGGCGAGGTGTTCATCTCGCTGGCACTCGCCAAGTCGGAGCTCGCGAGCCTGGGCGTCACCAAGCCCACCGCCGACCAGCTGAACGCCGCGCTCACCGGCGGCACGATCACGAAGGCCGACGGCACCAGCGTCACGGTGAAGGGCGTCCTCGAGATGCGCGCGGACGGCATGGGCTGGGGACAGATCGCGAAAGCCGAGGGCACGAAGCTAGGCCCCGTCGTGAGCTCGCTCAAGTCGGCGCACACGAAGGTGGCCTCGCTTCCCGCCACGGCCCCGTCCTCGGCGACGAGCACGGCAACGGCGAAGTCCACCGCGAGCAAGGGCATCACGACCGCGCGCGGCCCCTCGTCCGAGCTCGACCATTCGGGCAAGGGCCGCAAGGGCATCGTGACCGCGACCGGCGCGCCGTCCGGCGTCATCGCGAGCGGCCACGGGTCGAAGGGCATCACCACCGCTTCGGGCGTCGCCTCCGCGTCGAGCTCGCACGGGATCATGACGGCGGAAGGCTCGATCGGATCCGCGGGGCCGGGACACGCAGGCAGCTCCGGACGCGGGCTGGTCACGGCTGCCGGGGGTAGCGCGGGGGGGCTTTCGACCGCGGGCGTGCACGCGAGCGGCCACGGGGCGGGAGTCGTCACCGCCGCGGGGGGCACGGCCGGCACTGGGGTCGCCACCGCCCAGGGCGACACGCACGGCGACAGCGGCAGCGCCCACGGGCGGGGGAAAGGAGGCGGCTGATCGGGTTTCCGCTCCTCTCGAGAAAAAGGGCCCGGCGACGGGCCCTTTTTTCATGGCGCGCCGGCGCAAGCCTCGTCCAGTCTTCGAGCAACACTTGAGCTTACGAATCCAAGTCACTGATTCATAACAAATCGCGCATCTCGATTTCGCGCACAAAAGCGTCGCTAAGCCTTTGTCGCGCAAGAAAAATCTCCCGATCTTTCCGCTTGACGCCCTGTAGCTGCTTCTCTACAGTGTGCGGAAGTGGGAAAACGTGGGAGAAACTGTGTTCCAAGGGGCAAACCAGATCAACCTGGACGCGAAGGGCCGAATGGCCGTTCCGACGCGTGCCCGGGAGCCCCTCACGCAGGGTGGCACGGTTAAGTTAGTGCTTACTGCGCATCCGGACGCCTGCCTGCTGCTCTATCCCGGCCCGGCGTGGGAGCCGATCCGCACGAAGGTGATGTCGTTTCCGAGCCTCGACCGCCAGGCGAGCCTCTGGAAACGCCTGCTCGTGGGATTCGCGCAGGAAGTCGAGCCGGATTCCGCGGGACGCCTCCTCATCCCGCCGGAGCTGCGCGAGTTCGCTCACATCGAGCGCCAAGTGATGCTGGTGGGGCAGGGATCCCACTTCGAAATCTGGGACCTCGAGACGTGGAACACGCAGCTCGAGGCCCTGAGGTCCGGAGGCAGTCCGACGTTGCCTCCGGGGATGGAGAACTTCTCTCTGTGATGCGGCCGACGACCCTGGGTCCGAAGCCGCTCCCCCCGGAGAGAGCAGGCCCAGCGTCGACTCCCTTCCCCCGTGAGTGAGGTCTCCCATGTCCCGGTCCTTCTCGAAGAAGCAGTCGCTGCCCTCAACGTCCGTGAAGGCAAAACCTATGTCGATGGCACCTTTGGCCGCGGCGGGCACAGCGCGGCCATCCTCGCCCGTGTCGGTGTTCGCGGAAGACTTCTCGCTCTTGATCAGGACCCCGCGGCGATTTCGCATCGTCCGCTCCAGGATCCGCGTCTTGAGCTGATCCACGCACGGTTCTCGCAGATGGGACGGGTCCTGGCCGAACGCGGAGTCGAGCGCGTCGCGGGCGTGCTCCTCGACCTGGGCGTCTCCTCGCCCCAGCTCGAGGAGGCCGCGCGCGGCTTCAGCTTCGTGCGCGACGGGCCCCTCGACATGCGCATGGATCCCACGCGAGGCGAGAGCGCCGCGCAGTGGCTCGCGCGCGCGACACAAGAAGAAATCAGGGAGGTGATCAGGAACCATGGGGAAGAACGGTTTGCTCAATCGGTTGCAGCAGCGATTGTTGCGGCACGGGGCCGCGAGCCTCTCCGGACCACGCGCCAACTTGCCGAGGTCGTGGGTCGCGCGGTTCGGACGCGCGAGCCGGGCCAGCATCCGGCGACCCGCACCTTTCAGGCTCTTCGGATTCACGTCAATCAGGAGCTTGAAGAGCTTGCGCTAGCGCTCCCGCAGGCCGCGGGCCTCCTCGAGCCCGCGGGTCGGCTCGCCGTGATCAGCTTCCACTCGCTCGAGGACCGCATCGTGAAGACCTTCATCCGCGAGCGCTCGACGGCGGACCGCCTGCCGCGCGGCGTGCCGGTGCGCGCCGCCGAGCTCCCGAAGCCGCAGCTGAAGGCGATCGGCCGCGCGATCAAGCCGGGCGAGGCGGAAGTCCTTCGGAACCCGCGCGCGCGAAGCGCCGTGCTCCGCGTGGCCGAGAAGGCGGCGTAGGGCCATGGGCCGCGTGAACGCATTCCTCCTCGCCATCGCCGTCGCGTGCGCGCTGGGCGTCATCACGTCGCAGCACCACGCGCGCAAGCTCTTCGCCGAGCTCGACGCCGAGCAGGGCGCCGCGAAGAAGCTGGACGAGGAGTGGACGCAGCTCCAGCTCGAGCAGGGCACGTGGGCCACGCACAAGCGGGTGGAGGCGGTCGCCTCCAGGAGCCTCGGGATGCGCTTCGCGGCGCCCGACACGACCGTCATCATCGATCCCGCGGGCGTGCCCGCCGGCGCCTCCCCGGAGGCGCGGTGAGGTACGAGGAGCGCACGCCCCAGCTGCGGCTCAAGCTCCAGGGCTGGCGCTCGCGGCTCGTGCTGGGCCTCGCGGCGACCGGGTTCGCCGTGCTCGCCGGGCGCGCTTTCTACCTCCAGGGCATGGATACCACTTTCCTCCAGGCGAAGGGCGAGGCGCGCTACGGGCGCCTGATCGAGATGCCCGCCTCGCGCGGGACCGTGAGGGACCGGAACGGCAAGCCGCTCGCGATCTCCACGCCGGTCGAGTCGATCTGGGTGTCGCCGGAGGACGTGGAGGCGAATCCGGGACAGCTGCGCGCGCTCGCGAAGGCGCTCGACGCGGATGCGGGCGAGATCCGCCAGAAAATTGCCACGAAGGATCGCCAGTTCGTCTATCTCAAGCGCCAGATCGCGCCCGACCGCGCGGCGAAAGTGATGGCGTTGCGCATCCCGGGCGTCTTCGAGCAGCGCGAGTACCGGCGCTACTACCCGGCGGGGGCGGTGATGGCGCACGTCGTGGGATTCACCGGAGTGGACGACAACGGGCAGGAAGGCATCGAGCTCGCCGAGCAGTCGCGCCTCGCGGGGACGCCGGGGAGCCGGCGCGTGATCCGCGACCGCAAGGGCCGCATCGTCGAGGACGTGGAGGGCGTGCGAGCGCCGCGCGACGGCGAGGAGGTCGACCTCGCGATCGACGAGCGCCTGCAGTTCCTCGCGCACCGGGAGCTCAAGGCCGCGGTCGAGGCGCATCACGCGAAGGGCGGCTCGCTCGTGATCGTCGACGCGCGCACGGGCGAGATCCTCTCGCTCGTGAACATGCCGGACTACAACCCGAACAACCGCGCGCACGTGACCGGCGGCCAGACGCGGAACCGCTCGGTGACCGACCTCTTCGAGCCGGGCTCCACGATGAAGCCCTTCACCATCGCCGCCGCCCTGGACGACGGCATCGTGAAGCCGGACACGCTGGTCGAGACCGCGCCCGGCCACATGAAGATCGGCGGCTGGACGATCAGCGACTCGCACCCGCACGGCACCCTCACGGTCGAGCAGGTGATCCAGAAGTCGTCCAACATCGGCACCGCGAAGATCATGCTGCGCATGCCGCCCGAGCGGATGGGCACGATGTTCCGCGACCTGGGCTTCGGCGTGGCGCCGAAGACGGGCCTCCCCGGCGAGGCGAAGGGGCTCCTCAAGCCCTGGAGCCAGTGGCGCCCGGTCGAGCAGGCGACGATCTCGTACGGGCAGGGCATCTCGGTCTCGCTCCTGCAGATCGCGCGCGCCTACACGATCTTCACGAACGACGGCCGGCTCCTTCCGCTCACGCTCCTGCGCCGCGGGGACGGGCAGCCGATCGGCAAGCCCATCATCTCCGCGCGCTCGGCGCGCGAGCTCACGCGGATGATGGAGATGGTCGTGATGCCCGGGGGCACGGCGCCGCTCGCGCGCGTGCCGGGCTACCGCGTCGCCGGCAAGACCGGCACGGCGTGGAAGGTGGAGAACGGCCGCTACGCCGAGGGAAAGTACGTGTCGTCCTTCGTGGGCTTCGGCCCCGTGAGCGACCCGCGCTTCATCGTCGCCGTCATGATCGACGAGCCGGAAGGCCGCGCGAACTACGGGGGCGACGTGGGCGCGCCGGTCTTCGCGTCGGTGATGGGCTCGGCGTTGAGGCTCCTCTCGATCCCGCCGGACGCGCCGCAGACCCTGAATGTGAAAGCCGTCGAGCCGGGCGAGGTCGAGGCCCAGGCGCCCGCGGCGGGGCGCGCGGGATGAACGCCGCCGCCGGATTCGCCGCCGCCGATCCGCGCGCCGT
Source organism: Usitatibacter sp. (assembly GCA_036266535.1). Classification (GTDB taxonomy): domain Bacteria; phylum Pseudomonadota; class Gammaproteobacteria; order Burkholderiales; family Usitatibacteraceae; genus Usitatibacter. The sequence continues at coordinate 23,502 of DATAMY010000054.1, read as the reverse complement.
CGTGGCGCGCCTCGAGTCGTTGGGCGTGCCGCTCTCCGACCTCACGGCGGATTCGCGCGCCGTGAAGATGGGCTCGGTCTTCGCCGCGTACCCCGGCACGGTGCGCGATGGCCGCGCCTTCATCGCCGACGCCATCGCGCGGGGCGCCGCCGCGATCGTCTGGGAGCGGCAGGGCTTCACCTGGAACCCGCGCTGGACGCTCCCCAACGTCGCGGTCGAAGGCCTGCGCTCGCGCATCTCCCGGATCGCGGGGCACGCGTACGGCAATCCATCGGACGTCCTCTGGATGGCGGGGGTCACGGGCACCAACGGAAAGACGTCGGTGTCCCAATGGATCGCCGCCGCGCTCGATCGGCTCGGCCGGCGCTCCGCGGTGATCGGCACGCTCGGCAACGGCCTCGTGGGCGAGCGCTCGGAAGCGCGGAACACCACCCCGGATGCCATCGTGCTGCAGCGCCTGCTCGCCGAGTACCTGCGGCGCGGCGCACGCCACGTCGCGATGGAGGTGTCGAGCCACGGACTGGACCAGGAGCGCGTGGCCGGCATCAAGTACGACGTCGCCGTCTTCACGAACCTCACGCGCGACCACCTGGATTACCACGGCACCATGGACGCCTACGCGGAGGCCAAGTACCGGCTTTTCTCGGCGCGCGGGCTCACCCACGCGGTGGTGAACCTCGACGACGAATGGGGCGCGCGCTTCGCGGGGCGGCTCGCCGCGAGCGGCCTCGAGGTGATCACGTTCGGCCTCGCGCCGGAACGCGGCGGCGGGAGGCGGCCGCGGCTTTGCGCCTCCGACGTGCTCCTTTCGGACGCGGGCGTCCGCTTCCGCGTCGATTCCGAGTGGGGCGCGGGCACCGTCGAGACGCCGGTGCTGGGCGCGTTCAACGTGTCGAACCTCCTCGCCGTGGCCGGGGCCCTCGTCGCGGCGGGCATCGCGCTCGACGAGGCGCTCTCCGCGATCGCCGCGTTGGAGCCCGTGCCGGGCCGCCTCGAGCGGCTGGGCGGCGGCACGGCGCCGCTCGTGGTGATCGACTACGCGCACACGCCGGATGCGCTCGAGAAGGCGCTGCAGGCGCTGCGCCACGTGCTCGACTCGACGGCGCTTCGCAATCCCTCGCGGGGCCGCGGGCGCCTCATCTGCGTCTTCGGCTGCGGCGGCGATCGCGACGCGGGGAAGCGCCCGCTCATGGGAGAGGCCGCGGCGCGCTTGGCCGACCACGTGGTCGTCACGAGCGACAACCCGCGGAACGAGGATCCGAAGGCGATCATCGCGCAGGTGCTCGCGGGCATCCCGGCCGGCCGCGCGGAAGCGATGGAGGACCGGCAGGTCGCGATCTTCTCCGCCGTGCACCAGGCCGCCGCGGGGGACGTGGTGCTCCTCGCCGGGAAGGGCCACGAGACCTACCAGGAGATCGCGGGGAATCGCCATCCGTTCAGCGACCGCGAGGTCGCCGCCGCGGCGCTCGCCGAATGGGGAGCCGGGCGATGATGGACCTCGTGGAAGCGGCGCGCGTCGTCTCGGGCCGGCTCGAGGGCGCGAACGCGCGCTTCTCCGGCGTCTCCACGGATAGCCGCGCGGTGGGCGCGGGCGAGCTCTTCGTGGCGCTCCAGGGCGAGCGGTTCGACGGCCACGCCTACGTGGGCGAGGCGGCCCGCCGGGGCGCGGTGGGCGCGCTCACCGCGCGCCACGTGAAGGAAGCCGGCGCCGGTTTGCCGCAGATCGTCGTCGCGGATACGCGCCTCGGGCTCGGAGCCCTCGCCGGCGACTGGCGGCGGCGATTCGCGATCCCGCTCGTGGCGCTCACGGGAAGCAACGGCAAGACGACGGTGAAGGAGATGCTCGCGGCGATCCTGGGCGAGCACGCGGGCTCGCGCGGCGCGGTGCTCGCGACCGCCGGGAACCTCAACAACGACATCGGCATGCCGCTCACGCTCCTCGCGCTCCGGCCCGACCACCGCTACGCGGTGATCGAGATGGGGATGAACCACGAGGGCGAGATCGATTACCTCGCGCGCATCGCCCGGCCGACGGTGGCGCTCGTGAACAACGCGCAGCGCGCGCACGTGGGCATCCTCGGGAGCCTGGAAGCGATCGCTCGGGCGAAGGGCGAGATCTACGCGGGGCTCGACGAGGGCGGCATCGCGATCGTGAACGACGACGACGCCTTCGCGCCGTACTGGAAGGGACTCAACGCCGGCCGGAAGGTCCTCACGTTCGGCTTCGGGGCGGACTCGGACGTGTCGGCGGCGAGCGCCGCCGGCGAATGGCGCTTCCGCACGCCCGCGGGCTCGTTCGCGGTGGCGCTCCGCGCGCCGGGCGAGCACAACGCGAGGAACGCGCTCGCGGCGTGCGCTGCCGCGCATGCGGTCGGGATCCCGCCGGCGGCGATGCGCTCAGCGCTCGCGGCGTTCGAGGGCGTGCCGGGACGGCTGCAGCGGCGTCCCGCGCCCGGCGGCGCGCGCGTGATCGACGACACCTACAACGCGAACCCGGAATCGATGAAGGCCGCGATCCGGGTGCTCGCGGCGGAGCCGGGCCGCCGCGTCCTCGTGATGGGCGACATGGGCGAGCTGGGCATCCAGAGCGCGGCGATGCACGCCGAGGTGGGCGATTTCGCGAAGCGCTCGGGCGTCGAGGTACTCCTCGCGCTGGGAGAGCAGAGCCGGAACGCGGCGCAGGCGTTCGGCGCGGGCGCGCGGCACTTCGGGGAGGCGCGCGAGCTCCTCGCCGCGGCGCGCAAGGAAGCGCGGGCGGATACCACGCTCCTCGTGAAGGGGTCGCGGTTCATGCAGATGGAGCGGGTGGCGGACGCCCTCGCGGGAGGCTCCGATGCTCTATGAGATCGCGCAGTGGCTCACCCCGGACGTTCGCGCGTTCAACGTCCTCACCTACATCACGCTCCGCGGGGTGCTCGCGGCGCTCACCGCGCTCGCGATCTCCTTCATCGTGGGCCCGGCGATGATCCGGAAGCTCGCCGCCTACAAGATCGGCCAGGCGGTCCGCGACGACGGCCCGGCGACGCACCTCGTGAAGAGCGGGACGCCCACCATGGGCGGGGCGCTGATCCTCGTCTCCGTCGCGGTGACGACGCTCCTCTGGGCGGACCTGCGCAACCGCTACGTGTGGCTCTGCCTCCTCACGACGCTGGGGTTCGGCGCGGTGGGCTGGGTCGACGACTGGCGGAAGGTCGTGCACCGCAATCCCAAGGGCCTCTCCGCGCGGGCGAAGTTCGGCTGGCAGTCCCTCATCGCGATCGTCGCGGTCTACCTCCTCGCCTACACCGCGAAGCTGCCGCAGCAGACGGAGGTGATCGTGCCGTTCTTCAAGACGATCGCGATCCCGTTGGGGACCGTGGGCTTCGTGGTGCTGGGCTACTTCGTGGTGGTGGGCACCTCGAACGCGGTGAACCTCACGGACGGCCTGGACGGCCTCGCGATCATGCCGACGGTGATGATCGCCTCGGCGCTCGCGATCTTCGCCTACGTCTCCGGGAACGCCGTCTTCTCGAAGTACCTGGGCTTCCCGCTCATCTCCGGCTCGGGCGAGCTCGCGGTCTTCTGCGGCGCGATCGCGGGCGCCGGGCTCGCGTTCCTCTGGTTCAACGCCTATCCCGCGGAAGTCTTCATGGGCGACGTGGGCGCGCTCGCGCTCGGCGCCGCGTTGGGGATGGTCGCGCTCGTGGTGCGCCAGGAGATCGTGCTCCTCATCATGGGCGGCGTCTTCGTGGTGGAGACGCTCTCCGTGATCATCCAGGTCGCGAGCTACAAGCTGACCGGCAAGCGCGTCTTCCGCATGGCACCGCTCCATCACCACTACGAATTGAAAGGCTGGAAGGAGAACCAGGTCGTCGTCCGCTTCTGGATCATCACGATGATGCTGGTGCTGTTCGGATTGTCGACTCTCAAGCTGCGATAGCGCGAGGCGCGGAAAGGAGATGGGCGATGAATGGGAAGGCCGCAACGTGCTCGTTCTTGGGCTGGGTGAAACGGGACTGTCGGGCGTTCGCTGGCTCGCGCGGCATGGCGCGCGCCTCTCTGCTGCCGACACGCGAGCGGCGCCTCCGGCCCTGGGAGCGATCCGTCGCGAATATCCGCAGCTTCGCGTCGCCCTTGGACCTTTCGACGAGGCGCTCCTGGCGGGCGTGGACGCGGTCGTTGCGAGTCCGGGCCTTGCGCTCCGAGAACCGGTCCTGCGCGCGGCCGCCGCGCGCGGGATCGACGTGGTGGGCGACGTCGAGGTCTTCGCTCGCGCGATCGCGCGCGGCGGGAAGGGCGTACGCGTGCTCGGAGTGACCGGCACCAACGGGAAGTCCACCGTCACGGCGCTCGCCGCCGCGATGGGACGCGCCGCGGGGCTGCGCTCCGAGGCGGTCGGAAACATCGGCGTGCCGGTGCTGGACGCGCTCGCCAAGGCCGAGGCGCGGGGCTTCCCGGACCTCTATGTGGTGGAGCTCTCGAGCTACCAGCTGGAGACGACGCGCTCGCTGGTACTCGACGCCGCGACGATGCTGAACGTCTCGCAGGACCACCTCGACCGCTACGACGGGCTCGCGGACTACGCCCGCGCGAAAGAGCGGATCTTCCTCCATTGCCGCCGCCGGGTGGTGAACCGCGACGACGCGTGGAGCGAGGCGATGGGCGACGCGGACGCGTTCTCCTTCGGCCTGGGCGCGCCCAGGAGCGACCGGGAATGGGGCGTGGACGAGACGCGCGGGACGCTCCGCCGCGGGACCGAAACACTCCTCGACGCGGCCGACATGGGCATGCCCGGGCTGCACAACGTCGCGAACGGGCTCGCGGCGCACGCGCTCGCGACCGCCGTGGGCATTGCCCGCGAGCCGCTCGCGAAGGCGCTTCGGGAATTCAAGGGACTCCCCCACCGCGTGCAGGCCGTGGCCGAGAGCGGCGGCGTGCGTTTCTACGACGATTCCAAGGGCACCAACGTCGGCGCCTCCGTCGCGGCGCTCGAAGGCTTCCGCGTGCCCGTGGTGCTCATCGCGGGCGGCGACGGCAAGGGGCAGGACTTCGCCCCGCTGGCGCCCGCCGTGAAGGCGCACGCCCGCGCGGTCGTCCTCATCGGCCGCGACGGCCCCGCGATCGCGGCCGCGCTCGTGAAGACCGCGGTTCCGCTCGCGCGCGCCCAGACGATGGAGGAGGCGGTCGAGGTCGCGGCCGCGCTCGCGCACGAGGGCGACGCGGTGCTGCTCTCCCCCGCATGCGCGAGCTTCGACATGTTCGCGAACTACGGGCACCGCGGCGACGCGTTCGCCGCCGCGGCGCGCGCTCTCGCGGCACGGAAGGCGCACTGATGCTCTACAACCCGGCCCGCCGCGAATCGAGCTTCGACCACGGCCTCGTGTGGTCCGCGGTGCTGCTGGGCGCGATCGGGCTGGTCATGGTGTATTCGGCGTCGATCGCGATGTCCGAGGCGGAGAAGTTCACCGGCTACCGGCCCGGGTACTTCCTCGTGCGCCACTCGATCTACCTCGCGGTCGGGCTCGGGTTCGCCGCGGCCTTCTTCCGCGTCCCGCTCTGGCTCTGGCAGAAGGCGGCGCCGTGGCTCTTCCTCTTGGGGACCGCGGTCCTCGTCGCCGTGCTGGTGCCGGGCCTGGGCCGTGAAGTGAACGGCAGCCGGCGCTGGATTCCCGTGGGCCTCGGCACCTTCCAGCCCTCGGAGGTGATGAAGCTCCTCGTGGTCCTCTACGCGGCGGACTACACCGTGCGCAAGGCCGCCTTCATGGACGATTTCAGGAAGGGCTTCCTCCCGATGTTCGGCGTGATGACGCTCATCGCGGCCCTGCTCCTCCGCGAGCCCGACTTCGGGGCGCTCGTGGTCGTCACCTCGATCGCCATGGCGGTGCTCTTCCTGGGCGGGCTCAATTGGCGCCTCTTCGCGGGCCTCGCCGTCCTCCTCGCGGTCGCCTTCGGCGCGCTCATCGTCTCCTCGCCCTACCGGCTGCAGCGGATCCTGGGCTTCATGGATCCCTGGTCGGATGCGTTCGGGAAGGGATACCAGCTCTCGCACTCGCTCATCGCGTTCGGCCGCGGCGAGTGGCTGGGCGTGGGCCTGGGTGCCAGCGTCGAGAAGCTCTTCTACCTTCCCGAGGCGCACACCGATTTCCTCCTCGCCGTGATCGCCGAGGAGCTGGGCTTCGCGGGCGTGGCGACGGTGATCGTGCTCTTCCTCTTCCTCGTCCATCGCGCGTTCGCCGTGGGCCGCCAGGCGGCGAGCCTCGAGCGCTACTTCGCCGCGCTGGTCGCGCAGGGCATCGGCGTGTGGCTCGCGGTCCAGGCGTTCATCAACATGGGCGTGAACATGGGCCTCCTGCCCACGAAGGGCCTCACGCTGCCGCTCCTCTCCTTCGGCGGCACCGGCATCGTCGTGAACTGCGTGGCGCTCGCGATCCTCATGCGCATCGACTGGGAGAGTCGATACCTCATGCGCGGAGGCTCGATATGAGCCGCACGATCCTCATCATGGCGGCGGGCACGGGCGGGCACGTGTTTCCCGGCATCGCGATCGCGAAGGCGCTCGTCGCGCGCGGCTGGAAGGTGCACTGGATGGGCACGCGCCGCGGCATGGAGAACCGCCTCGTGGCCGAGGCGGGCTACCCGATGGTGCACGTGGACATGAGCGGCGTGCGGGGAAAGGGACTCCTCGCGTGGCTCGCGCTGCCGCTGAAGCTCGCTTCCGCCTTCTGGCAGTCGAGCATCGCGATCTTCCGGATCCGCCCGGACGTGGTGCTCTCGATGGGCGGATACGTGGCGCTTCCGGGCGGGCTCATGGCGGCGCTCTGGAGGAAGCCGCTGGTGGTCCACGAGCCCGGCGCGGTCGCGGGCCTCGCGAATCGCCTCCTCGCGCCGCTCGCCGCTCGCGTGCTGGTCGGCATGGAAGGCGCCTTCGGGCGCAAGGCCGCGCAGCGCTGGGCCAACGCGCTCCCGAAGCCGCGGCGCGTGGATTGGCTCGGCACGCCCGTGCGCGACGAGATCGCCGCCGTGCCGCCGCCGGAGTCGCGCTATGCGGGACGCACGGGGCCGCTGCGCCTCCTCGTGGTGGGCGGAAGCCTGGGCGCGCAGACGTTGAACGACCTCGTGGTCGCGGCCCTGGCCTCGATGGCGCCGGAGGAAAGGCCCGAAGTCGTGCACCAGGCGGGCGAGAAGCTCTATGCGGGCCTCGCCGCCGCTTACGAAGATGCGCACGTGCGGGCGGAAGTCGTGCCGTTCATCGCGGACATGGCGGCGCGCTACGCGTGGTGCGACGTGCTCGTGTGCCGCTCCGGCGCGGTCACGATCGCCGAGATCTCGGCGGCGGGGGTCGCGGCGATCCTCTTTCCGCTCCCGTGGTTCGTCGCGGACGAGCAGTCGGCCAACGCGGCCTTCCTCGCCGGCCGGGACGCCGGCATCGCGCTCGCGCAGCTCGAGACGCCGCCCGCGGCGCTCGCCGGGGTGCTCCGCGGCCTCGCGCGAGCGCGGCTCGAGGCGCTCGCGCGGAACGCCCGCGCCCTGGGGCGCCCGGGAGCCACGCGCGAGTGCGCCGATGCCTGCGAGGAGCTCGCCCGTGCGGCATAAGGTGAAGCGCATCCACTTCGTGGGCATCGGCGGCTCGGGCATGTCCGGCATCGCCGAGGTGCTCGCGAGCCTGGGCTACGTCGTGACCGGCTCGGACCTCGCCGAAGGCAGTGCCGTCCGCAGGCTCCGCGGCCTCGGGATCACGGTCGCGATCGGCCACGCCGCGAAGAACGTCGAATCGGCGGATGCGGTCGTCGTGTCCTCGGCGGTGAAGGCGGACAACCCCGAGGTGGTCAAGGCGCGCGAGGCGCACATCCCCGTGGTGCCGCGCGCGATGATGCTGGCCGAGCTCATGCGCTTCAAGCAGGGCATCGCGATCGCGGGGACGCACGGGAAGACCACCACCACGTCGCTCGTCGCGGCGGCGCTCTCCGAAGCCGGCATGGATCCCACCTGCGTGATCGGCGGGCGGCTGAACTCCATCGGCACCAACGCGCGCGTGGGCAAGGGCGAGTTCCTCGTGGCCGAGGCGGACGAGTCCGACGCGTCCTTCCTCTACCTGCAGCCGGTGATCTCGGTCGTCACCAACATCGACGCCGACCACATGGAGACCTACGGGCAGGATTTCGAGAGGCTCAAGTCCACGTTCCTCGAGTTCCTGGGCCACTTGCCGTTCTACGGGCTCGCGGTCGTCTGCAAGGACGATCCGCACGCGCGCTCGATCATGGCGCAGGTCGCGCGCCCGATGCTCACCTACGGCATGGCGAGCGACGCGGACCTGCGCGCGGAGGACGTGCGCTGGGACGCCGGTCGCATGCGCTTCCGCGCTGTGAGCTACGTGAACCACTTCGGGCCGCTCGAGGTGATGCTGAACCTCCCGGGCGAGCACAACGTGCTGAACGCGCTCGCCGCGATCGCCGTCGCGCGCGAGGTGGGCGCGCCGGACGCGGCGATCGCGAAGGCGCTCGCCGAATTCACGGGCGTGGGCCGGCGCTTCCAGCGCTACGGCGACGTGGCGCTCGCGGGCGGCGGCACCTTCGCGCTGGTGGACGACTACGGCCACCATCCGGCGGAGATGGCCGCGACGCTCGCCGCCGCGCGCGGCGCCTTCCCGGGCCGGCGGATCGTGCTCGCCTTCCAGCCGCACCGCTACACGCGCACGCGCGACCTCTTCGAGGACTTCGTGCGCGTGCTCTCGACCGTCGACGAGCTGGTCCTCGCCGACGTCTATCCGGCGGGCGAAGCGCCGATCGTGGCCGCCGACGGCCGCTCGCTCGCCCGCGCGATCCGCGTGGCGGGGAAGGTCGAGCCGCTCTTCGTGGAGACGGCGGCCGGGATGCGCGACGCCGTCCTCTCCCGGCTCCAGGAAGGGGATGTCGTCGTCACCATGGGCGCCGGATCCATCGCGAGCCTCGCGCCGGAGCTCGCCGTGCCGCCGGGCCCCGCGCGCGCGGTGCGGGGCTGATGGGCATGGACATGAGCGACGCCTTCACCCTCGAGCATGGCCTGCGCGGCACCCTGCGGCGCTCGGAGCCCATGTCCCGGCACGTGAGCTGGCGCGCGGGCGGCGAGGCGCGCCTCTTCTATCAACCCGCGGACGTGGACGACCTGCGCGCGTTCCTCCGCGCGTTCCCGCCGCCGCAGCCGGTGCTCTTCGTGGGCCTCGGCAGCAACCTCCTCGTGCGCGACGGCGGCTTCGACGGCGCGGTGATCCTGAGCCACCACGCGCTCATCGGAATCGCCGTCGATCCGGGCGGCGACCGGTTCGCCTCGGCGGACGCCGGGCCGCGCGTCTTCGCGGGGGCGGGCGTGCCGGCGCCGCACCTCGCGCGCTTCGTCGCGAAGCACGGCGGGGGCGGCGCGGAATGGCTGGCGGGCGTGCCGGGAACGGTCGGCGGGGCGCTCGCCATGAACGCCGGCTGCTACGGCGGCGAGACGTGGAACCACGTGGTGAGCGTGGACACGGTCGACCGGCGCGGCGACCTGCACCGGCGCTGGAAGCCCGAGTACGACGTGGGCTACCGGCACGTGGCGCTGCGCTCGGGCGAGGACGAGTGGTTCGTGGGCGGCGTCTTCGCCTTCGAGAAGGGCGAGACCGCGCGGGCGATGGGCCGCATGCGCGACCTCCTCGCGACGCGCGTGGCGACCCAGCCCCTGGGCACGCCCAACGCGGGGAGCGTCTTCCGCAATCCCACGGGCGACCACGCGGCGCGGCTGATCGAATCGTGCGGCCTCAAGGGCTTCCGGGTGGGCGGCGCGCAGGTCTCCATCAAGCACGCGAACTTCATCGTGAACACGGGCAATGCGCGCGCGGCGGACATCGAGGCGGTGATCGCGCATGTCGAGGCGACGGTGCGGGAGAGGACCGGCATCTCGCTCCAGCGCGAGGTGCGGATAGTGGGGGAATCGCGATGAGGTTCGGCAAGGTCGCGGTCCTCATGGGCGGCCCGTCCGCGGAGCGCGAGATCTCCCTCATCTCGGGGAAGGCGGTGCTCGAGGCGCTCCTGAGCCGCGGCGTGGACGCGCACGCGTTCGATCCGGCCGAGCGCGAGATCCTCGAGCTCAGGCGCGAAGGATTCGAGCGCGCCTTCATCGCGCTCCACGGGCGCTTCGGCGAGGACGGCACCGTGCAGGGCGCGCTCGAGACGCTTCGCATCCCGTACACCGGGAGCGGTGTCATGGCCTCGGCGATCGCGATGGACAAGTGGCGCACGAAGCTCGTCTGGCACGCGACCGGGATTCCCACGCCGCGCTTCGCGATGGTGACCGCCGCGACCGAATGGCAGAAGGTGATCGAGCTCCTGGGGCTTCCGATGATCGTGAAGCCCGTGCACGAGGGATCGACCCTCGGCCTCACGAAGGTCACCCGCGGCGAGGACCTCCCCGGCGCCTACGCGCTCGCCGCGCGCTACGACCCGCTCGTGATGGCGGAGGAATTCGTGGCCGGAAAGGAGCTCACCGCGTCGGTGCTGGGCGAGACCGCGCTCCCGCTGGTCCGGATCGAGGCGCCCGAAGGCAACTACGACTACCAGAACAAGTACTTCACGGACGAGACGAAGTACTACTGCCCCGCGGGGCTCGCCGACGCGCTCGAGGCGGAGATCCGCGCGGACGCGCTCCGCAGCTTCCGCGTGCTGGGATGCCGCGGTTGGGGCCGCGCGGACCTGATCCTGCGCTCCGACGGCAGCTACTCGTTCCTCGAGATGAACACGTCGCCCGGCATGACCGGCCACAGCCTCGTGCCGATCGCCGCGCGCGCCGCGGGCATGGACTACCCGGAGCTTTGCATGCGCGTGCTCGCCGAGGCGAAGCTCGATGCGAAGGAGGCCGCATGAAGGCCGCGCCCGCGCTCCGCAGCCGCATCCTTCCCGCCGCGGCGGCGGTGGCGGTGGTCGCCGCGCTCGCGGGAGGCGGATGGTACGGATGGCGCGAGCTTTCCGCGCGGCCGATCGCTCACGTGGGCTTCGGGGGCGATCTCGCGCGGATCGCTCCGGCGGACCTCGAGGCATTCGCCAAGAGCCTGCGTTCCACGACAGTGGGCGCGGTCTCGCTCGCTTCCGTGCGCGAGGCCGCGCGGAAGATCCCGTGGGTGCGGGAGGCCTCGGTGCGCCGCCGCTTCCCGGACGGCATCGAGGTGCGCTTCGAGGCGCACGAGCCGCTCGCGCGCTGGGGCAGGTCCCAACTCGTGAGCGTTCGCGGCGAGGTCTTCACCGCGCCCTTCGACGGCGGGCTTCCGCTCTTTCTCGGCCCGGACGGATCGGCCGCGCAGATGGCCGAGGAATACGCGGCGTTGAGCCGCATGGCGGCGCCGCTGGCGACCCCCGTCGCCGAGCTGCGCCTTTCCGCGCGCGGCGCCTGGCAGCTGGTGCTCGACTCCGGGCTCACGATCGAGCTCGGCCGCGGCGACATCCACCCGCGCCTCGAGCGCTTCGTCGCCGCATGGCCGGGCCTCCTCGCCCGCGGCGTCCGGACCACCCATGCGGACCTGCGCTACGCGAACGGCTTTGCGCTGCGCAAGGCCGCCGAATCCACCCCTCCCGCGAAGAAGAAATGATCCCCACGCGCCCGCGCGACAGCAGGAACCTCCTCGTGGCCCTCGACATCGGGACCTCCAAGATCGTGACGCTCGTGGCCGAGATCACGCCCGAGGACCGGTTGAACCTCATCGGCATGGGGAGCCATCCGTCGCGGGGCTTGAAGAAGGGCGTGGTCGTGAACATCGACTCCACGGTGAACGCGATCCAGCGCTCGCTCGAGGAGGCCGAGCTCATGGCCGACGCGAAGATCAAGGACGTGATCACCGGCATCGCGGGGAGCCACATCAAGAGCTTCAACTCCCACGGCATGGTCGCGATCAAGGACAAGGAGGTGTCGCAGTACGACATCGACCGCGTGATCGAGACCGCGCGCGCGGTGAACATCCCGATGGAGCAGCAGGTGCTCCACATCCTCGAGCAGGAATTCATCATCGACGGGCAGGGGGGCGTGCGCCAGCCGCTCGGCATGAGCGGCATGCGCCTCGAGGTGAAGGTCCACATCGTGACGGGCGCGGTCTCCGCGGCCCAGAACATCATGAAGTGCGTGCGCCGCTGCGGGCTCGAGGTCCGCGACCTCATGCTGCAGCCGCTCGCGAGCGCGGACGCGGTGCTCCTCGAGGACGAGCGCGACCTGGGCGTGTGCCTGGTCGACATCGGCGGCGGCACGACGGACATGGCGGTCTTCACGGACGGCGCGATCAAGCACACGTCCGTGATCCCGATCGCCGGCGACCAGATCACGAACGACATCGCGATGGCGCTGCGCACGCCGACCAAGGACGCGGAGGAGCTGAAGATCGCGCACGGGGTGGCGCTGCGGCAGCTCGCGAGCTCGACCGACATGATCGACGTCCCCGGCGTGGGCGACCGCGGCCCGCGCGAGCTCTCGCGCCAGACGTTGGCCGAGGTGATCGAGCCGCGCGTGGAGGAGCTCTACTCGCTCATCCAGCGCGAGCTTCGCTCCTCCGGGCTGGAGGAGCTCCTCTCGTCCGGGATCGTCATCACGGGCGGCTCGGCGCTCATGAAGGGCATGGTCGAGCTGGGCGAGGAGGTCTTCCACATGCCGGTGCGCGTGGGGCTTCCCAACTACAACGGGGCGCTCGCCGAGGTCGTGCGCAACCCGCGCTACGCGACGGGCATGGGGTTGCTGATGGCGGGCCTGGACCAGGTGAAGCGCGATCGCCACGCGCGGATCCAGGGCGCCGGGTTCAAGGAGATCTTCGAGAGGATGAAGGGCTGGTTCAAGGGAAACTTCTAGGCGCCCGCGCGCCTGGCGGTTGAAATCGCAGCACCACAACAAAGGAGACGAAGATGATCGAGTTGCTGGAAAGCCAGTCGCCGGAAGCGGTGATCAAGGTGGTGGGCGTGGGAGGCTGCGGCGGGAACGCGGTCGACCACATGATCAACAACGGGGTGCAGGGCGTGGAGTTCATCTCGATGAACACCGACGCGCAGGCGTTGAAGAGGAACCTCGCGAAGACCACGCTGCAGCTGGGCACGGGGACCACCAAGGGCCTGGGCGCGGGCGCGAACCCGGAGATCGGGCGCCTCGCCGCCGAGGAGGACCGCGAGCGGATCACGGAGCTCGTGACCGGCGCCGACATGCTCTTCATCACGGCGGGCATGGGCGGCGGCACGGGCACGGGAGCCGCGCCGGTGGTGGCCGAGATCGCGCGCGAGATGGGCATCCTCACGGTCGCGGTGGTGACCAAGCCCTTCAGCTTCGAGGGCAAGCGGCAGAAGGTCGCCGCGATCGGGATCGACCAGCTGAAGCAGCACGTCGACTCGCTCATCATCATCCCCAACGATCGCCTCATGCAGGTCCTCGGGGAGGACGTGACCTACGAAGACGCGTTCCGCGCCTCGAACGACGTGCTGAACGGCGCCGTCGCGGGCATCGCCGAGGTGATCAACTGCCCCGGCATGGTGAACGTGGACTTCGCCGACGTGCGCACGGTCATGAGCGAGAACGGCGTCGCGATGATGGGCTCGGCCACGGCGAGCGGGCCGGAACGCGCGCAGATGGCCGCCGAGCAGGCGGTGCATTCGCCGCTCCTCGAGGACATCCACCTCTCCGGCGCGCGCGGCGTGCTGGTGAACATCACGGCGGGCCACTCCATGAAGCTGAAGGAGGTGCACGAGGTGATGAACACCATCCGCTCGTTCACCGCGGAGGACGCGACGGTGATCTACGGGAGCGTGATCGACGAGGCGATCGGGGATGCGCTGCGCGTGACGATCGTCGCGACGGGCCTGGGCGGCGCCGCGGCGCAGCGCCAGCAGCCGGTGATGCAAGTGGTCCCGCGCACGGGCACGGACGATGCGTCCGCGGGCGTGAACTACGAGGAGCTGGACCAGCCGACCGCGATCCGGCGCCGGCGCGACGTGACGATCGAGGCGATGCGGCATTCGGGCGTCGACATGCTCGACATCCCGGCGTTCCTGCGCAAGCAGGCGGACTAGGAATGCCCGTCATTCCCGTCGGGGGTCCCCGACTTGTCGGGGTAGGCCTCTCCTCGGGAATCCAGCGTGGGCCCCCGCCTTCGCGGGGGTGACGGCGATGTTCGGCCCCACGGCGTGTCTCCCGCCGGGTGCCGGCTTCAATTGCGGGCCCTTCGGGGCCCGCTTTTCATTTGGGCTTCAGCCTCGGAACGGGCGTGTTGCGCGAATTCGCTGGCGCCGCGCGTAAACACCTGATACAATTCGACAAAATGATCCGCCAACGTACCCTCAAGGCTTCCGTTCGCGCCACGGGCGTGGGCCTGCACACGGGCCTCAAGGTGACGATGGTCCTGCGCCCGGCGCCCATCGACATGGGCATCGTGTTCTGCCGCACGGACCTTCCCGGCAACCCCGCGATCCCCGCCCACGCGTTGAACGTCTCGAACACGACGATGGCGACGGTGATCGAGCGCGACGGCGCGCGCGTCTCCACGGTCGAGCACCTGATGGCCGCCTTCGCGGGCCTGGGCATCGACAACGCGTTCGTGGACGTCTCGGGCGAGGAAGTCCCGATCATGGACGGGAGCGCCGGCACGTTCGTCTTCCTGCTGCAGTCGGCCGGGATCGAGGAGCAGGCCGCGGCCAAGCGCTACGTGCGGATCCTCGAGACGGTGGAGCTCGAGCAGGGCGACCGGAAGGTGCGCCTCGAGCCCTTCAACGGCTTCAAGGTGGGCTTCGCGATCGAGTTCAGCCACCCCGTGTTCACGCCCGCGCATTCCAGCGTCGAGGTGGATTTCGCGGAGGTGTCGTTCGTGCGGGAAGTCTCGCGCGCGCGCACGTTCGGCTTCACGCAGGAGGTCGAGATGATGCGCGCCAAGGGCCTCGCGCTCGGCGGCTCGCTCGACAACGCGATCGTCGTGGACGATTTCCGGGTGCTGAACGTGGATGGCCTCCGGATGGACGACGAGTTCGTCATGCACAAGGCGCTGGACGCCGTGGGCGACCTCTATCTCCTGGGCCACCCGGTGATCGGGGCCTTCCATGGCCACAAGTCCGGCCACGCCATGAACAACCAGCTCCTCCGGAAGCTCCTCGCCCGCCGCTCCGCGTGGGAAGAGGTGACCTTCGACCGGATCGAGGCCCTTCCCCGGGCCTTCGCGAACCTCGTCCTGCAGCCCTCTGCCTGATGGCGTTGAGCGGCTGGGGGTCCGCTCCAACGACGTTCCCGCTGCACCGATTTATTTCTTCCGGACCGCCATCTTCCGGATGGCGTCCTTCAGCGGCGAGTCCGAAAGGCGCTCCGCCAGCGCTCCCAGCTTCTCCCGCGGCAGCTCCGGCCGGGGGCGGACCGGGCGCCGGGGTGTGACTTCCTTCACTTGAACTTCGATCCTGATTGAATTAAGCTCCTGATCCTCCGAGTGTTTCGAGGATTTTCGCGCGGCTGCGCGCATCCCCTCGAGAAGCCGGGGCGCGAGTTGCCGGAGGACCGCCGCGACGGGTCCGCTGGCCGCGCAAACAACGAGAGTCGTTCCGTCAATGGCGCACACCCGGCTCGCTTCGGCGAGTTCCCCGGGGGCGATTGTCCGATAGCGCCTCTGCAGGCGCTTGATGTATGCGAGACGCGCGCTGAGCGGGTGAAGCTCCGCGCTCGCGCCGAGCAGCTTGGCGATGGGTTCGGTGGCCATGATGGGGAACGGAGGGAAGACGTGAACATTATTCTCGTTTCGGACAGCCTCGCGAAGAGCCGCTCGATGACGCTCTCGCAAGGCCAGGTCTTCCTGATCGCCTTCGGCATCCTCGTGGCGGGCTTCGTGCTCGCCACGGCGACCTACGTCGTCACCATGAAATTCGCGGTCGACCTCCGGAATCCCTACCTGCGCGCGCTGATGGCCTCGCTCCACCAGGACGAGGCGAAGCGCTCGGAGGCGAACATGAAGGAGAACCTGGACGCGCTCGCCGCCAAGGTGGGCGAGCTCCAGGCCCGCATCCTCCGGCTGGACGCCTTCGGCGAGCGCCTCGCGAAGGCCGCCGGCATCAAGCGCGAGGAGTTCCGCTTCGACGAGCGGCCCGGCCAGGGCGGCCCGGTGGTCCCGCTGGGCCCGGACCTCACGGTGCCGCAGTTCCAGAGGATGCTGGACGACATGTCGCGGCTGGTCGACGACCGCGGCGAGAAGCTGGGCGTGCTCGATTCCTTCTTCATGGACGATCGCCTGGCCCGGAAGACGGTCCCCACCACGATGCCGGTGACCGGGGGGTACTACTCCTCGAATTACGGCTACCGGCTGGACCCCATCACCGGGCACTCGGAGTTCCACACCGGCGTGGACATCGTCGCCGGCATCGGGACCAAGGTCATGGCCGCCGCGGGCGGCGTGGTCTCCTACTCCGGGACCATGCCGGAGTACGGCAACGTGGTCGACGTGGACCACGACAACGGCCTCACGTCGCGCTACGCGCACCTTTCCAAGCGGCTGGTGAAGGTGGGCGACGTGGTGATGAAGGGCCAGCTCATCGCGCTGGTCGGCAACACCGGGCGCACCACCGGGCCGCACCTGCATTTCGAGGTGCGCGAGAAGGGCATCCCGCTCAACCCGAACAAGTTCCTCGCCATCGGGAAGCGCGAAGTCCTGCTGAACGCCGCGCTGCAGCCCTAGCCGTCCGGGGGGATCCAGCGCCCGCGGGGTTGATCCCCGCGCGGGCCGGCCCCATCTCCCCTTATAATTGATGATCGCCGGCCCTCCCGCGGGCCGGTTTCCGCGTCTTCCACGCCTCCTTCCCCGTGCTCAACACCGCTCTCAAGGCCGTTTTCGGCAGCCGCAACGACAGGCTCCTCAAGCAATACCGGAAGACCGTCGAATCGATCAACGCGCTCGAGCCCGCGATCCAGAAGCTTTCGGACGCCGAGCTCGCGGCGAAGACGCCGGAGCTGCGCCAGAAGATCCAGAACGGGGCCCCGCTCGACTCGATGCTGCCGGAGGCCTTCGCGGTCGTCCGCGAGGCGTCTCGCCGCGTGCTGGGGATGCGCCACTTCGACGTGCAGATGATCGGCGGCATCGCGCTCCACCAGGGGAAGATCGCGGAGATGCGCACGGGCGAGGGCAAGACGCTCGTCGCGACCCTCCCGTCGTACCTGAACGCGCTCGAGGGGAAGGGCGTCCACGTGGTGACGGTGAACGACTACCTCGCCAAGCGCGACGCCGAGTGGATGGGCCGCATCCACCGCTTCCTGGGCCTGTCCGTGGGCGTGGTCGTGCCGCAGATGGAGCCGCTCGAGAAGCAGGAGGCCTACCGCGCGGACATCACCTACGGCACGAACAACGAGCTGGGCTTCGATTACCTGCGCGACAACATGGCGACCACGATCGGGGACCGCTTCCAGCGCGTCCTGAACTACGCGATCGTGGACGAGGTCGACTCGATCCTCATCGACGAGGCGCGCACGCCGCTCATCATCTCCGGGCAGGCGGAGGATTCCACGGAGCTCTACCGGCGCATCAACCAGCTGGTCCCTCGCCTGAAGAAGCAGGAGGACGAGAAGGCCCCCGGCGACTACTTCGTGGACCTCAAGCAGCATACCGTGACGCTCTCGGAGGAAGGCCACGAGAACGCCGAGCGGATCATGACCGAGGCGGGGCTCCTCCCGGAGGGCGCGAGCCTCTACGATCCGGCGAACATCGTGCTGATGCACCACCTCTACGCCGGCGTCCGGGCGCACGCGCTCTACCACCGCGACCAGCACTACGTCGTGCAGAACGACGAGGTGATCATCGTCGACGAGTTCACGGGCCGCATGATGCAGGGCCGGCGCTGGTCGGAGGGCCTGCACCAGGCCGTGGAGGCGAAGGAGGGCGTCTCGATCAAGAACGAGAGCCAGACGCTCGCCTCCATCACGTTCCAGAACTACTTCCGCCTGTACAAGAAGCTCGCCGGCATGACGGGCACGGCGGACACCGAGGCGTTCGAGTTCTCCACGATCTACAGCCTCGAGACGGTGCTGATCCCCACGCACCGGCCGATGGTGAGGAAGGACCGGAACGACCAGGTCTTCATCACCGCCAAGGAGAAGTACGGGGCGATCATCGCGGACGTGAAGGATTGCTACGCGCGCGGGCAGCCGGTGCTGCTGGGCACGACCTCGATCGAGAATTCCGAGCTCATCTCCGGCCTCCTCGACAAGGAGAAGCTCCCGCACAACGTGCTGAACGCGAAGCAGCACGCGCGCGAGGCGGAGATCGTGGTCCAGGCGGGCCGCCCGAAGCAGGTGACGATCGCGACCAACATGGCGGGCCGCGGGACGGACATCGTGCTGGGCGGGAACCCGGACCCGGAGATCCAGGGAATCAAGGGCGACGAGACGTTGACCGAGAGCGAGAAGGAGCGCCGCGTCGCGGACCTGCGCGAATCGTGGCAGCGCCTGCACGAGGAGGTGGTCGCGGCCGGGGGCCTGCACATCATCGGCTCCGAGCGGCACGAGTCCCGCCGCATCGACAACCAGCTCCGCGGCCGCGCCGGCCGCCAGGGCGACCCGGGAAGCTCGCGCTTCTACCTCTCGTTCGAGGACCCGCTCCTCAAGATCTTCGCCGGCGAGCTGCTGCAGTCGATCATGCGCTCGCTGAAGATCCCGGAGGGCGAGCCGATCGAGGCGCGCATGGTGACGCGCTCCATCGAGAACGCGCAGCGCAAGGTCGAGGCGCGCAACTTCGACATCCGGAAGCAGCTCCTCGAGTTCGACGACGTCGCGAACGACCAGCGGAAGGTGATCTACGCGCAGCGAAACGAGCTCCTCGAGTCGAGCGACATCTCGGACACCATCCGCTCGATCCGCACGGACGTCCTCGCGGCGACGGTGCAGGAGCTCGTCCCGCCGGGAAGCGTCGAGGAGCAATGGGACCTGCCCTCGCTCGAGAGGAAGCTCGAGGCGGACTTCTTCCTGAAGGCCCCGATCGAGCAATGGGCGAAGGAAGACGAGAGCGCGGACGAGGAGAAGCTCGCCCATCGCGTGGTCGAGCTCGCCGATCAACTCTACGAGGCCAAGTTCGCCCCCATCGAGGATCGCGAGGCGGTGCGCCACTACGAGCGCGCCGTGATGCTGCAGGCGATCGACTCGCACTGGCGCGAGCACCTGGCGGCGCTGGATTACCTGCGCCAGGGGATCCACCTGCGCGGCTACGCCCAGAAGCAGCCCAAGCAGGAATACAAGCGCGAGGCGTTCGAGCTCTTCGGCGCGATGCTGGATTCCATCAAGCGCGAGGTGACGCGCCATCTCATGGCGGTCCAGATCCGCACGCAGGAGCAGGTGGAGGAGGCCGAGCGCCGCGCCGAGGAAGCCGCGCGCGCGGTGAAGAACGTGCAGTACCACCATTCGGACTTCGCCCAGGCGGCGGCGCAGGACGAAGGCGACGGGGACGTCGCGGTGGCGGCTCCTCCGACGCCCATGCCGGGGGCGCAGCCGATGGTGCGCTCGACGCAGAAGGTCGGCCGCAACGACCCGTGCCCCTGCGGGTCGGGCAAGAAGTTCAAGCAGTGCCACGGGAAGCTCGCCTGACGCAACCGGGCCCCGTGTAAAATCGCGCGATCGGCGCCGGTCCGGGCGCCGTCCCTCCCGCGATCCCCCACGATGGCCGTCCACCTCGAGCCTCCGCGCCCCGAAGACCTCCTCACGATCACGGGGGTGCGGCTGGGCGTCGCCCGCGCCGGGATCCGCAAGCCCAACCGGAAGGACCTCCTCGTGATCGCGCTCGACGAGGGCGCGCGCGTGGCGGGCGTCTTCACCCGGAACCGCTTCTGCGCGGCGCCGGTGCTCGTCTGCCGCGAGCACCTCGCGGGCGAGGCTCCGATCCGCGCGGTGGTGGTGAACACGGGCGTGGCGAACGCTGGCACCGGTGAGCCCGGGCTCGCCGACGCCCGCGCGGTCTGCGCCGCGGCGGCGAAGCTCCTCGACGTGGAAGCCGGCCAGGTGCTGCCGCTTTCCACCGGCGTCATCATGGAGCCGCTGCCCGTCGACCGGATCGAGAAGGGCCTTCCCGCGTGCATCGCGGACCTCGCGCCGGATCACTGGGCCTCCGCCGCGGAGGCGATCATGACGACCGACACGGTGCCCAAGGCGATCTCGCGCCAGGCGGTGGTCGCGGGGCGCACGGTCACCGTGAGCGGCATCGCGAAAGGCTCGGGCATGATCCAGCCCAACATGGCGACCATGCTCGCGATCATCGCGACGGACGCCGCGGTGGGCGAGGACACGCTGCAGGACCTCGTGCGCCGCGCCGCGGAGGACTCGTTCAACGCGATCACCGTCGACGGCGACACGTCCACCAACGACACTTTCCTCGTGGTCGCCACCGGCCACGCGGGGAATCCCGAGATCGTGGGCGAAGGCACGGCGGAGTTCGGGCACCTCGCGGACGCGGTGAGCGAGGTCGCGCGCCTCCTCGCGCAGGCGATCGTGCGCGACGGCGAGGGCGCGACCAAGTTCATCACGATCCGGGTCGACGAAGGGGCCACGGCGGAGGAGTGCCGCCGGGTCGCGAAGGCGATCGCGCATTCCCCGCTCGTGAAGACGGCGTTCTTCGCCTCGGACCCGAACCTGGGCCGCATCCTCGCCGCCATCGGGAACGCGGGCGTCGCGGACCTCGATCCGCGGACGGTCGGCGTGCAGATCGGCGACGTCACGGTCGTCGAGAATGGCGGGCGGGCGGCGGCGTACACGGAAGCGGACGGCCAGCACGCGATGAAGCCCGCGGAGATCGCGCTTCGCGTGACCCTCGGCCGCGGCGACGAGACCGCGACCGTGTGGACGTGCGATTTCTCGTACGACTACGTGAAGATCAACGCCGATTACCGAAGCTGACGAAACGGGAGCGAGGACTGCCATGGCCGAAGCGCAAAGGAAACCGCCCCGCATTCAGCAGTACTACGCGAAGCGCGCCTCGGTCTACGAGGAGATCTACGACAAGCCGGAGCGCCAGCACGAGCTCGAGTGGCTGCGCCGCCGCGTGCCGGAGATCTTTCGCGGCCGCACCGTGCTCGAGGTCGCGTGCGGGACGGGCTACTGGACGCAGTTCCTCGCGCGCTCGGCCGCGCACGTCCACGCGTGCGACATCAACGAGGCCGTGCTCGAGATCGCCCGCGAGAAGCCGATCGCGAAGGGGCGGGCATCGTTCTTCAAGGCGGACGCGGTGACGCTCGAGGGCGTGCCTTCCGGCTGCGACGCCGCGTTCGCCGGCTTCTGGTGGTCGCACGTGAAGAAGAGCGACCTCGCGAAGTTCGTCGCGAACCTGGCCTCGAGGCTCGAGCCGGGCGCGGTCGTGGCGATCCTCGACAACCGCTACGCGGAGGGAAGCTCCACGAAGATCTCGCGCCGCGACGCCGAAGGCAACACCTACCAGATGCGCCCGCTCCCCAACGGGGAGGAATACGAGGTGCTCAAGAACTTCCCGGCGCCGGAGGAGCTCGCGGAGGCGGTGCGGCCCGTCGCGCGCGACGCCCGCCTGGAGACCGTCACCTACTACTGGCTCATGACCTTCACGATCCGATGAGCGAGGAGCTGAAGCGCATCGCGGACCGGCTGGACGACCTGGTCGCCCGGCTGGACGCGCTCCTTCCCGGGGCGCGGCGCGAGCCCGAATGGAAGCGCTCGAACGCCTTCCGCTGGAGGAAGGATGCGCGCGGCGGCTACCTCGAGGGCGTGCGCCATCCGCATGCGATCCGCTTCGCGGACCTGAAGGACGTCGACGAGCAGAAGCGGCGCCTGCGCGAGAACACCGCCCAGTTCGTGGCCGGGCGGCCCGCGAACAACGTGCTCCTCACCGGCGCGCGCGGCACCGGCAAGAGCTCGCTCGTGAAGGCGGCGCTCGCCGAGTTCGCGCCGAAGGGGCTGCGGCTGATCGAGGTGGACAAGCGCGATCTCGTGGACCTCCCGGACATCGTGGACGTGATCGGCGACCGCCCCGAGCGCTTCATCCTCTTCTGCGACGACCTCTCGTTCGAGGCCTCGGACGCCGGGTACAAGTCGCTCAAGGTGGCCCTCGACGGGTCGATCGCGGGGTCGACGGACAACCTCCTCGTCTACGCCACCTCGAACCGCCGGCACCTGATGCCGGAGTTCATGGACGAGAACCTCGAGGCCCGGCACGTGGACGGCGAGATCCACCCCGGCGAGACCACCGAGGAGAAGATCTCGCTCTCGGAGCGCTTCGGCCTCTGGCTCTCGTTCTACCCGTTCGACCAGGAGCAGTACCTGGAGATCGCGGACCACTGGGTCGCGCGCCTGGGCGGAAAGCCCACGGACGAGTCGCGGAAGGCCGCGCTCCTGTGGGCGCTAGAGCGCGGCTTCCGGAGCGGGCGCGTGGCGTGGCAATTCGCGAGCGACTGGGTCGGCCGTTCCGGCGGGAAACGCAGATGAACGCAGATCCCTTTGCCTGAGAAGATCACCGAGGTCGCCGCGGCCGTGATCGAAAGGCCCGGCGAGTTCCTGCTCGCGCAGCGCCCGGCCGGCAAGCCCTATCCCGGCTACTGGGAGTTCCCCGGCGGGAAGATCGAGCCGGGCGAGGACGCGCGCTCCGCGCTCGTGCGCGAGCTGCGCGAGGAGCTGGGCATCGAGGCGCGCGAAGCCACGCCCTGGATCACGCGGGTCTACGCCTATACCCACGCGACGGTGCGGCTGCACTTCTTCCGCGTGACGGCCTGGGACGGCGAGCCGCGTCCGCTCGAGGACCAGGCGATCCGCTGGCAGCGGCCGGAGTCCCCCGACGTGTCGCCCATGCTCCCGGCCAATGCGCCGGTGCTGGCCGCGCTCGCGCTCCCCGCGGTGATGATCGTCTCCGATGCGGCCGCGATGGGCATCGATCGCTGGATCGAGCGCCTTGGCGAGCGGTTGCCGGGCGAGCGGCTCCTCGTGCAGGTGCGGGAGAAAGGCCTCGAGCGCATGCGGCTTCAGCACCTCGTCTCGCGCACGCTCGCGCGCGCGGAGCCCTTCGGCTCTCGGGTCGTGGTGAACGCCGGCTGCGGGGAGTTTCCGCAGGCGCATGGCGCGCACCTGCCCTCGGCCGCGCTCATGAAGTCGGCCTCGCGGCCCGCGGGGGCGCTCGTCGGCGCTTCCTGCCACGACGCGCGGGAATTGGAAGAGGCCGCGCGGCTGGGCCTCGATTACGCGGTGCTGGGGCCGGTCAAGCCGACGGCGTCGCATCCGGGCGCGGCGCCCCTGGGCTGGGACCGCTTCGCCGCGCTGGTGGAGGGCCGACCGATGCCGGTCTACGCGATCGGCGGCCTCACGCGCGCGGACCTCCCCGAAGCGCGCCGCCGCGGCGCGCACGGTGTGGCGCTCCTCAGCGCGGCTTTCGCGTAAGTGCGAGCGCCGTCAGGGACCCTGGAATCTCCGCGGGCGTGCTGCAAAAATCCTGCGCTCCTTCGGCGAAAAGCTCGTCGCGTGAGCCGTAGCCCCAGAGCGCTCCGATTCCCGCGACGCCGTGGTGGCGGGCCGCGCGCATGTCGACGCCACGATCGCCGATCATCG
>DATAMY010000053.1:0-1911 GCA_036266535.1 Usitatibacter sp. | reverse complement strand
GAAGGAGACATCGCGGACCGCGTCGACCTCCCCGAAGCGCTTGGCGAGGGCGCGCGTCTCAATCAAGCGCTTCGCCCAGGGGAAGCAGGAAGAGCGGGCGGGGAATGCGCTCCAGGCAGCGCCCGTCGAGACCTTCGGCGCTCGCGGCTCGGATGAAGGTCGCGATGAGGCGCGGGGCGCAACCGTGCAGACTCACGCCGTGGCCAAGCTGCGGCGCCACGAAGTGGCGCGAGCGCGCGAGGGTGCGCGCGACGTCCTCGCCGTGGCGCGGGGGAGTCGCGGGATCGATGCCGCCGGACAGGATCAGCACCGGCACGTCGGAGCGGACCGGATCGTAGAAATCGGCCGGCACCTTCCCGCGCGGCCAGAGCCGGCAGGCGTGCACGAAGTCGTCCACCAGCGCGCGCCCGAAGAAGGAGTCGCCGAGGCTCGCGAGGTCCGCCGGGGTGATGCGGGGCACGTCCTCGGCGCAGATCACCGAGAGGTGCATGCCGATGGAAAGGTTCTCCGAGACGTCGTCGGCGAACTCGAGGTTCTGCGCGAGGAGCGGGTTGAAGTCGCCATCGGCCGCGGAGCTGATGCCGTAGGGGAGCAGGCTCGCGAGCTCGGCCACGTAGAGGGGACGGAAGACGCCCGAGAGGAAGACGTTCTCGTTCACGCTGATGGTCTCGCGCTCCCCGGTGCGCGGGTCCTGGATCGCCGCGCGGACGGGGCGCCGGGCGAGCTGCGCCTTCATCGCGGCGATCGTGTCGCGCAGCCGCGGGTAGCTCTTGCGGCAGCGCGGCTCGCCCTCGCACGACTGCACGAGCTTCGCGAGCGCCGCGTCGCCGTCGGCCACGAACGAGAACGGCAGCTTCATGTCCGCGGGAGCGACTCCGTCCAGCACCGCCGAGCGGACCTTGTCGCCGTGCCGGCGCAGGTACTCGAGCGCGACGCGCGTGCCGTACGAGCCGCCCCAGAGGTTCACGCGCGGGTAGCCCAGCGCGGCGCGCACTTCGTCGAGGTCCTCGACCGCGATCGACGTGATGTACATGCGCGGGTCGGCATCGAGGCCGGCCAGGCAATCCTTCACGAGCTTCTCGGGCAGCGTGTCCTCGAAGAGCGACTGCAGCGACGTGTCGCCCTCCTCGTCGCAGTCGAGCGGATGCGAATTGCCGGTGCCGCGCTGGTCGACGAGGAGGATGTCGCGCGCATCGTTCAGCTTCGCGAAGAGCGGCATCACCTCGTCGGCGAGCGACACGGCGCCCTGCCCCGGCCCGCCCGCGAGCACGACGATGGGGTCGGGCTCGTGGTTGCGCAGCCGCGCCGGGATCACCGCGACGTCGAGCTTGATGCGCCGGCCCGAGCGCGCGGCGCGATCCTCCCAGACCTCGTAGGAGCCGCAGCGCGCCGGC
The DNA here is from genome assembly GCA_036266535.1 of Usitatibacter sp. Lineage (GTDB taxonomy): Bacteria > Pseudomonadota > Gammaproteobacteria > Burkholderiales > Usitatibacteraceae > Usitatibacter. The sequence continues at coordinate 517 of DATAMY010000053.1, read as the reverse complement.
GCCTCCACGCCGGGCAGGCGGCACTCCTCGAGCGCGAGGGTGGCGTGCGTCGCATCCTGGGGCGGGTTGCAGGCGGCGGCGAGGAAGGCCGCGGCCGCGACGGCGAGGAGGTGCTTCATCGAAAGGGCGGGAAGGTGCGCGGAAGTATAGCGGTTCGGCGCTACCATCTCATCCGTGGCCACGCCCGAATTCCCCAAGCGCGACCCGGCGACGCCCGAGTTCTGGGACATGCGCTATGGCGCATCCTTCGCCCCGTGGGACGCGGGACAGGTCCCGGCGCGGCTGCGGGAGTTCGCCGCGTCGCATCGCGCGAGCCGCGCGCTCGTGCCGGGCTGCGGAAGCGCGCACGACGTCGCGTTCCTCGCGGGATCCGGCTGGGACGTGGCGGGCATCGACTTCAGCCCCGAGGCGGTGAAGGCCGCGCGCGCCGTGCTGGGGCCGTTCGCCTCCCGGGTCCGCGAGGCCGACTTCTTCGCGCCGATCGCGGGCGAGCCCTTCGACCTCGTCTACGAGCGCG
>DATAMY010000052.1:0-26052 GCA_036266535.1 Usitatibacter sp. | reverse complement strand
CGCGCAGCGCCTGGTGCGGCAGGCGCTCGCCGTGGAGAAGACGCGCGGGCACACGCTCTACGCCAAGGCGGGCACGGTGCCCAGCGGCCGCGAGGCGGTCCTGTGGTGGATCGGCTGGGTCGAGCGGAAAGGCCGGCCGCGCGCGTATTTCGCGATGAACCTCGCGCCGGGCGTCCGGACCTCGCTCGCCGATCCGATGGCGATCGGCCGGGCCATCCTCGTCGAGGCGGGACTCCTCTAGAATGGAGGCCTGGATATCCCGACACGCGTCACGCCGCCGCCATGCTGCTCTGGTTCGTCATCGGATACTGGGCGATCTCCGTCGCGATCGGCCTCTACGCCGCGCGCTGGGTCCATAACACGAAGGACTTCGCGGTCGCCGGCCGGCGGCTGCCGATGTACATCGTCACGGCGACCGTCTTCGCCACGTGGTTCGGCTCGGAGACGGTGCTCGGCATCCCCGCCACCTTCATCAAGGAAGGCTTCTCGGGGGTGGTCGCGGACCCGTTCGGCTCCTCGCTCTGCCTGGTGCTCGTGGGCCTCTTCTTCGCCCGGCCGCTCTACCGGATGAACCTCCTCACCATCGGCGACTACTACCGCAAGCGCTTCAGCCGCCCGGTGGAGATGCTCACCACGCTCTGCATCGTGATCTCGTACCTGGGCTGGGTCGGCGCGCAGATCAAGGCCCTGGGCCTCGTCTTCAACGTGGTCTCGGACGGCGGGATCACGCAGCAGTGGGGGATGATCATCGGCGCGGCGACGGTGCTGGTCTACACGATGCTGGGCGGGATGTTCTCCGTGGCGATCACGGACTTCATCCAGATGATCATCATCGTGGTGGGCATGCTCTACATCGGCTGGGAGGTGAGCGGGCTCGCGGGCGGCGTGACGGGTGTCATCTCGAAGGCCGCCTCGGACGGCAAGTTCCACCTGCTCCCGGCGCCCAACGCGAAGGAGGTGCTGGGCTTCTTCGCCGCGTGGATCACGATGATGCTGGGATCGATCCCGCAGCAGGACGTCTTCCAGCGCGTGCAGTCCTCGAAGGACGAGGCGACGGCCGGGCGCTCTTCCATCCTGGGCGGCGTGCTCTACTTCTGCTTCGCCTTCATCCCGATGTTCCTCGCCTACTCCGCGCTCGTGATCGACCCGAAGATGGTCGCGGGCTACCTGGAGACGGACTCGCAGCAGATCCTCCCCTCGCTCATCAAGTCGCCGATCGTGCCGGTCTTCGCGCAGATCATGTTCTTCGGGGCGCTCCTCTCCGCGATCAAGAGCTGCGCCTCGGCGACCCTCCTCGCGCCGTCCGTCACCTTCAGCGAGAACATCCTGAAGGGCTTCTTCCCGCACATCGGCGACAAGCAGTTCCTGCGCCTCATGCAGGTGGTGCTCGTCTGCTTTACCGTGCTCGTCACCTTCTTCGCGCTGAACACCAAGTCGAGCATCTACGGCATGGTGGAGAACGCGTACAAGGTGACGCTCGTCGCCGCCTTCGTGCCGCTCGTCTGCGGCCTGTACTGGAAGCGCGCGACGAACCTGGGCGCGATGCTCTCGATCGTCCTCGGCCTCACGGTCTGGATCTGGCTGGAGATCGTGAACCCGGAGGGGACGGTCCCGCCCCAGCTGGCCGGGCTCATCGCGAGCTTCGGGGGCATGATCGCGGGCTCGCTCGTGGGCGGGCCCGTGCCCCGCGAGGCCCACGCCGGCTCGCACCTGGGCTGAAGGCGCGCCCGGAGGCCCGCGGCCCGGCATTTCGGCCCGCCTTTTCCGCATTTCGTCGCTTTCTCCTTTCCCGGCCCGGGGCGCGTCCCTAATCTGCCCCCATGCCCGGCCGCACCCGGCCCGGCATCGAGGCCAAAGGAGAAGAAGACATGCCGACCAAGCCGTTCTCCGCCCTCCGGGGCGAATCGACCGTCCCCACCGTGCTCACGGTGCTCGTCTGCGCCTGGTTCCTCGCGGCGAGCGGGGCGATCCTCGCCGACCGGGTCGCCGTGGCGCCCGCCCAGGGCCCCACGATGGTGTGCTCGGCCCCCCTGCCCGTGGTCCCGGACATGCACGAGACCATCACGGTGGAAGCGCAGCGCGGGTGACCGATTGCGCGTTTCGTCGCACGACCTTTGCACGGGAGGGGTGAGATTCGGTAACTTGGCGGCGTGAACCCGTCCGCCACCCTCCTCGAGGGCCTCACGGTCCGCCGCTTCGTCGCCGTGACGGTCCTCTGCGCCGCCGCCGCCCTCGCGGTCGTGCGCCTCTTCTACAACACCTATTGGGACCTGCTGGTGAGCGCCCTTTGCGTGGGCTACACCAGCATGCTGTTCTTCACGATGGCGGGGAACCTGCGCCAACGCTCGGTGCCGCGGGAGGCGACGCAGGTCCTCGCCGTGATCGTGGGGTCGTTCCTGGGGACCGTGCTCGCGGGCATCGTGAAGGGCCGGGACATCGGCATGATGTTCAACGAGCGGCTCTCCGGCGTGATGATCACGATGGGCCTGGGGATCGGCGTGGGCTGCGTCGTGGTGGCGGGCCTCATCCTGCGCGAGAAGCACGCGCGCGACCAGGCGCGGATCCTGCGGGCGGAGGCGGAGCGCCACCAGCTCGAGAAGAACGTGCTCGAGGCGCGCCTGGCCCTCATGCAGGCGCAGGTCGAGCCGCACTTCCTCTTCAACACGCTCGCCAACGTCCAGCATCTCGTGGAGACCGATCCGCCGGGCGCGGCGCGCGTCCTCGAGAGCCTCATCCGGTATCTGCGCGCGGCGCTCCCGCAGATGCGCGAGGCGAGCACGAACCTCGGGCGCGAGCTCGACATGGCGCGCGCCTTCCTCGAGATCCACCAGGTGCGCATGGGCTCGCGGCTCGACTTCGCGATCGACGTTCCGGAGACGCTGAAGGCCCGCGCCTTCCCGCCGATGATGCTGATCACGCTGGTCGAGAACGCGGTGAAGCACGGCGTCGATCCCTGCTGCGAATGCAGCAGCATCGTGATCCGCGCCCGCGAGGACGCCGGACGGTTGCGCGTCTCGGTCGCGGATACGGGCGACGGCGTCCGCCCCACGAAGGGCGGGGGCCTCGGGCTCGCGAACATCCGCGAGCGGCTGAAGGCGCTCTACGGATCGGCGGCGCACCTCGTGCTCGAGGAGAATGCGCCGCACGGCGTCGTGGCGTCCATCGAGGTGCCGGCGTGAATCGCGTCAGCGCTGTGATAGCAGACGACGAACCCCTCCTTCGCGCCCAGCTTCGCTCGCGCCTCACGCGCCTGTGGCCGGAGCTCCGGGTGGTCCACGAGATGGCGGACGGGCGCGGCGTGGACGGCGTGATCGGCACGCATGCGCCTTCGCTCTTCTTCCTCGACATCCACATGCCCGGCGTGAACGGGCTCGAGGCGGCGCGGGCCATCGGCGGCCGGGCGCACGTGGTCTTCGTGACCGCGTTCGACGAGTACGCGGTGGAGGCCTTCGAGCGCGGCGCAGTCGACTATGTGCTCAAGCCCTTCGACGAGGAACGCTTGGCTCTCACCGTCGGCCGCCTGAAGGAGCGCCTGGGCGTGCGTCCCCCGCATTTCGAGGCGCTGGTGGAGTCCCTCGCCGAGCGCCTGGGCCCGCGCGGCTCGCCGCACCTGCGCTGGATCAAGGCCTCGGTCGGCACCAACGTGCGCCTCATCCCGGTCGAGGAGGTCCTCTTCTTCCAGTCGGACGAGAAATACACGCGCGTGGTGACGGTGGATGGCGAGGCGCTCATCCGCAAGCCCATCCGCGAGCTCCTGGCCGAGCTCGATCCGGCGCGCTTCTGGCAGATCCACCGCGCGACCATCGTGAACGTGGACCGCATCGCCTCCGTGCGCCGTGGGCTCAAGGACCAGGCGGAGATCAGCCTGCGGGACCATGCGGAGACGCTCGTCGTCTCCCGGGCCTTCACCCACCTTTTCAAGCAAATGTGACCGACCGAGCGCGCGGACCGCGCGCGAGGTCGCGTCATCCCCGCGCCGGCGGGGATCCAGCATGCCATCGGCGAGGTCGCGTCATCCCCGCGCCGGCGGGGATCCAGCATCCCACCGGTCCCGCCTCCCTCCCTTTCGCCCCGCGCGTTCTGCATTTCACCCCGCCCGGCATGGCCCGGATGCCGCCCGCCCAGTACAGTGGCGGCCATGCGCACCCGATCCTTCCCGTGAAGCCCGTCTCCGACCTCCTGCACCGCACGCCCTGGTGGGCGCTCGTGGGGGGCGGCTTCGCCCTCTTCGTCGCGCTCGCGCTCTTCACGACGCCCTTCCACCTCATCCGCCTCGAGCACAGCGGCGCGACTCCGGAGGAGAACCGCGCGATCCAGCGCGAGATCAAGTCGACCTTTTCCGAGGGCGCGATCGACATGGCGCGCGGCATCGTGCGCGAGATGCGCAACCGCGCGCGCGACCCCGCCGATCGCAAGGACCTCGATCGCGCGCTGGACGAGATCGAGCAGGCCCGGAAGAGCGTGCGCGAGGCGGGCCGGGACGCCATGCGCACGCATCGCGACGCGGTTGCCGCCGGGAAAGACGCCCGGCAGGGCGTAGACCGGGCCCTTCGTGGCGCCCGCGTGCCGCCCGTGCCCGAGCCGCCGGTCGGGGACGTGGCGTTACCTCCGCTCCCGGATGCCGCGGCCGTTCCGCCGCCGCTTCCCGAGCTGCCGCCCGACGTGCGCGCGAACATCCGCAACAAGGTCACGGGCGACCTGTACCGCATCGGCGTGGGCACCGGCCTCATCCTCATCTTCATCCCTTTCTTCGTGCTCGCGGTCGTCTCGAAGATCTTCATCGACCGCTCGCGCGCGTCGCAGCGCATGGCGGAGGTGAAGCGGCGCGAGGCCGATTACCACCGCATGAGCCGGCAGGTGACGGAGGCCAAGCTCGCCGCGCTCCAGGCGCAGGTCGAGCCGCACTTCCTGTACAACACGTTGGCGAGCGTGCAGGCGTTGACCGAGGTCGATCCCGCGAAGGCCAACGCGATGACCGGCCACCTCATCCAGTACCTGAGGAACGCGCTTCCGAAGATGCGCGAGTCCGTGTCGACGGTGGGCCAGGAGATGGAGCTCGTGCGCGCGTACCTCAACATCCTCCAGATGCGGATGGGCGAGCGCCTCGCCTTCGAGATCGCGATGCCGCCGGAGCTCGCGGAAGCGCCGTTTCCGCCGTTGATGCTTCCGTCGCTGGTCGAGAACGCGATCAAGCACGGCCTCGAGCCGCTGCGCGAGGGCGGAAGGGTCACGATCGCCGCCGAGGAGGCGGACGGGCGGATCCGCGTGACGGTCACGGACACGGGCCGCGGATTCGGCGAGGCGCCGGGGGAAGGCGTGGGCCTCGCCAACATCCGCGAGCGGCTGGCGGCGCTCTACGGCGGCGAGGGCCGGCTCACGCTCGAAGCGAACGAGCCGCGCGGCGTGCGCGCGATCCTGGAGGTGCCGCGGAAGGCCCCCGAGCGCGTGGCGAGCGGCCCCGCCGCGGCCGCCCCCGAGGTTCGCGCGCCGGCCGCACCGCGCAGCACCGCCGCCCGCACGCTCGCGGCGATGGGCACCGTCGAGCGGGCGTGGCGCAAGGGCCTCTCGTTCACCTTCGTGGTGCTGGTGTCGATCGCCGCCGTGCTGGCCGGCCTCGCGATGATGGCCTTCATGACGGGCGCGCTGCACGTGCAGCTGGGCGACGAGCGGGTGACCGGCGCTGTCGGCGCGCTCGTGGGGATGGCGGCGATGCTGCTCGCCTTCGGCGTGGTCGTGCTCGCGCTGGGCCTCGTCTTCGGGGTCGTGTACGGGCTGGGGTTCCTCTTCGCGGGACTCGTCGTCTTCATTCCCGTGATGATCGTGGTTTCCATCTTCCCCACCGTGGCGCCCTTCGTGCTGGTGGGCCTCGGCGTCTGGTGGTTCGTTCGCCGCAACCGCCGCGACGTCGAGGCGAAGGCCACGCCCGCGCCGCCTTCCGCGCCTCCTCCCGCGCCGTAGAATCCCCGGATGCCGACCGCGATCATCGCCGAGGACGAGCCGATCCTGCGCGCGCAGCTCGAGGCGAAGCTCGCGAAGCTGTGGCCGGAGCTCGCGATCGCCGCGAGCGTGGGCGACGGCGCCGCGGCGCTCGAGGCGCTGGAGGACGCCGCGCCGGACTTCATGTTCCTGGACATCCGCATGCCCGAGATGACGGGGCTCGAGGTCGCGCGGCACGTGGCCGGCCGTTCGCACGTGGTGTTCGTGACGGCGTACGACGAGTACGCGATCCAGGCCTTCGAGGCGGGCGCCGTCGACTACCTCCTGAAGCCGCCCACGGACGAGCGGCTCGCCGTCGCGATCGAGCGATTGAAGGCGAAGATCGCGACCCCGCCGCGCGACCTGAAAGACGTGCTCTCGCGCATCGCCGAGCGCCTGGAGCCGCGGCACGAGCGCCTGCAATGGATCAAGGCCACCGTCGGCCAGAACCTGCGGCTCATCCCGATCGCCGACGTGGTGTATTTCCAGTCGGACGAGAAGTACACGCGCGTCGTCACCACGGACGGCGAGGCGCTCATCAAGACGCCGATCCGCGAGCTCCTGGACGGCCTCGACCCGGACGCCTTCTGGCAGATCCACCGCTCGACGGTGGTGAACGTGGGGGCGATCGCGGCCGTCACGCGCGACTTCCGCGGCCAGGCGCACGTGAAGGTGAAGGGCCGCGACGAGAGCCTCGTCGTCTCGCGCATCTACTCGCATCTCTTCAAGCAGATGTGACCTGGCCAGGGAGCGGCCTCGCCCGGAGACAGGTCATCCCCGTGCCGACGGGGATCCAGCCCATCGGGCAAAATGGCGCCTGGGTTCCCGCCTTCGCGGGGACGGCGGGGGACCGGTGATCTACCAGCTCGACGATCGCAAGCCCGTTTTCCGGGGCGATTACTACGTGGCGCCGAACGCGGCGGTGATCGGATCCGTCGTGATGGAGCCCCGCTCCAGCGTGTGGTGGAACGTCACGATCCGCGCCGACAACGACGTGATCACGCTGGGCGAGAACGTGAACGTCCAGGACGGAAGCGTGATCCACACCGACGGCGGCGTGCCGGTGGTGCTCGAGCGCAACGTGAGCGTGGGCCACCTCGTGATGCTCCACGGCTGCACCGTGCGCGAGAACTCGTTGATCGGCATCGGCGCCATCATCCTCAACAAGGCGGTGATCGGGAAGAACTGCCTCGTGGGCGCCGGCGCGATGGTGACCGAAGGCAAATCCATTCCGGACGGCTCGCTCGTCCTGGGCTCTCCCGGCAAGGTGGTGCGAAGCCTCACGCCCGAGGAGATCGCGACCAATACGTGGATCGCGCAACACTACGTCGAGCGCTCCGCGATCTACCGCCGGGGGTTGAAGCCGCTGGAATGACCGCCAGCCGCTACCGGGGGTCGCTCGCCGTCTGGCTGCTGCTGATCGCCTACGCGAGCCTCTATCCGTTCTGGCCGCTGCGGCTTCCGTCCGCGGACGCGCTCGCGGCCGGCCTCGCGAAGCCGCGCTACGTCCTGCCCTTCGACGTGGTGCTGAACATCATCGCCTACATCCCGCTCGGCATGCTCGCGACGCTCTACTTCACGGGCGAGGCGGTGCGCGGCCGCGCCGTCGCGCGGGCGGTCGCGTTCGGCGCCGCGACGAGCCTCGCCATGGAGTGCTGCCAGCTCTTCATCCCGAACCGCGTGGCCTCGGTGTACGACGTCGCCGCGAACACCGCCGGGACGCTCGCGGGGGCGCTCGCCTTCGTCGATCCGTTCCATTCCGTCGTCACGCGGTCGCTGGGGCGCTGGCGCGAGGAGACCTTCGTGCCGGGCGCCTGGGGCGATGCGGGCCTCATGCTCGTGGCGCTCTGGCTCCTCGCGCAGCTGAATCCCGCGCTTCCGTTCTTCGGCGCGGGCAACATCGCGGCGCCGGGGGACGGCGCGGTTCGCGTCGAGGTGCTGGAATGGCCCGCGGTGGCGCTCGCGATCGCGGGCTTCGGACTCTTCGTCTCCGCGATCCTGCGCGGCGAGGCGGGGACGCTGCGCGTGACGCTCCTGCTGCTGAGCGCCGCGCTGTGGCTCAAGTTCGTCGCGGCCTCGGTGATGCTCCAGCCGCACTTCTCGGACGAGTGGGTGACGAGCGGGCGCTTCGTGGGCATCGCGGTGGGCCTCGCCGTGCTGGCGCCGCTGAGGAGGCTCCCCCGTGCCGGGCGGCTCTACCTCGCGATCCTCTGCATCCTCGCCGGAGCGCTCCTCTCCAAGATCTTCGGCGCCTACAGCCCGCTCGAGGAGCTGCTCCACCTCTTCCGCTGGCCGTACGGGCAGCTCGCTAGCTTCACCACGCTCACCCGCTTCCTGCACGAACTTTGGCCGCTCGCGGCGCTCACATTCCTCATCGCCCTCTTCCTCCGGGACCGCCGCTCGGCGCGTGCAATAATCCGCCCCTGAGGATGGAGCCAGCGATGTCTTTCTATAAGCACCACGTCTTCTTTTGCCTCAATCGCCGCGAGGCGCCCGAGGCGTGCTGCGCCTGCCACAACTCGGAGGCGATGAAGGACTACGCGAAGAAGCGCGTGAAGGAGCTCAAGCTGAACGGCCCCGGGAAGGTGCGCATCAACGCCGCGGGGTGCCTCGACCGCTGCCAGGAAGGCCCCGTGGTCGTCGTGTACCCGGAAGAGATCTGGTACACGTACGTCGACCGCGAGGACATCGACGAGATCATCGAGGAGCACCTCGTGCACGGCCGGCCGGTCGAGCGCCTGCGCATCTGATGGCCGGCGCGGACGCACGTTCGCGCATCTCCGGCGCGGCGGGGGCGATCGAGGTGGCGGCGGGCGGAGCGGATTCGCCCCGGTGCGTCGCGGTGATCGCGCATCCGCACCCGCTCTACGGCGGCACCATGGACAACAAGGTGGTCACCACGCTCGCGCGCGCGTTCGCCGAGGCGGGCGCGGCGACGCTCCGGTTCAATTTCCGCGGCGTGGGCGCGACCGAAGGCGTCCACGACGAGGGCCGCGGCGAGGCGGACGACATGGTGCGCGTCGCGGAGCATGCGCGTGAAAGCCATCCCGGGCTGCCGCTCCTCCTCGCGGGATTCTCGTTCGGAGGCGCGGTCGCGGTGCGCGCGAGCGGCCGGGTCGACTTCGCGCAGCTCGTGCTCGTGGCGCCGGGTTTCCGGCGCATCTCCCCCGAAGGCATGGGCGCGCCGCCGGACCCGGACGACCCGGCGCTCGGCGCGCCCGGCCGGCACACGGGCGCCAACACCGTCGTGGTCCACGGCGACCGCGACGACACCGTGCCGCTCGCGGACTCCATCGCGTGGGCGACGCCCCGCGAGGTGCCCGTCGTGGTGGTCCCCGGCGGCGAGCACTTCTTCCACCGGAAGCTCCACGTGCTCCGCGAGATCGTGCTGCGCTGGTCGCGATGACCATCCTCGCGGCGCGCGGCATCCGGAAATCGTACGGCGGGCGCGAGGTCGTGGCCGGCATCGACCTCGAGCTCGCCCGCGGCGAATGCTTCGGCCTCCTCGGTCCCAACGGCGCGGGCAAGACCACGACGCTGCGCATGCTGCTGGGGCTCACCGCGCCGGACGCCGGCACGATCACGCTCCTCGACCACCCGGTTCCGAAGGCCGCGCGCGAGGGCCGGATCCGCGTGGGCGTGGTGCCCCAGGTGGACAACCTCGACCCGGATTTCACGGTGAGCGAGAACCTCGTGGTCTACGGCCGCTACTTCGGCTTGAGCGCCGAACGCATGGGCGAGCGCCTGCCTGCGCTCCTCGAGTTCGCCGCGCTGGAATCGCGCGCCGCGAGCCGCATCCAGGAGCTCTCCGGCGGGATGAAGCGGCGGCTCATCCTCGCGCGGGCGCTCGTGAACGACCCCGACCTCATCTTCCTCGACGAGCCCACCACGGGCCTGGACCCCCAGGCGCGCCACCAGATGTGGGAGAAGCTCCGGGTGCTCCTGCGCCAGGGAAAGACGATCCTCCTCACGACGCACTTCATGGACGAGGCCGAGCGCCTCTGCGATCGCCTGAAGATCATCGACCGCGGCCGCACGCTCGCGGAGGGGGCGCCGCGAGCGGCGCCTGGCGGGCTAGCGCTGCGTGATCGCCGTGGCCGGGCCCGACGGCAGCTTCTCGATCGCCGTGAGCACGATGGAAGGCGTGAGCACTTCGGGAAGGAGCCGCGGCGATTCGTCGCCGGGAAGATAGAGCGCGTACACGGGCACGGCGTTGCGGCCGAGGGCCGCGAGCGCCTGCGTGATCGCCGGATCCTGGCGTGTCCAGTCCGCGGTGAGGCGCGCGACGCGGCGATCCGCGAAGGCCCGCTCCACGGCGCCGTCGTGCAGCGCCACGCGCTTGTTGAGCTGGCACGTGACGCACCACGCGGCGGTGAAGTCCACGAACACGGGGCGTCCCTGCGCGAGGTAGCCGCGCACCTTGTCCGGCGTCCACGCTTCCCACGCCTCGCCCTCGGCGCGCGCCATGCCGGTGGTCGGTCCCGCCGGAGCGCTCGACGGCCACGCGACGAAGAGCCCGAGCGCGGCGAGGAGCACCGCGAGCGCCGGCTGCCATCGCCAGCCCGCGTGCGCCCACCGGCCGTACATCCACGCGCCCAGCGCGATGAAGACGAGCCCCAGGAGGAGCGAGAGCACCGCGTCGTTGCCAGACTGCGCGCCGAGCACCCACGCGAGCCACGCGGAGGTCGCGAAGAGCGGGAAGGCGAGCACCTGCTTGAAGGTCTCCATCCAGGCGCCCGGCCGTGGGAGCTTCCGCAGGAGCGCCGGGAAGAGCGAGAGCGCGAAGACGGGAAGCGCGGTGCCCACGCCCAGCATGAGGAAGACCGCGAGCGCGAGGCCGGTTCCCTGCGACATCGTGAAGCCCACGGCCGCGCCCATGAACGGCGCCGTGCACGGCGTAGCCACCACGGTCGCGAGGACGCCGGAGAGGAACGCGTCCGCGTAGCGGCCGCGCGCGGAGAGGCTGGACGTCATCGATTGCGCGAATGCGCCCCATTCGAAGAGGCCCGAGAGGTTGAGCGCCAGCACGAAGAAGAGGCATGCGAGGAGCGCCACGACGACGGGCGACTGGAGCTGGAAGCCCCAGCCGAGCTGCGCCCCGCCCGCGCGAAGCCCGAGCATGATCGCCGCGAGCGCCCCGAAGGAGAGGATCACGCCGGCCGCGAAGATGGCGCCCTGCAGCCGCATCGCGCGCGTCTCGCCGTGCGCGTGCTTCACGAATCCCATCACCTTGATCCCGAGCACGGGGAAGACGCACGGCATGAGGTTCAGGATCAGCCCGCCCACGAAAGCGAAGGCGAGCGCGGCCCAGGCGCTTCCGCCGATCGCATCCGTCCCGACCGCGCCGCCCGTGGCACCCGTGAGCGCGCCGAGGGAGGCCACGACTTGCGCGGTGACGGCGAGCCCGCGGCGCCCGTCCGTGCCCGGCCAGCCCGCCTGCGTGACGGCAACGCCGTCCACTGACTTCACGTCCGTGAGCGGCGGATCCGCGAGCTTCATCTCGAATTGCAGCGTGCGGCCTTCGCGCGTCACCTTCTCCGGCGCGGCGGGCTCGACCAGGAGCTCGCGCTCCGGGAAGAACGTGGCCTTCGCGGGCGGCGCGGCGCCTTCCGGCGCGGTGATCCGGACGATGAGCGACTTCCCGGAGATGGCGGCTTCCGATTTCCAGCCCGCGGGCGCCACGGGAAGCATCTCCTCGGCGCGCTCGATGTGCGCGCGATAGCGCGGGTCCGGCTTCGGCGGCGCGGTGGATACGGGAAGTGCCAAATCGAGCTCGCCCTTCTCCGGCACGCAGATGTCCTTGCATACAAGCCACTCCGCGTGCGCGCGGATGTCCGCCGTGCCGGGCTTCGCGTCCGCGGGCGGCGTGAGGTGCGAGAGGAGGACCACGTCGTCCTCGTATCCGTAGTTCATGAGCGGGCCGACCGGAAGCGTCGACGGGTACGGCCACTCGATGGGGCCCGCCTTCCATCCCGGCGGGAGCGTCCACTGGATGCGCGTGGGAAGGCCCGAGTCGCCGGGATTCTTCCAGTACGTGTGCCAGTGCTCCGCCATGCGGAGCTTCAATCCCACGAGGATGGGCTTCCCGGGCTGCGCGGAAGCCTGGTCCGAGACGAGCTGCGCCTCGACGTGCTCCGTCTTCACGACCGGGTCGGAATGCGCGGCACCCGCGGCGAGCAAAAGCGCCGCGGTCGCCGCCGCGGCCGGAATGCGAGAAAACATCACGTAAAATGATACACCTATGCTCTGGTTCAAGGCCCTGCACATCGTCTTCGTCATCGCCTGGTTCGCGGGTCTCTTCTACCTGCCGCGGCTCTTCGTCTATCACGCGGCGGCCGCCGATGCGCCGTCCAACGAGCGCTTCAAGGTGATGGAGAGGAAGCTCTACCGCGGCATCATGGTGCCGGCGATGCTCCTCACGCTCGCCTCGGGCCTGTGGCTGTGGCTGGGCTACGGCTTCGCCGGCGGCTGGCTCTATGCGAAATTGGCCCTCGTCATCCTGCTCGTCGCCTATCACTTCTGGATGCGGAAGCTTTTGGGCGACTTCGCCCGCGACGCCAACCGCCGTTCCCACGTCTTCTACCGCTGGGTGAACGAGATGCCGACGGTGCTCCTCGTCGCGATCGTGATCCTCGTGGTGGTGAAGCCGTTCTAGGAGATCCGGGAACGGGGTCCCCATGGTGAACACCGCCAGGCGGGAAATATTGCGGAAGCCCCCGCGCGCGCCGCGCGGTGACGAGGCGTTCTTCGCGCCGTGCCCGCGCGGCCTCGCCCCCGCGCTCGCGGAGGAGCTCTCCGCGCTGGGCGCCGCCCACGCCGAGGCGGCGGAGGCGGGCGTCGCGTTCAACGGCCCGTTCGAGCTCGCCTACGCCGCGAACCTGCGCTCGCGCATCGCGAGCCGCATCCTCTGGCAGGTGGCGCAATACCCCTACGCGAGCGAGGACGACGTCTACGAGGGCGCGAAGCGCGTGCGCTGGCGCGAGCTCTTCTCCTCGGAGCGCACGTTCAAGATCGAGACCAACGCGCACCGCAGTCCCGTGAAGAGCCTGGACTTCGTGACGCTCAGGGTGAAGGACGCCGTCGCGGACCATTTCCGGGAAGCGACGGGCCGGCGGCCGTCGGTCGCCACGCGCGACCCGGACGTGCGCATCCACGCCTTCCTGGACGCGGCAACGTGCACGCTCTACCTCGACACGAGCGGCGATCCGCTCTTCAAGCGCGGGCGCCGCGAGCACGTGGGCGAGGCGCCGCTCAAGAAGAACCTCGCCGCGGGCATCCTGCGGCTCGCGGGCTGGCGGCCGGGCACGCCGCTCCTCGATCCCATGTGCGGCGCGGGGACGTTCCTCTCGGAGGCCGCGGACATGACGCTCGGCCGCGCGCCGGGACGCGATCGCGAATTCGGGTTCCGGAAGCTCGCGCGCTTCGACGCCGCGGCGTGGGAACGCGAGCACGCATCCGCGGCGCGGGAGGAAAGACCGGTCGCGGCGCTCCCGATCTTCGGCTCGGACCTTTTCGGCCGCTCCGTCGAGCAGGCGCGCCGGAACCTGCGCGAGGCCGGGCTCGAGGCCGCGGTCTCGCTCAAGCAGGCGAACCTCCTCGAGCTCTCGGCACCGGCCGCGCACGGGATGCTCGTGACCAATCCGCCCTACGGCGTGCGGCTGGGCGACGCGGAGCGCCTCGCGGCGTTCTATCCGCAGCTGGGCGACCTGCTGAAACGCAAGTTCGCCGGCTGGATCGCGTTCATCTTCTCCGGCGATCCGGAGCTCGCGCGCCTCATCCGCCTCCATCCTTCGCGAAAGACCGTGCTCTTCAACGGCGCGCTCGAGTGCCGGCTCTACGAGTACCGCATGGTCGCGGGCGGCAACCGGCCCTCGCGATAGCCGGTGGACGCGATCGACGCCACGACCGTCCTGCGGCTGGCGCTGGTGCCGGCGGCGGTGTGGGTCGCGAGCCTCGCGGCGCGGCGGTGGGGCCACGCCGTGTCCGGCTACCTCGGGGGACTGCCGATGATCGGCGGTCCCATCACGCTCTATCTCGCGCTCGACCACGGCGCCGCGTTCGCCGCGCGCTCGGCCACCTTCACGCTCGCGGCGATCCTGGGCCAGGCCGCGCATCTCCTCACCTTCTCCCACGTGGGCCGGCATGCGCGCTGGCCGGTGGCGCTCGTCTCGGGATGGGCCGCCTTCGCCGCGGTGGCGTTGGCCGTCGCGAGGATCGCGCCCGGGCCGCTCGCCGCGGCATCGCTCGCCGCCGCGGGCCTCGCCGCCGCCTGGCGATGGCTTCCGCGCGGCGAGGGCCATGCCGCGCCGCCCGCGATCCCGCGCGCGGAGCTGCAGCTTCGGCTGGTCGCGGCCCTCGTGCTCGCCGCGGGCATCCTCTGGAGCGCGCGCGCGTTCGGGCCGGTGGTGAGCGGCGTGCTGCTTTCGGTCCCGGTCACCGGCTCGATCATGCCGCCCTTCACGCTCGCGTTCTACGGCCCGGATGCGCTCGCGCGCCTGGTGCGCGGCTTCGTGGCCGGGCTCACCGGCTTCGCGGCGTTCTTCCTCGTGCTCGCGGCGGCGCTTCCGGCGCTGGGCATCGCGGCCGCGTTCGCGTGCGCCGTGCCGGCCGCGTTGGCGGCCGTGTTCGCCTTCGTCCGGATGGCCGCATCCAAGCGCCCGGCGTAGGACCCCACCGACACCCTTCAGCGTCCTCGCCTGATTTGCCGGGCGGGACGCCTCGTTCAGGATGGGAATGCGTTTTTGGGCGGGACGGTCGCAAGGACCTCCCACTTTCAACTTTCGACGGAGGCAACAATGAAAGCAATCATCGCGATCATCCTCGGCGCGTTCCTTCTGAGCGCCTGCAACACGATGGAAGGCTTCGGCCAGGACGTGCAGGCGGGCGGCAAGAAGATCGAGCGCTCGGCCGACGAGCACAAGTAACCCGAGGTCCGGCGCGCACATGCCCCAACCGATGGAATCGTCCCGGAGCCCCGCCAACGACGGCGCTCCGGAGGACGACATCCGCGAGCGTCTGCGCAAGGACCATGAAGCGACGCTGGCCGAGGCGGACCGCCTTCGCGCGGAACGCGACGACCAGCGCTCGCTCTTCCTGCTGCGCCAGCTGCGCCGCTCCTGGGTGATCCACGCGCTCGCGGAAGAGAGCGTGGTCTACCGGGCCCTCGAAGGCGCGGAGGGCGGGGTCTCCGCCGGCACGCGCTCGGACGAGCGGTTCGTCGAGCACGAGCTGGTCGAGGGGCTTTTCGAGAAGCTGGGACGCCTGAAGCCCGGGAGCCACGAATGGCGCGCGCGGCTGAACGTCGCCCGCGACTTGATCGCGCGCCATATCGAGAGCGAGCACGACGACATGTTCGGTCGGCTCTCCCGGCATTTCGACGCCGCGGGCCTGGCCGAGCTGGGCCGGCGCTTCGAGCTCGCCCGCGAGAAGCTCACGCTCCTCGAGGAAGCCCGAGCGGCGTAGCCGCCTAGGAATCCAAAAGTCGACGTAGCCGCTCCCCGATCAAAGGCCGCCGTAGCGCCTATTCCCAATCGGCGCGGCGCAGGATGCCCGCCGCGTCCATCCTCCCTTCGAGCGTGCCCAACGGGTGCGCGCCCGCGAGCCGCGAGGCGCAGAACGCCTCCGCCGCGCCCGCATCCGAATGCCGCTTCATGAGCGCCGCCTGGGTCGCGAGCGCGAGCGCCTCCACGATCGCGCGCGCATCGCGTTCCGCCCCCGCGGGATCCGCGGCGAGCGTGCGGGCGCGGTCCATGAGCGCCGTGGCGCGAGGCTCCCGCGCTTCCGCGACCTCGTCGCGCAAAGCCGCGAGCGACGCGGGCGAGCGTGCGATCGCGCGCAGCACGTCGAGGCAGATCACGTTGGCGCTCCCTTCCCAGATGCCGTTCAACGGCGCCTCGCGGAAGAGCCGCGCGAGCGGGCTCTCCTCCACGTAGCCGTTCCCCCCCAGGCATTCCATCGCCTCGACCGCCATCGGCGTCATGCGCTTGCAGAGCCAGTATTTCGCGACCGGCGTGAGGAGCCGCTGCAGGTGGAGCTCGCGCTCGTCGGTGGCGGACGCATCGAACGCGGCCGCGAGCCGGAACGCGAGGAGGAGCGCCGCCTCGGCCTCGAGGGCGAGATCCGCGAGCACGTTCGCCATGAGCGGCTGCTCGGCCAGGCGCTTCCCGAAGGCCATGCGATGGCGCGCGTGGTGCATCGCCTGGTCCAGCGCCGCGCGCATCATGCCCGCGACGCCCACCACGATGTCGAAGCGCGTGTGGTGCGCCATCTCGATGAGGGTCGCGATGCCGCGGCCCGGCGCCCCGACCCCCCACGCCCACGTGCCGCGATACTCGATCTCCGCCGATGCGTTGGAGCGGTTCCCGACCTTGTCCTTCAGGCGCTGGATCTCGAAGGCGTTGCGCGTGCCGTCCGGGAGCGACCTCGGGACGAAAAAGCAGCTCACGCCCTCGGCCGGGCGGGCGAGCGTGAAGAAGCCATCGCTCATGGGGGCGGAGCAGAACCACTTGTGCCCGGTGAGGCGCCATGCATCGCCGTCGCGCTCGGCCGTCGTCGCCACCTGGCGCAGGTCCGAGCCGCCCTGCTTCTCGGTCATCGCCATGCCGAGGGTTACGCCGGCCTTGGCGGCGAGCGGGGCGGGGCGCGGGTCGTAGGCGTCGGCGAGGACCTTCGGGCGCCAGTCGCGCGCGAGCTCCGGCGCGTGCTCGAAGATCGGGATCGAGGCGAAGGTCATGGTCACCGGGCACGCCGTTCCCTGCTCGAGCTCGTTCCAGAGGTAGAAGAGCACGGCGCGCGCGGCGAACCCCCGCGGCGCCTTCCATGCGAGCGAATGCACGCCGGCGCCGATCGCGCGCGACATGAGCGCGTGGTAGGACGGGTGGTACTCCACGAGATCGATGCGCCGGCCCCAGCGGTCGTGCGTTCGAAGCTCCGGGACGTGGCGGTTGGCGAGCCGCGCGTGCTCGCGTCCTTCCTCGGAGCCCACGAAGCGGCCGAGCGCGCTCGCGCGATCCTGTATCCCGTTCGCGCCCCAGCGCGCGGCCGCCGCGCGCAGCCACGGGTCGCGCGCCCACGCGTCGCCATCGCCGAGGGGCGGCGGCTGGTTGGCCACCTCGTGGGTCGCGCGCGTCATCGCTTTCCTCCGGCCTCGCGCGCAGTGCCGCGCCGGCCCACCCAGTCGACCAGCGCGTCGAACGCGGGCTGCGCCGCGTTGGCGTTCCGGTGGTTCACCAGCATGACGACGATCCACCGGCGGCCGGAGCGATCGAGCACGTAGCCCGCGAGGCTCTGCACGCCCGTGAGCGTCCCGCCCTTGAGATGCGCGCGTCCCGCCGAGCCGCTCGCCGGGCGGCTCCCGAGCGTGCCGTCCACGGCGAAGATGGGCAGGGACGCCGCGAGATCGGGCATGGAGCCGCTCGCCCAGGCGCTCTTCAGGAGCGCCGCCAGCGTCGCCGCGCTCAGGCGCTCGTCGCGCGAGAGGCCGGAGCCGTTCTCGAGCACGAGCTCGGGCGCGTCGATCCCCTTCGCGGCCAGCCACTCGCGGACGATGCGGGCGCTCTCGGCCGCGGAGCCGTTCCCGGCGGTGCGCTCGGCCGAGAGTGCGAGGAAGAGGTGCCGCGCCATCACGTTGTTCGAGAACTTGTTCATGTCGCGGATGAGGCTCGCGAGCGGCTCGGACTCCTCGCGGTCGAAGAGCCGCGCGCCCGCCGGCGTGGGCCCGTCGCGCACCTTCCCGGTGAGCTTTCCTCCCGCCTCGCTCCACACCCACCGGAAGACCGACTCGAAGAAGCGCGCGTCGTCGAAGACCGCGAGCGGCCACGCGCGCTCGCCGCACTCCAGCGGGTAGTCGCCCGCGAAGGCGACGGTCGCGAGGAGGCCCGTCGCCTGGACATCGTAGTGGAGGCCGTGGCGCCATGCGCCGCAGGGCCCGGGCACCGCGTGGATGCGGCTCGTCACCTGCACGTTCGGGAGATCCGGCTCGGCCAGCACGCGCACCGCCTCGCCCGCGGGCACGAACGTGAAATCCACCGCGCCGAAATTCACGAGGAGCGCATCCGGCGCGACGTTGTACGCGCGGCGCGGCTCGGCGTCGAACGCGCGGGGCTCGGCGGGGAGCGGCGCGAAGTAGCCGCGGTCGACCACGACGTCGCCGCGGATCTCGCGCAGGCCGCGGGCGCGCAGGCGGTGGGCCATCCGCCACATCCGCTCGTACGTGAGCTTGGGATCCCCGCCGCCGCGCAGCACGAGGTCGCCGGCGAGCACGCCGTCGTGGAGCTCCCCGGCGAGGAGCGCGTCGGTCCGGAACGTGAACGCCGGGCCCAGCAGGTCCAGCGCCGCATAGCTCGTCACGAGCTTCATCACGGACGCCGGATTGAACGCGGCGCGCTCCTGGTGGGAGAGCACGGCGGGGCCCCCGTCCGCGGGTTCCACCTTGATCGCGACGGCGGAGGCGGGGACGCCCGCGGCGGCGAGCGCGTCCAGCACCGTGCGGGGAAGGTCGCGCGCGGAGAGGGCCAGCGGCGCCGCGAGAAGCAGCGCGCCCAGCGCGCGCATCGCGCTCGCCGCTCCCGGCCTCACGCGGCGCGCCCCAGGCGATCCGCGATCGCGACTCCCGCGTCCACCATGAGCCCGAACTCGGCCTCGTCCACGATGTACGGCGGCATGAAGTAGACCGTGCGCCCGATCGGCCGCAGCAGCACGCCGCATTCGAGGGCGATCTCGAAGGCGCGCGCCGCGAAGGCGGGCTCGTCGCTTTCCACCTCGAACGCCCAGATCATCCCGAGGTGGCGGAAGTCGCGCACGCTGCGATGGTGCGCGAGGGCATCCGCGCGCGCGACGAAGCGCGCGGCCTTCCGCTCGTTCGCCGCGAGCACGTCGTCGCGCTCGAAGAGGTCCAGCACTGCGCACGCGGCGCGGCAGGCGAGAGGGTTCCCGGTGTACGAGTGCGAATGCAGGAACCCGCGCGCCACTTCCTCGTCGTAGAACGCCGCGTAGAGGTCGTCGGTCGCGAGCACGCACGAGAGCGGCAGGTAGCCCCCCGTGATGCCCTTCGAGAGGCAGAGCAGGTCCGGCGCGATGGCCGCCTGCTCGCACGCGAACATCGTCCCCGTGCGCCCGAAGCCGGTCATGATCTCGTCCGCGACGAAGAGCACCTCGTGGCGCGTGCAGAGCTCGCGCGCGCGCCGCAGGTACTCGGGATGGTGGAAGCGCATGCCGCTCGCGCCCTGCACGAGCGGCTCCACGATGAACGCGGCGATTTCGGAATGCCGCTCCGAGAGGATCTTCCCGAGCGCGTCCGCCGCGTCGATCGCGCCGCGGATGCCGCCGAAGCGATGGTCGTCCGCGGATCGCGCGGGGAACGGCGCCACGATCGAGCCGCGCACCAGTGCCGAGTACGCCGCGCGGAAGATCGGGACGTCGGTGACCCCCAGCGCCCCGGCGGTCTCGCCGTGGTAGCCGCCCTGGAGCGAGGCGAAGCGGTTCTTTTCCGGCCGGCCGCGGTTCGCCCAGTAGTGCGCCGCCATCTTGAGCGCGATCTCCGTGGCGCTCGCTCCGTCCGACGCGAAGAACGCATGCCCGAGCGTCCCGGGCGCGATCGCCGCCAAGCGCTCCGCGAGCTCGATCGCCGGCGCGTGCGTGAAGCCGGCGAGCATCGCGTGCTCGAGCGTGTCCATCTGCTCGCGAAGCGCGGCGTTGATCGCCGGATGCGCGTGGCCGAAGAGGTTCACCCACCACGAGCTCACGGCGTCCAGGTAGCGCCGGCCTTCGAAGTCCTCGAGCCAGGCGCCGGACGCGCGCGCGACGGGCACGAGCGGGAAGCGCTCGTGGGACTTCATCTGCGTGCAGGGATGCCAGACGGCGGCGAGGCTCCGCGCCACCATCTCCCGGTTGGTCATCGCGCCTGCGCGATGCGGTTGATCTGCGCGGAGAGCGCGCTGGTCGCCTCCGAGGCGAGGGGCTCCAACGCGTCGCGGGGAAGGGCGGTGGTGCCGCCGGTCACGTAGCAGAGCGCGGTGAAGAGCGAGCGCACCTCGACGGCGGCCAGGGGATCCGCGAGCTCGCCCTCGTCCAGTGCGATGCCGTCGCCGTTCGCCACCACGCGCAGGCCCTCGGCGAGGAGCGCCCCGGAGCCCTGGGCCTCGTAGCGCTCGACCAGCCGCTCGAGGATCAGCTTCTCGAGCTCCGCCTTCTCCGCGTTTCCCAGCAGCGGCATGAATCGCCTTCGGAAGTGGAGACGCCGGACATTCTAGCCGGTCGACGAGAACGCCGCGTCGGACGTTATTACCGGGGAGGGTCGGATGCGCGGCGCGGCTGGCAACCATCTCAGGCGAGTGCTAACAACACCGGTCCTTGGTTTCATGCGAAAAGCGATTTCGAGCACGCCGGTTGCTTCCGATGGACATGGGAGGCGAACTCCCCATCGGGAAACTCTTCTCACGAGGGAGGACGAAACGAACATGGAATTGCTCGAGCGAATCGAGACGCAGCTCGTCTCCAACCGGTTGCCGCTGGTCGCGATCACCGTCGCCGCGGTCCCCTATGCGAACACACCCGTGGTGCTCACGCTGCACTGGCACGGATTCGTCGAGACGCGGCTCGCGGCGGTGACGGACGCGAACGTCGTGGGCTACCAGCCGGTGCCCAGCTCGGCGCTCCAGCTGAACGAGCGCTGGGACCGCCTGGACGAGCTCGAGAACGCGGTGCTCGACGTCGCGTGGGAGCTGGGCTCCTGGGACGTCGCGCGCACCGAGGCGCTGCCTTTCGTGCGCCCGGGCGGAACGGAGCAGGAATCCGTGGAATGCAGGGGCGCCTTCGGATCGAGCCCCGTCACGATCGACGGCCAGCCGCCGGTGGTGGCGGATGTGCCGGACGCGGACGATCTCATCGAGGCGGCGGCGCGCGCGGGCTATCTCTCGTGGCTCTTCCGGCCGGTGCGCGGCGGCGTGTGGGCGGAGGTCGCGGAGGATCTCACGCTCGAGGAAGGCGGCTACCGCAATCCGCCGTGCCCGTACGTGGCGCTTCCCACCCGCGTGCGCCAGGCGCGCCGGCCGCGCCGCGTCACCTACCAGTTCGGCCGCTGCACGCGGCTCGCGCGGTAGGAGGATCGCCCCGCCCTCGCCGATGCGGATCGCGACGAGGGCCCTTCGCAGGCTGGCCGTGGGCGCGGTGGCGCTCGCGGCTTCCTGCGCGACGGTTCCGGACCTCGACCGCGAGATCCTCGCGAGGCACGCGGAGCCCGTGCAGGTGCGCAGCGCCCACGGCGGCGTGCTCTCGCGCGAAGCGAGCGCCAAGGTGCTCGAGGACCTGCGCCGCCGCTCGCCGCAGACGAGCGTCCTCGATCGCTACGCCGCCCTCGAGCAGGCGCTCGCGGGAACCCCGCTTTCCCTCGGCAACAAGGCGACGCTCCTCCAGGACGGCCGCGCCGCCTACGGCGCCATGCTCCAGGCGATCCGCGGCGCGCGGTCGAGCATCCACCTCGAGATGTACATCTTCGAGGCGGGCGACGTGGGGCGCGAGTTCGCCGCGGCCCTCGCGGAGCGCCGCCGGGCGGGAGTCGAGGTCCGCGTGCTCTACGACAGCGTGGGCTCGAAGGACACGCCGGCGGAATTCTTCGAGGGCATGCGCCGCCAGGGGATCGAGGTGGTGGAGTACAACCCGGTCTCCACGGCGAGCCTCCTCGAGAAGGGCCTGGCACTCCAGCACCGCGACCACCGGAAGCTCATGGTGGTCGACGGGCGGGTTGCCTTCCTGGGCGGCATCAACATCAGCAAGACCTATGGCCCGGCGCCGCGCGGCCCCGGCGGGTCCGCTCCCGCGCCAACCGCGGACATGCCGTTCGAGGACCGTCCGTGGCGCGATACGCAGCTGCGCCTCGAGGGCCCGGTCGTGGCCCAGCTCCAGCGGCTTTTCCTCGAGCAGTGGGCGCGCGAGCGGAAGGACTCGCCGCTCGCGGGCGCCAGGTACTACCCGCAATTGGGCCCGGCGGGCTCCGAGATCGTGCGCGCGATCGCTGGCTCCCCGGACGACGGCGTGGACGCGCTCTACGTGGCGCTCATCTCCGCGATCGACAACGCCGAGACGCAGGTCCGCATCACCAACGCGTACTTCGTCCCCGCTCGCGAGCTTCGCGAGGCGCTGGAGAACGCGGCGCGGCGGGGCGTGGACGTGCGGCTCGTGCTTCCCAGCCGATCGGACAGCTGGCTAGTGACGAACGCCGCGCGCTCGTACTACGACGAGCTCCTTTCGGCGGGGGTGAAGATCTACGAGCGCGAGGGCCGGCTCCTCCACGCGAAGACGGCCAGCATCGACGGCGTGTGGTCCACGGTGGGCTCCACCAACCTCGACTGGCGAAGCCTCGTGCACAACGACGAGCTGAACGCCGTGGTCCTGGGGCCGGAATTCGCCGCGGCGATGGACCGGGCGTTCGCGGACGACGTCGCCCACTCGCGGGCGATCACCCTGGCGCAGTGGCGGGATCGTTCGTTCCTGGGCCGGGCGCGGGAAGCGGCGGCGCGGGCATTCGCGCGGCTCCTCTAGAGCAAGCGCCCACTTACATCGATATAACTCCAAGCGACTGTTTTCCGGGTGCTTTTGTCAGGACCGGTTGCCACCCGCGTCGGCCCCTTCCTACGATTTATTGCGGCGGGGGTCTTGAATCCGGCCTCTTCGGCGCCTATTATTAGCACTCGCCGCGGGTGAGTGCCAATCCCCGCCAGAACCCAGCAACCCGGACCCGCCGCAGGTTTTTGCGAGAGATCGCCGCGAAGGGTCCCCATCGAAGAACCCATCAGGAGCGAAACCATGAAACTGCGTCCGCTGCACGACCGCGTGATCATCAAGCGCCTCGAAGAGGAGCGCAAGACCGCGTCCGGCATCGTCATCCCCGACACCGCCGCCGAGAAGCCCGACCAGGGCGAGGTGCTCGCGATCGGTCCCGGCAAGAGGAACGACGACGGGAAGCTCACGCCGGTCGACCTCAAGGTCGGCGACAAGGTCCTCTTCGGCAAGTACTCGGGCACGACCGTGAAGGTCGAGGGCGACGAGCTGCTCGTCATGCGCGAGGAAGACATCATGGCCGTCGTGAACTGACCGCCAAATCACCGAAATCGAGAGGAAACCACCATGGCAGCCAAAGACGTCAAATTCAAGGAAGCCGCGCGAGTCCGCATGATCGCGGGCGTGAACATCCTGGCCGATGCGGTCAAGGTGACGCTGGGCCCGAAGGGCCGCAACGTCGTGCTCGAGCGCTCGTTCGGCGCCCCCACCGTCACCAAGGACGGCGTGTCGGTCGCGAAGGAGATCGAGCTGAAGGACAAGTTCGAGAACATGGGCGCGCAGCTCGTGAAGGAAGTCGCCTCCAAGACTTCCGATGTCGCCGGTGACGGCACCACCACCGCGACCGTGCTGGCCCAGTCGATCGTCGCCGAAGGCATGAAGTACGTCGCCGCCGGCATGAACCCGATGGACATCAAGCGCGGCATCGACAAGGCGGTCACCGTCGCGGTCGAGGAGCTGAAGAAGATCAGCAAGCCCTGCACCACCTCCAAGGAGATCGCCCAGGTCGGCGCCATCTCCGCCAACGCGGACCCGGAGATCGGCAAGACGATCTCGGAAGCGATGGACAAGGTCGGCAAGGAAGGCGTCATCACCGTCGAGGACGGCAAGGGCCTCGAGAACGAGCTGGACCTGGTCGAGGGCATGCAGTTCGACCGCGGCTACATCTCCCCGTACTTCATCAACAACCCGGACAAGCAGGTCGCCGTCCTCGACGACCCGTTCATCCTCCTGCACGACAAGAAGATCTCGAACATCCGCGACCTCCTGCCGGTGCTGGAGCAGATCGCCAAGGCCGGCCGCCCGCTCCTCATCATCGCCGAGGACGTGGACGGCGAGGCGCTCGCCACGCTCGTCGTGAACAACCTGCGCGGCATCCTCAAGACCTGCGCCGTGAAGGCCCCGGGCTTCGGCGACCGCAGGAAGGCCATGCTGGAAGACATCGCCATCCTCACCGGCGGCACCGTGATCGCCGAGGAGCTGGGACTCAAGCTCGAGAACGTCCAGATCAAGGACCTCGGGCGCGCCAAGCGGATCGAGATCGGCAAGGAAGACACGACGATCATCGACGGCGCGGGCAAGGAAGACGCCATCAAGTCGCGCGTGGAATCGATCCGCAAGCAGGTCGAGGAAGCCACCAGCGACTACGACAAGGAGAAGCTCCAGGAGCGCGTGGCGAAGCTCGCGGGCGGCGTGGCGGTGATCAAGGTCGGCGCCGCGACGGAAGTCGAGATGAAGGAGAAGAAGGCCCGCGTCGAGGACGCGCTGCACGCGACCCGTGCGGCCGTGGAAGAAGGCATCGTCCCGGGCGGCGGCGTGGCGCTGCTGCGCGCGCGCGAGGCGGTGGCCAAGATCAAGACGGACAACGAGGACCAGGCGGCGGGCGTGAAGATCGTGCTCCGCGCCCTGGAGCAGCCGATGCGCGAGATCGCGCGCAACGCCGGCGACGAGCCCTCGGTCGTGATCAACAAGGTCCTCGAAGGCAAGGGCAACTTCGGCTACAACGCCCAGACGGGCGAGTACGGCGACATGGTGGCGATGGGCGTGCTCGACCCCACGAAGGTCACGCGCTACGCGCTGCAGAACGCCGCGTCCGTCTCGTCCCTCATCCTCACCACCGATGCGATGGTGGCGGAGCTGCCGAAGGACGAGAAGGGCATGGCCGCCGGCATGCCGGGCGGCATGGGCGGCATGGGTGATATGGATATGTGACATCCGGCGGCGCGCCCTTTCGGCGCGCCACACGGATGTCATCCCCGAGGTTTCAGTCGGGGATCCAGCCTTCGTTGCAACGTTGCAAAAAAAGCCCCGCTCCGGCGGGGCTTTTTCTTTCGTCTACCATGGCGCGATGCTCCGCCTCCCCGCCGCGCTGCTCGTCGCGCTGCCCCTTCTCCACGCGCTCGCGGTGCACGCGGCGAGCGCCGACGAGGATCCGGAAGCCAACCCCGCGCCGCGCGAGTCGATCTCCGTCACGGGCGAGCGCGAAAGGGCGCCGGACTGGAACTACCGGCGCCAGCACCTGCTGCCGGAGGTCGACGCCGCGTCCAACGCGATCACGGTCACGAAGCGGAGCAGCGTCGCGAGGCTGGACGAGCAGCCGCCCGTGCTCGACAACGACGTGCGCGCGCTCTTCGCGCGGCTGCCCGGGCTTTTCGTCTCGGAGCAGCAGAATCCTTCGCAGTGGAATTTCTCCTATCGCGGGCTCGGCAATCCGCAGGAGTCGGAGTTCGTGCTGGTGCTGCAGGACGGGCTTCCGATCGAGAGCGACTGGATCGGCTTCCCGACCATCTACTACACGCCGATGCCCCAGGCGATCGAGTCGGTGCAGCTGATCCGCGGCGGGGCGAGCCTTCTTTACGGGCCGCAGCCCGCGCCCGTGCTGAACTTCGTCTCCCGGCCGACCGATCCCCGCGTGGGCATGGGAGGCGGATCGGCGGAGAACGTCTTCGGCGCGCATCGCATGTTCTCCACGTTCGAGACCTGGTCGGGCCGGCGCGAAGGCTGGGACTTCCGCGTGAACGCCGGCGAGCGCGGAGGCGAGGGCGAGCGGTCGAACGGCGGTTACCGCGTGACCCAGGGCGACCTGCATGCCGGATACGTGATCGATTCCCGGCGCCGCCTGGACCTGGACCTGCACGGGTACGGATCGACGAGCGGCGACCCGGGGCGCCTTTCGCTCGCGCAGTACCAGGCCGACCGCGACACCACGAGCACGCCTTTCAACCGCGTGTGGGTCGAGCGCGATACCGCGGTCCTGCGCTACGAGGACAAGCCCGACGCGCGCTCGGGCCTGGCGGCGAAGCTCTGGACGGGGTGGCAGGACCTCGCGCGGCGCACCGCCGCGGCCGCGGTCGCGCCGCAGCCCCAGCCGGCGACGACCGTGGTCGAGGACCAGCGGTTTCGCTATACGGGTCTCGACGTTCGGTGGCTGCAGCGGTGGAGCCGCGCCAACGCGTTCACGGCAGGCGCGGTGCTCTACGACTCGACGAGCCCTTGGCGCCAGTACGTATCCGGAAATCTCGC
>DATAMY010000051.1:0-2311 GCA_036266535.1 Usitatibacter sp. | reverse complement strand
GAAGTACACCAGCCTCACCTCGACGATGGAGGGGTGAACCCGGATCGCGCCCTCGACGGCCCGCAACGAGACGCGCTTCGCCTCCTCTTTCGGATAGCCGTACACGCCCGTCGAGACCGCGGGGAAGGCGATCGACGAAAGACCGTGCTTCGCGGCGAGCGCGATCGAGCGCTCGTAGCAGCGGGCGAGGAGCGTGGGCTCGGCGCCGCCGTGCCGGCCGTAGATCGGCCCCACCGTGTGGATCACGTACTTCGCGCGAAGCAGGCCCCCGGGCGTGATGACCGCTTCGCCGGTGGGAAGGCCATCGGGATATTGCGTCTCGCGGATCCGGCGGCAGGCGGCGAGGATCTCCGGGCCGCCCGCGCGATGGATGGCCCCGTCCACGCCGCCACCGCCCAGGAGGCCCGAGTTCGCCGCGTTCACGATCGCATCGACCTCCTCGCGGGTGATGTCGCCGGCCTTCTCGACGATGCGGCCATCCATCGTAGAATTATCGTCCCATTCCGCCGCACTCACCCGTGAGCCCTCCCCGCCTCGTCCTGAAGCCCGGACGCGAGAAGTCCCTGCGCCATCGCCACCCGTGGGTGTTCTCGGGAGCCGTCGAGAGCATCGAGGGAAGCCCCGGCATGGGAGAGACCGTGGCGGTGCACGGCAAGGATGGAGCATTCCTCGCATGGGCGGCGTACTGCGCGGATTCCCAGATCCGCGCGCGTGCCTGGTCGTTCGAGGCGAAGGAAACGATCGACGAAGCGTTCCTGCGCGGGCGGCTCATGGCGGCCATCGCGCGGCGCGCGGCGGTGCCCAAGGGAAGCGACGCGATGCGGCTCGTGCACGGCGAATCCGACGGGCTTCCGGGTCTCGTCGTGGACCGCTATGCCGGCACGCTCGTGGTGCAGGTCCTCTCGGCGGGCGCCGAGCGCTGGCGAGCGGCGTGGCCCGCGTTGCTCGAGGAGATCACGGGCGCGAAGGCGATCTACGAACGCTCCGACGTGGAGGTGCGCGTGCTCGAAGGGCTTGCGCCGCGCTCCGGCCCGCTCCTGGGCCCCGCCGCGACGGTGGTACGCATCCAGGAGGACGGCATCGCGTACGAGGTGGACGTGGTGCACGGGCAGAAGACGGGCTTCTACCTGGACCAGCGGGAGAATCGAAGCCTCGCGGGCACGCTCGCCGCCGGCCGCGACGTGCTGAACGCCTTCTGCTACACGGGCGGCTTCAGCCTCGCCGCGTTGAAGGCGGGCGCCACTCGCGTGACGTCGCTTGACACCTCCGAGGAGGCGCTCGCCGCCGCCCGGCGCCACGTCGAGATCAACGCGTTGGAAGCCTCGCGCGCCGAGTGGCTCGCCGCCGACGTCTTCTCGCAGCTTCGCAAGTTCCGCGACCAGGACCGCAGGTTCGGACTCATCGTGCTCGACCCGCCGAAGTTCGCGCCGACCGAGAAGCATGTCCCCAACGCCGCGCGCGCCTACAAGGACATCAACCTGTGGGCGATGAAGCTCCTCGCCCCGGGCGGGCACCTCCTCACGTTCTCGTGCTCGGGCGCGGTGAGCCCCGATCTGTTCCAGAAGATCGTCGCGGGCGCGGCGGCGGACGCGCGCGCCGACCTGCAGATCCGCCGCCACCTGGGCGCCGCGCTGGACCATCCCGTCTCCATCCACTTCCCCGAAGGCGAGTACCTGAAGGGCCTCTGGCTGCAGGCGGCCTAGCCGAAGATTCCCATGAGCGCGCGGGAAAGCCGCGCCTGCTGGCGGAGGGCCTTCACCGCGTTGGCCTGCTGGTCGCGAACCCATTCGTCCCACTGCGTCTGCGCTGTTGCGGGAGGCAGGGCGAGGTACGCATCCGTTTCCGCGCCTTCGCGCACCACGCGCATGCCGAGCTTGCGCGCGATGTGCATCATCGCCGCGTTCTCGACGAGGCAGTGGATATACACCGACCCGAGGCCGCGATTGCGGATGCGCATCACGGCACGCTCGAAGAGCGCGGAGCCCACGCCCTCGGCCCGATGGCCGGGAAGCACCGACAGGCCCAGCTCGGCGGCGCTGCCCGCGCGCGCGACGTGGATCGCAGCGACGATGCGCAGGCCCTCGTCGTGGACCACGAGCACGTCGTCGCCCTCGAAGTCGATGCGCTGCACATAAGCCTCGAGGGCCGCGTCGCCCAGGGGAAGGCCGAAGCGAAGCCGGCGGTCTTCGGCATCGAGAGCCTTGAAGTGCTCGAGGAGGGCCGCGCGGTCGGCGGCCGCGAGGCGCACGGGCACCACGGGAAGGTGAGGGGCGGCCGGTTTTCGAGTAAAATTCGTCATTCGTATCCTTCA
>DATAMY010000050.1:0-16979 GCA_036266535.1 Usitatibacter sp. | reverse complement strand
GAGCGCGATGCCGAGGGGGCTCCGCGGCGACGCGCGCGGCGCCATGGAAACGCTGCGGATGTCCGGGTAGACGCGGTTCGGCTCCGCCCCGCGCGCGGCGAGGCGGTGGTCGATGTCGAGCAGCATGCGGTTCACGACGCTCACGAGCGGCTCCGTCCGGCGCCCGCGAACATCCATCCGAACCAACGCAGGCGGGCCGAGGCGCCGAGCCCCGGCGTGTCGTCCGACGCCATCGCGACGTGGCGGCCGGCGACCGTCGTCGCGCCCTCGCCGAACGCCAGCATCATCGCCTTGTGCGCGATCACGTTGATGAGGCGCGGGACGCCGCCGCTGCGCCGCGAGAGCTCCGCGAGCGCGCGGTCGTCGAAGACGCGAGCGTCGCCGGCGCCCGCGACGGCGAGCCGGTGGCGCACGTACTCGCCCACCTCTTCCTCGCCCAGGGGGTGGATGCGCTCGGAGAACGAGATGCGCTGCAGGAGCTGGCGAAGGTGCGGCTGCGCGAGCCGCGCGTCGAGCTCCGGCTGGCCGAAGAGCACGATCTGGAGGAGCTTCCGCTTCTCCGTCTCGATGTTGGAGACGAGCCTCAGGAGCTCCACCGTCCGGTCCGGGATCGCCTGCGCCTCGTCGATCACGAGCACGACCCGGCGCCCCGCCCGCGCGCGCTCGAGGAGCGCCCGCTCGAGCTCCTTCACGACCCGGTGCCCGGTCGCGGTCGCATCGACGCGGATCCCCAGCTCCTCGCACACCGCGAGGAGCATCGTGCGGGAATCGAGCGAGGGGTTCGGGATGTACGCCGTCTCGCAATCCTTCGAAAGCGCCGCGAGGAGGCGGCGGCAGAGGAGCGTCTTCCCGCATCCCACCTCGCCCACGATCTTCACGAAGCCCTCGCCGGAGCGAAGCGCCACGAGAAGCGTGTTGAGCGCCGCCTGCGCGCTCGGGTGCGCGAAGAAGTAGGCGGTGTCCGGCGTGAGCGAGAACGGCGGCTCGCGCAGGCTGAAGTGGAGGTGGTACATGGCTATTTCGGCGCGGCGGGCGAGCCCGCGGGTGTCCCGTCGATCGTGATCACGGTGCGCGGCTTGCCGTATTGGTCCATGCGGGCGGCGGCCTCGCGCGCCTGCTCGCGCCAGTCCTCGGCGGAGCGGATGATCGTGGGCTTGATGAGCACCACGATCTCGCGCTTGGTGCCGCTCTCCTGCTGGTTGCCGAGGAGGTTCGAGAGGACCGGCACCTTCCCGGTGCCCGGGAGCCCCGAGCGCTGGTCCGACGACTGCACCTGCATGAGCCCGCCGATCGCGACGATGTAGCCGTCCGTCACGCGCACGACCGTGTCGGTCTCGTTGGTGCTGTTGGCCGGGAGCGGGAGGCGCACCGAGCCGATGGAGCCGCCCAGGTCGATCTGCTTCACCACCTCCGTCACCGACGTGACCGACGGATGGACGTGGAGCGTGATCGTGTCGCCCTCGTCCACCTGGGGCATGACGTCCAGCGCGATGCCGGAGAAGAACGACGAGAGCTGGATCGTGGGAAGCGTGGTGACGGCGCCGGAGAGCGACGCGCCGGCCGTCACGGTGCCGCCCGTCACGCCCGTCACGAAGAGCTCGTCCGTCCCCACCTTGAGCACCGCCTTCTGGTTGTTCAACGCCGCCACGCGCGGGCTGGAGAGGATCTGCGTGTTGCCCTGGGTCTCGAGGAAGCTCAGGACGCCCTCGAAGCTCTTCGTGCCGAAGACGAGGCCGAAGAGCCCCGCGCCGCGCGCCGGGAAGTCGACCGCGTCCTGCAGGAGCCCGCGCTGCGGATCCGGCAGGAGCGGCAGGCCGGCGGGCGAGCCGGGCGGGAGCGGGAAGGTCGGCGGATTCACGAGCTGGTTCGCGCCGGAGCCGCTCAGCACGCCGCCCGCGCCGCGTCCGCGCAGGATCGACCAGTCGACGCCGCTCTGGAAGGCGTCGCGCAGCTGCACCTCCACGATCTTCGCCTCGAGCATGACCTGCCGCTCGACCGAGATCTTCGCGGCCTTGAGGTAGGCCTCCACCTGGCGGAGCTCATCCGGCATGGCGCGCACGGCGATGACGCCGGACTGCGGGCTCACGACGACGTTCCGGCCCGGGCCGTTGCCGACGATGCCGCGGAGCGCCTCCGCGAGCTCGGCCCAGAAATCCGTGCGCGAGGTGGTCTCGAGGTGGCTGTTCTCGAACGCCTGCTGCGGCTGGGGCTGTCCCGGCGCGACCGCGGGCAGCGCCGCGGCCGAGGTGCCGGCGCCGGGGAGCGAGGAAGCGCCGGAGTTCACGCGGATCTCGCTTCGGCCCTCGCGGCGCATGTTGAGGTAGTTCACGCTGAAGATGCGCGTCTGGAGCGTGGGCGGGTAGACCGTGATCCGGCGCCCGTCGATCTTGAAGTCGTAGCCGTAGACGTCGCGGATCGCCTCGAGCGCCTCGCGCACGGTCACGCCGCGAAGCGTCACCGACATCGTGCCCTTCACGTCCGGGTGCATCAGCATGCTGTAGCGCGTGTCCGAAACCATCGCGAGGAACACGTCGCGCGCCTGCGCGTTGTTCACGACGAGGTCGAAGCGCGATTCGGCGGGCGCGGCGTCCGCGGGCGGTGCCTGCAGCGCGTCGCTGATCTGCGGCGGGACGATCACCGGCGCCTTGGGAGGCCGCGCGCCTTCGCCCGCGGCCTCGTGGACCGCGTCGCTCACCGTGGGCGCGGTCGCGCACGCGGAGGCCGCGAGGAGCAGCGGGACGGCGAACGCGGCGCCGGCCCGGCGCCAATGGGGATTCGGTTTCGTGGCGGTCATTTGGTGCGCTCCCGGTCGTTCTTCTCGACTCCGGCGAAGAGGCTCAATTTCCGCACGCCCTGCTCCGTGCGGATCCAGACTCCGGTGTCCTCGATGCGCTCGATGCGCGCACCCTGCAGGCTGTCGCCCACCGCGTAGCGGCGTCCGCGCCACATGAGATAGCGGCGGCCGTCGACGGTGACGAGATGCTCCGCGCGCAATCCCTCGATGGGATCGCGCCGGGCCTCCGGCTGCGCGCCGTAGGCGGGCGGCGGCACGGTCGGATCGCGGCGCCCCGCGGACTGCGCTCGCGCATCCGCGCAGGCGGCGGACGCGGCGAGGAGCAGGGCGATCGATGCGGCGCTGGCGATGGGATGG
Source organism: Usitatibacter sp. (assembly GCA_036266535.1). Classification (GTDB taxonomy): domain Bacteria; phylum Pseudomonadota; class Gammaproteobacteria; order Burkholderiales; family Usitatibacteraceae; genus Usitatibacter. The sequence continues at coordinate 13,828 of DATAMY010000050.1, read as the reverse complement.
ATCATCGCGGATCCCGCGGCGTCGCGATCCGCACCGACAGTTGCACGGGCGTCGTCTCCGCGGTGAGCCGCAGGGCGCTCCAGCGGGCCTGCGGCAGGGCCGCCTCCAGCGCCGCGAGATACTCCATCAGGTCAAGATAGTCGCCCCCGAGGGTGATGTCCACTCCGCGGCCCGCCGCGGGCGCTCCTCCCGCCGCCGCACCGTCCGCCGTGCTCACGCGCAGCAGCGCGACCTTGCGCGTTCCCTGCAGCGACCGCGTGAGCACCGCACGCAGCGCCGCTTCGTCGGTCGCGGAGGCGGAGATCGAGGCGATCGCCCGGTCGGCCGCCTCGATCTCGGACTGCGTGGCGGCGATCTGCCCCTCGAGCTCGGCCACGCGCGCGCGCCGGCTTCCCGCGAGCGCCTGCTCGAGCTTCGCCCGCTGCGCTTCCAGCGCCTCGGTGTTGCTGTCGATCTCGCGCGCGCGCTGCGCCTGCAGGCGCGTGAGCGGCGCGATGAAGAGCTGGTTCGTCACGGCCCCGAGGAGGATCACGATGGCCGCGAAGAGGAGCAGGCGCTCGCGGCGCTTCATCGCGTTCACGCGGGCCACGAGCTTCTCCCAGCCCGCCATCATGGCCGCGCTCCTTCGTCGGCGAAGGGCGCCTCGAGCGCGGCCGAGAGCTGCACGGCGTAGACGGGAATGGCCTGCGTCGAGCCCGCCGGCGGGTCGATGCGGTCGAGGCGGAGCGTCGGCGCCGGCCGTTCGGCGAGGAAGCGCGCCGCGCGCAGCCGCTCGAGCCACGCGTCGACCGCCGCCGGATCGAGCGCCTTCGCCCGGATGTCCACGTGGCTTCCCGCCACGCGAAGCTCCAGCAGCCAGGCGCTCGGGGGAATGGTCTCCGCCATGCGCCGCAGGACCGCGCTCGGCCCCGCATCCGGGCGCGCCATCCCGCGCTCCAGCGCCTCGCGCGCGGCGCGGCGCGCCTCGAGGAGCGCCATCCGCGCGCGCAGCGCCTGCTCGAGGCCCGTGACCTGCTGCTGCGTGGGGCCGGCCTCCGGCGGCCGCGGCCGCGCGGCCTGCTGGGCCATCTCCTGGCGAAGCGATCCGATCTGGCCCCGCGCCCACCACGCGATCACGCCGAGTGCCAGCGCCGCGATGAGCACCCACGCGAGCAGCTGGCGCACGGTGAACGCGTGCCGCGGCGGCAGCAGCGACGGGTCATAGAGGTTGACCTGCTGGGGGCCGGCGAAGGCGACCGTGCTCATCGCGCCTCCCGGGGTCGCAGCAGCGCGCCGAGGAGCGGCAGGTAGGCCGGATCTTCCCAGGGAGGGGCCTTCCTCCCCGCCGCGGCGCGGAAGACGCCCGACAAGGCGAGCGGACGGGTATCGACCCCGGCCGCGGGTCCGATGCGATCGACGATCGCGGCGGTATGCGCGCCGGCATGGACCCGCAGCGTATCGAGCGGCAGCTGCACGTAGGTGTTGTCCCAGAGGTCGAGGCTGCGCTGCAGCTGCGTGAGCGAGCGCGAGATGGCCTCCGCCCCCTGGCCCTGCGCCATCATCAGCGGCTCCTCCTCCTCGACGGGGAGCGCCAGGCGGTCGACGTTGAACTCGAAGCGGCGGAAGAAGCGCAGCTGCCCGCGCACGGCGATGATCATCGAGGCGTGTCCCGCGTGCGCGACGAGCGCGGCGGCGACCTCCAGCTCGGACGACTCCGCGAGGAGCGCTGCGTTGAGGAGGTTCCGCTCCGCGGTCTCCGCGACGTCGATCACCGAGAGCGAGAGCCCGAGGCTTTCCCCGTCCTTCATGCGCGAGCGCAGGAGGTCGTTGTGGGCGGCCACGACGATGAGCTTCCCCGGGCCCTCGCCCGCGGAAGCCACGTTCAGCACGTCGATCGTGTAGTCGAGGGGGGAGCCCTCGACGAATTCCGTCGCCCGCCAGCGTACGGCCCCGCGGACCTCCTCGGGAGGCACGTTGGGCGCCTCGAGCTGGAGGATCTGGTAGTCGCCCGGGTCGAGCATGAGGACCGCCTGGGCGGCCCGGGGAAGCAGCGCCTTCGCGCGCTTGAGGAACGACTCGCGGGTCTGCGAGCCTCGCAATTCGACGCCCCAGGCGGCGACGGTGGCGCCCCGCTCGCCCGCCTCGCGCGCGAACACATACCGGAGCGAGTTCTCGCCCAGCGCGACCGCCAGGACGCCGCCCTTCGCGCGCCCCCGCCACGGCCATTCCGGCAGCAATCGCATCAGTCGATCCCCTTCACTGGAAGATCTCGCGCCACACGCGGCTCGCGGCGTCGTTCAGGGTACCCGACTTGAAGGCATTCACGGTGATCGGAAGCGGGATATCGGTGAAGAGCCCGTTCGCGTCCGTCACCCGCACGGTGAAGTTGCCCGCGCCGGCCGCCGCCGGCGTCGCGGCGAAGACCACGGCGAAGTCCCCGCCGAAGCCGAGCGGCATCTGGGCCGCGAGGTTGGGCGCGGTGAAGGTGACCGGCCCCACGCCCGCCGCGGTCCACGTCTCGATCGAGCTCCCGACGATGTCGACCAGCGAGTAGCTGTCCGCCGAGCCGGTCCAGCCGGCGGGGGGCGTGATCGCTACGCTCGTGACCGCCGCGCAGCCGTTGTTCGTGATGCTCACCGTCACTTCCACGTTCGAGCTGCCCGCATTGACCACGGTGGGATTGAGGGACGCCCCGAAGTCGCCGCGCTTCACGTTCGCCGATGTGGCGGTGGGCGTCGCCACGGCCGGGGAGCCTACCGTGTTGCCCGTGCCGCTCGCCGACCCGCTGAAGGTGAACGGATTGGCGGTCCCGGTCGCGTTCACCAGGTAGGTCCACGTGACGTTCGTCGCCGGCGGGGATACCGGCACCGATGCGATCGGCGCCGCGGGCGACGGGCCCGAGACGTACGTGACGGGCGCCCCCGCGAGGGGTGCCAGGACCGGCGTCACGTTGAGGATGCTGTACGGGAACCCGTCGGTGAGCGAGAGCGTGACGGTGATGTTGGAGCCCGCGTACTGGCAGGCGAGCGAGGAGGCGACCGCCGCCGTGAACCGGCCGATGGAGAGCGTGCTCGAGGTCGCGAGGCGCGAGGTGATCGAGCCGCTGTTCCGCGCGATGGCGGTGAAAAAGATGGTGCCGCTGTCCGCCGCCGCGGTGCTGTACGTGAAGGTGATGCTGCCGCTCGCGTTCGACACGAGGTTCAAGGGGCTGCCCGTGGTGCCGGTGAGCCCCTGGGTCACCGTGCCCGTCTTCACCGCGGTGGGCGGATTGGGGCTCGCCGTGATGCCGTTCTGGGTCACGGTGGTGAGGTTGGTGACGGTCATCACCAGCCGGAAGCTCGTGCCGGCGGCGAGCGCCGTGATGGGGTTCCCCGAGAGATCGGTCAGCTGGAAGGTGACGCCGTACGAGCGAAGCGTCCATCCGCCCGGGTTGCTCACGGTCGACGTTCCCAGCGACGTGAAGGGCGGGCCGGTCGTGGTGGTGGTGAACGAGCTGCGGATGTCGCGCAGCGTCTCGCTCACGTCCTGGGTGGAGCTTCGCATGATGATGGAGATCGCGAACGCGGCCGAGCCCCCCGAGGGGATCGCGTTCGCCCACGAGGTCGCCTGGAACGTGACGGAGGTCGTCGTGAACGCGGTCCTGTTCCAGCCCGCCGGCGCCGCCGTGCCGCCGGAGAAGACGGAGCCCGAGCTGATCCGGAAGCGCACGAGGTAGATGCGCTCTCCCACGTTCGCGCCGGATGCCGTGCTGGTGACCTGGAAGCTCACCGACTGGGTGCTCCGCATGTCGAACTCGGTGCCGGTCGCGGGAGACTGGAGGACCGTGAAAGTGCGCGCCGCCCAGGCGTTTCCCATGGGCAGCAACGCCGCGGCGAGCGCCAGGATGCCGGCCAGGCGCGCGAGGCGCGTCATGGGCGCGGGCTTTCAACGCTCGATCGTGCGCCGCGCATAGCGCACGTTCGGGGCGACGGTGCCCGTCGAGGACATCTCGGCCTGGTAGCTCGCCGAGTCGCCGCCCACGAGCACCGGGGTCACCGGCTGTCCGATGGCGTGCGAGACCGAGGCGATGGCCCCGAGGCAGCGCGTGATGCCCGTGAGCGTCATGAGGCCGCCCGAGACCGACGAGCCCGCGTAGCTGATCTCCTCCCCCTCGATGTCGAGCGTGCCCGCGCCCAGGAACTTGCCGTTGGCGTCGACCTGGATCGAGGCGAGCGCCGCGCAATTGGCCGCGAGCGATGTGCGCAGGATCGTCACGGGATAGACCGGGCTGCTGCGGTTGTGCGCGGCCGCGACGCTTCCGACGGAACCCACGGTCTGCGCGCGCGTGACGCCCGTGAAGGTGGTCCCCGCGACGCCCGCATAGCGCACGAGCTCGCCGTCCGCCGCGAGGTCGCTGTCCACCTGGAGGATGCCGCTCGCCGGGAAGCGATCGGTCGTGTAGGCGTTGATCGTGGCGCCCGCGATCGTGAGCTGCGTCTTCAGCAGCGTCGCGGGGAGCGACGAGTTCACGGCGAAGCTCCCGTTGCCGAACGCCTGGGACGCGGGCGCGGCGGGATTGGGATCGGTGGCGCTCCGGTACCAGTCGAGGTTCTGCGCCCAGCGCAGCTGCTCGGATTCGAGGCCGCTCTCCGCCACGAAGAATGCCTGCATCGAGCCCATGCGCGAGGCGGCCGAGAGCGTGCTGCCGGCGAGGAGGTAGCCCATCGCCACGGCAAGCGCGACCAGGACCACGATCATCAGGAGGGCCACGAGGCTCAGGAACCCCCCTTGCGATTGGCGCGGGGTCACGGGGCGCGGGCTCACGGGAAGTTCCTCGGGCTCACCGTCGCCTGGTAGCTCTTCGCCACGGCATTCTGCGTCGCGGTGAAGCCGACGGTCACGTAGAACGCCGTGCCCGCGCCGGTCGCCGCCGCGCCGCGCGAGAGGAACGAGAACGTGAGGGCCGAGATGCCCGCCGCGAGCGGCTGGCTGTTCCGCATCAGGTCGCCCGCCGTTCCCGGGCAGCCGCCCACCGCGCCCTGGCAGTAGCGGATGGCGTTCCCCGAGCCGTCGACGAAGCTGATGTCGCTCGCGGAGGCGGCCGTGAGGTCGGCGGGCGCGCGGATGCCGCGAAGCTCGCGCGTCATGCGCTCGAGGGCCACGCGCGCCTGCGAGTCGGTCTCGGAGATGTCGCGCCCGGTGAAGTACGCGCGGAAGCCGCTCGCGGCGAGGGGTGCCGCCACGGCGGACACGATGCCGAAGATCACGATCACCATGACGAGCTCCATGATCGAGAAGCCCCGGGAGGTGGCCATCAGTAGTTCGCCACGAGCGCGCTCACCACGGCCGAGCCGGTCCCGGGCCCGGTCACGGTGACGGTGACGACCTTGAAGTTCGAGGGATCGCCCGCGAATCCCGCCGCCATGCTCGACGTGACCGTGTATCCCGCCGGCGGCGTGCACGCGGCGGGCCCGGGACAGGGGTCGGCCATCCCGGCGTACCCGGCGGCGCGATGCTGCGCGAGGATGAGCTCCATCCGCTGCTGCGCGAGCTCGGCCGCGATGTCGATCTGGCCCGCTCCCGGGGAGAGCCGGAGGCTCGAGTTGAAGCTCACCGCGAGGCTCGCGAGCAGGACGGCGAGGACCACGATGAAGACGATCGCCTCGATGAGGGAGAAACCGCCGTTCCGGAATCGTCGGGAGGCGGGGCGCGTCACCGCACCCGGCCCGTCTCCGGCGCGACCGTGACGCTGGCCGTATCCGTGCCGGAGGTGATGAGGATCGTGGCCGCCGCCGCGAGCGGCAGGGTGGGGCTCACGTACGGGGTGCCGAGGGTATCGAACGCGATGTAGCCCGCGGTGAGCGGCGGGTTGAAACCGCTGAGCGTCGCGGGCGCGACGGACACCGGCCCCGTGCCGGAGGCCATCGGCTGCACGATGGGCGCGCCGGTCCCGTCGGTCACCTGGTAGCTCGTGGCCGTGAAGGCGACGCGATAGCGCTGGCCGCGGCTCATGGCGAGGCTCTGGGCGTAGCGGACGCTCCCGGCCACCTGCGACGCCACGGCCGAGATCGTCACGCCCGGCGCGTTCGTGAGGCGCGGCAACACGAAGACCGCGAGCAGGCCCACGATGGAGAGCACCGCCACGAGCTCCAGGAGCGAGAACCCGCCGCGACCCCGCCGGCCCTGCGGGCGAGCGGGGCGCACGGCGATGCTCCCGGTACCCGGTCAGGCGATGCCGAGCGCCGTGAACGTGGACGTGACCGCGGTGCCGCCGGTCGGCGTGAAGGTGAGCGTGCAGGTCACCGCCGCCCCCACCGCCACCGCGGCCGCCGTGATCACGTAGCTGCCGCCCGCCGTCGGAAGGCCGCCCTGGAGGAGCGTCGAACCGTCCGTGCAGTTGGCGACCGCGCTGCCGTTGGTGTTCTTCGCGCTGCGGGCCGCGTAGTTGATCGCCATGGCCGAGCCGAGGCCGCCCGCCACGCCGTTCACCGCCGCCTGCGACGCGTCCGCCTTGAGGTCGATGTACCTCGGGATCGCCACCGCGGCCAGGATGCCGAGGATGACGATCACGATGATGAGCTCGATCAAGGTGAAGCCTGATTGCGTCCTATTCATTGTTTTCCCCCTGTCCCTGTCGGGATCAAGGCTCGATCATGCGCTTCGGGCCCGGACACGGCAAATTACGGCCGTCGCGCGGCAAAAAGCAGGCCTTTCTCAGCCTCGCCCCATGGCCGCCTGGCCCAGCGACCACATCGGCAGGAAGATGCCCAGGGCCAGCACGAGGACCATGCCGGCGATGATGGCGAGGAGGATCGGCTCGAGCTGCGTCGATAACCTCTTGATCGAATAGCTTATTTCGCGCTCGTACATCCCGGCGATCTCGGTGAGGAGCGAGTCGATCTCGCCCGTTTCCTCGCCCACGGCGATCATCTGGAGCACGACGGGGGTGAAGACGCCCGAGGCGGCCGCGCACCGGTAGAGGCTCTCGCCGCGGTCGATGCCGTCGCGCATGTTCTCGATATGGCGCGCGATGTAGGCGTTGTCGGCGGTCCCGGCCACGACCGTGAGCGCCTCCAGGACCGGGATGCCGCTCTTCGAGGCCATCGCGAAGCCGCGGGCGAAGCGCGCGAGGGTGCCCTTGAGGACGATGTCGCCGGCGATCGGGAGCCGCATCTTCTGGCGATCCCAGGCGTAGCGCCCGCCCTCCGTCTGGAGCGCCCGGTGCACGCCGAACGCGGCGGCCACCGCGGCCGCGGCGATCGCGGGCCACCATCGCACGCTCCACTCCGAGACGGCGATGAGGAGCCGCGTCATCGGCGGGAGCTTCGCGTTGAAGCCCGCGTAGACGCCCGCGAACACCGGGATCACGAAGATGTTGAGGACGATCATCGCGATCACGGCGGCGGAGACCACGATCATCGGATAGCGCAGCGCCGCCTTCACCTGCTCGCGCACGTCGCGCTCGCTCTCCAGGTGCTCGAAGAGCCGCTCGAAGACCTCCATCAGCCGGCCGCTCACCTCGCCCACGCGGACCATCGCGAGGTAGAAGGCCGAGAAGACCTTCGGGTGCCGCGCCATCGCCGCGGAGAGCTCGCGGCCCTCCTCGAGGCTCGCGCGCACGTCCGAGATCACCTCCGCGAACGCGGGATTGCCCGCCGACTCCTGCAGGCCTCCGAGCGCGCGCAGGATCGGCACGTTGGCGCGCTGGAGCGTGTACATCTGGCGGGAGAAGAGGATCAAGTCCTCGTCGGTGATGCGCCGCGCCGTGAGCGCCTTCCACCAGGACCCCGCCGGGGCGGCCGCCGCCTCCTCCGCGCGCCGCGCGTGCACCTCGGTCACGACGACGCCGCGCACGCCCAGCTGCTCCACCGCGGTCGCCGGGGAATCGGCCTCGATCGCGCCGGTCACGAGCGCGAGGCCCGAATCGCGCCCGCGATAGTTGTAGACCGGCAAAAATCAGTCCTCGCCGGCGCTCACGACCCGCATCGCCTCGCCGACCGACGTGCGTCCGTCCTTCACGAGCGCGAGGGCATGGTCCGCGAGCGTATGGCCGCGCATGCTTTCGCGCGACGCCGCGAGGAGGGCCTCGGTGCCTTTCGCGATCGCGATCCCGATCAACGACTCGTCCATCGCGAGCATCTCGTAGACCCCCGTGCGGCCGTGATAGCCCGTCCCGCCGCAATGGCTGCAGCCGGGTCCGGCCTGCGTGGGGATGGCCGCGCCCTCCGCCCCTGCCACGAGGGTGAGCCACGCGCGTTCCTGCGCGGTGGGCACATGCGGGCGGCTGCAGCTGCGGCAATTGAGGCGGGAGAGGCGCTGGGCCACGACCGCGCGCAGGCAGCTCGAGACCATGTAGAGCTCGGCGCCCATGTCCAAGAGGCGGACCGTCGCGCTCGGCGCGTCGCGGGTGTGGAGCGTCGAGAGCACGAGGTGGCCCGTCAACGCGGCGCGAAGCCCGATGTCCACGGTCTCCGCATCGCGCATCTCGCCCACGAGCACCACGTCCGGGTCCTGGCGGAGCGTCGCGCGGAGCACGCGCGAGAAGGTGAGGTCGATCTTGTCGTTCACCTGCACCTGCACGATGCCGGGGAAGCGGTATTCCACCGGGTCCTCGACCGTCACCACCTTCCGCGCGACGACGTCGATCTCCGAGAGCGCCGCATAGAGCGTCGTGCTCTTCCCCGCGCCGGTGGGACCCGTCGCGAGCAGCATGCCGGAGCCGCCCCGGAGGATCGCGCGCAGGCGCTGGACCATCGCGGGCGGCATGCCGATCCCTTCCAGCCCGGGCGCCTTGCCGGACCGGTCGAGGAGGCGCAGCACGATCGACTCGCCGTGCTGCCCGGGGAGGGTCGCCATGCGGACGTCGATCTCGCGGTCGCGCGCGGTCACGGTGAAGCGGCCGTCCAGCGGCATGCGGCGCTCCGCGATGTCGAGCCCGGCCATGAGCTTCAGCCTCTGCGTGAGCGCGCCGGCGATGGCGGCGGACGACTGCGCCTGCTGCTGCAGCACGCCGTCGATGCGGAAGCGGATCTGCAGCGCCTGCTCCTGGGGCTCGATGTGGATGTCGGAAGCGCGCACCTGCACCGCGTCCTCGAAGATCGACTGCAGGAGCCGCGCGACCGGCGCGTCGTCCTTGCCGTCGGACGCCGCGGGCCCGCCGGCGGGCGTCTCCGCCATCTCGCGCTGCAGCGCCCGCGCGTGCCCGCTGATCTCGTCCGTGCGGCGGTAGATCCGGTCGAGCGCCTCCAGGAGCTGGCTCTCCGGGCACGCGGCGATCGCGACCGGGCGCCGGAGGATCCGCTCGACCTCGTCCATGGCTGCCACGTCGATGGGATCCGCGAGCCCCACGAGGAAGCCCTCGCCCTGCCGCTCGAGCACCACCGCGCGATGCCGCCGCGCCGCCGCCTCGGGGAGGAGCTTCACGAGGTCGCGCTGCGGGGAATAGGCGGAGAGGTCGACGAACGGCACGCCCAGCTGGCGCGCGAGGATGCGCGTGAGGCGCTCCTCGGTGACGGCGCCGCCCTGCACGAGCACGTGCCCCAGGCGCTTGCCGCTCGACGCGGAGAGCGCGAGCGCGGCCTCGAGCGCCTGCGGCGTGATGACGCCTTCGTTCACCAGCAGCTCGCCCAAGCGAACCCGGCCCCGGGTCCTGCTCGTCCGGGTCATCTCACCGCCCGCGATCTTGCTCATCCGTGGCGCCCCGTCGGCCTACCGAACCCGAGTAGGCCGAAAAAACCGATGGGCGTCAACAACCCTGGCCGCGGGTTTCGTGCGATCGCAAAAAAGCCCGCTTGGCGAGCGGGCTTCCTCGCGGGGTCGCGCGGCGTCAGAACGGGATGTCGTCCTCGAGGTCGTCGAACTTCCCGCCCGTGGCCTTGGCCGCGGGCTTGGACGCGGCGGGGCGCGACGCGCCCGCGCCCTCGCCGCGATCGCCCGAGTCCGGCGCTGCGCCCGCGCCGCCGCCCATGCCCTGGCGCGAGCCCAGCATCTGCATGGCGTTGGCGACGATCTCCGTCGTGTACTTGTCCGCTCCGTCCTTGTCCTGCCACTTGCGGGTCTGCAGGCGCCCCTCGACGTAGACCTGGGAACCCTTCTTCAGGTACTCGCCCGCGATCTCCGCGAGCTTCCCGAAGAAGGCGACGCGGTGCCATTCCGTCTTCTCCTGCTTCTCGCCGTTCTTGTCCTTCCACACCTCGGTGGTCGCCACCGAGACGTTGGTGATGGCGCCCCCGTCCGGCATGTAGCGCGTCTCGGGGTCGCGCCCCAGGTTGCCGATGATGATCACCTTGTTGACCGATGCCATGACGTCCTTCCTTTCGTGAGCCGTGTTGTCCGTTCTAGTGGCGCGCCACGCCCGGGGCGGCCGGGACGAAATCGCCCATGTTCCATGCGACGGCGAGCCATGCCAGCGTGACGGCGAGGCAGCCGCCCAGCAATGCCGCGAAGCCCGCGTGCTGCGCGATCGCCCCGCCCGCCGCGGAGCCGACGAACGTTCCGAGGAACTGTACGCTGGAATAGACGCCCGTGGCGGCGCCCCTCGCATCCCGCGGGGCCGCCCGCGACACGAGCGCGGGGAGCTTCGCTTCCAGAACGTTGAAGCCCGAGAAGAAGATGACGAGGGCCGCGGCGATGGCCCCCACGCTCGTGATTCCCACGGCGAGGATCGCGAGGCCGGCGGAGACGATCCCGATGGAGGCGAGGAAGACCGGCCGCTCGCGGCGGCTCGTCCGCGCGCCCACGGCCGGCATCATGAGCACGAGCCCGCCCGCCATGGCGCCCAGGTAGATCCACCAGTGGTGCGCCGCCGGGAAGCCCGCGCGCACGAGCGCCACCGGCGTCACCACGAACATCGCCATCAGCACCGCGTGGAGCGAGAAGATCCCGAAATTGAGCCGCACCAGCTCGGGGACGAAGAGGACCTCGCGAAAGGCGGTCGCGGCCGGGGAGCGCTCCACGCGCGGCGCGTCCGGGACGACCCAGCGCGCGACCGCCATGGCGGCGAGGGCGAGCGAGCCCGTGATCGCGAAGATGCCATTGAGCCCTATGGCCTGCTCGAGGGAGGGCGCCGCCACGAACGAGACCGCGAAGGCCGCGCCGATCGTCGAGCCGATGATCGCCATCGCCTTGCTGCGCTGCGTCTCGCGCGTGAGGTCCGCCGCCATGGCGATGGCCACGCCCGAGATGGCCCCCATGCCCTGGAGGACCCGCCCCGCGATCATGCCGGCGGGGCCCTGGCTCGCCGCGCAGACGAAGCTTCCCGCCGCCATGGCGGCCAAGCCCAGGTAGAGCATGGGCTTGCGGCCGAAGCGATCCGAGAGGCGGCCGAACGGGATCTGGAGCATCGCCTGGGTGAGGCCGTAGGCCCCGATCGCGATGCCGGCGAGCTGGAGGCTCCAGCCGGGGCGGCCCTGGGTCCAGAGCGTGAAGACCGGCAGGATGATGAACATCCCCATGAGCCGCAGCCCGAAGATCGCGGCGAGCGAAAGGCTCGCTCGGCGCTCGCTGGGGCTCATGCGGGCCGGGGAATTCACCGAAATGGGGGGCGTGGAGCGGGGAAGATGGCTCAGGTATATTAGCAGATCGCCCCATGGAAACGATCCGCATCCGAGGCGCGCGCACGCACAACCTGAGGAACGTCAGCCTCGACATTCCGCGCAACCGCCTCGTCGTCATCACGGGCCTTTCCGGGTCCGGCAAGTCCTCCCTCGCCTTCGATACGCTCTACGCGGAGGGCCAGCGCCGCTACGTCGAATCGCTCTCCGCGTACGCCCGCCAGTTCCTCCAGCTCATGGAGAAGCCGGACGTGGATCTCATCGAGGGCCTCTCGCCCGCGATCGCGATCGAGCAGAAGGCGACCTCGCACAACCCGCGCTCGACCGTAGGGACGGTCACGGAGATCCACGACTACATGCGCCTCCTCTTCGCGCGCGTGGGCGACCCGTACTGCCCGGAGCACCAGGTGAAGCTCGCCGCGCAGAGCGTCGCGCAGATGGTGGACCACGTGCTGGCGCTCCCCGAGGGCACGCGCGTGATGGTCGTGGCCCCCCTCGTGGTCGGCCGCAAGGGCGAGCAGGCGGAGCTCTTCGACGAGCTCCGCGCGCAGGGCTTCGTGCGGCTGCGCATCGACGGCGCGGTGCACGAGATCGACAACCTGCCGAAGCTCGACCGCAACCGGAAGCACACGATCGAGATCGTGATCGACCGCGTGAAGATCGAGCCGGACGCGGGGCGCCCCGGGGGGCTCAAGCAGCGGCTCGCGGAGTCGTTCGAGACGGCGCTCCGGCACGCGGACGGCCGCGCGCTCGCGGTCGAGGTGGATACCGGCAAGGAGCACCTCTTCTCCGCCCGCTTCGCGTGCCCGATCTGCAGCTACTCGATCCCGGAGCTCGAGCCCCGGCTCTTCTCGTTCAACAACCCGATGGGCGCCTGCCCGCGTTGCGACGGCCTGGGCGAGATCACCTTCTTCGATCCGCGGCGCGTGGTCGCCTTCCCGCACCTCTCGCTCGCGGGGGGCGCCATCCGCGGCTGGGACCGGCGGAACCAGTTCTACTTCTCGATGCTCGCCTCCCTGGCACAACATTACGGCTTCGACGTCGAGGCGCCGTTCGAGTCGCTCCCCGAGCGCGCGCAGACCGTCGTGCTCGAGGGCTCCGGAGACGAGAAGATCGCGTTCCGCTATCCCGGCGAGAAGGGGCGGACCAGCGTGAAGGAGCACGCGTTCGAGGGCATCCTCCCCAGCCTCGAGCGGCGCCATCGCGAGACCGAATCGGTCGCGGTGAAGGAGGAGCTCGCCAAGTACCTGAACCAGCGCGCGTGCCCGGAATGCGGCGGCACGCGGCTGCGGGTCGAGGCGAGGAACGTCCGCGTGGCGGAGCGCACCATCCACGACCTCTCGTCGCTCCCGCTTCGACAGGCGCAGCCCTTCTTCGAGACGCTCGAGCTCGAGGGCTCGCGGAAGGCCATCGCCGAGAAGATCGTGCGCGAGATCGCGAACCGCATCCAGTTCCTGAACAACGTGGGCCTGGACTACCTCTCGCTCACGCGCTCGGCGGACACGCTCTCCGGGGGCGAAGCGCAGCGGATCCGGCTCGCGAGCCAGATCGGCTCGGGGCTCACGGGCGTCATGTACGTGCTGGACGAGCCGTCGATCGGCCTCCACCAGCGCGACAACGCGCGCCTCATCGAGACCCTGAAGCGCCTGCGCGACCTCGGGAACTCCGTGATCGTGGTCGAGCACGACGAGGAGGCGATCTGCGCCGCGGACCACGTGATCGACATGGGCCCCGGCGCGGGCGTGCACGGCGGCGAGATCGTCGCGAGCGGGACGCCCTCGGAGATCCTGCGCAACCCCGCCTCGATGACGGGGCAGTACCTCTCCGGGCGGAAGTCGATCCCGATCCCGCCGCGGCGCCACAAGCCGGACGCGCGGAAGCACCTGCGCATCGCCGGGGCGCGGGGCAACAACCTGAAGGACGTGACGGTCGAGGTGCCCGTGGGCCTCTTCGTCGCGGTGACGGGCGTCTCCGGCTCCGGGAAGTCGACCCTCATCAACGACACGCTCTACACCGCCGTGGCGCACCACCTCTATGGATCCGCGGCGGAGGCGGCGGAGCACGAGGCGATCGAGGGGCTCGACTTCTTCGACAAGGTGATCAACGTCGACCAGAGCCCCATCGGGCGCACGCCGCGGTCGAACCCGGCGACCTACACGGGCCTTTTCACGCCCATCCGGGACCTGTTCGACAAGGTGGTCGACATCGACCAGTCGCCCATCGGCCGCACGCCACGCTCGAACCCGGCGACGTACACGGGCCTGTTCACGCCGCTGCGCGAGCTGTTCTCGCAGGTGCCGGAGTCGCGCGCGCGCGGC
>DATAMY010000049.1:0-4119 GCA_036266535.1 Usitatibacter sp. | reverse complement strand
CGTCATGATCTGGAACGCGATGCCGAAGCTCGTCCTCGCTGGGCCCGTCCGCCCTTTTAGTGTGATCTCCAAGGATCCATTGAATGGGATCGCCTTCACGCCCGGCCGATCCGCGTCTTCGACTGTGACGGATTCGAGTCGCAGCCGTCCCGACCCGGAGCGCTCCCACGCCGCGGTGCTGCCGGCGGAGGTCACGTTTCGCCGCTCGTATTCCTCCACGGTGCCCGACGTCGGGCCGTCGTGCACGACCTCGCCCCTTTCGATGAGCATCGACCTTTCGCAAAGGCGCTTGATCGCCGCCATGTTATGGCTCACGAACAGCACCGTGCGCCCGCTGCTCGTGACGTTGCGCATCTTGGAAAGGCATTTCTCCTGGAACGCCGCGTCGCCGACGGCGAGCACCTCGTCCACGATGAGGATCTCGGCCTCCAGGTGGGCCGCGACTGCGAAGGCGAGTCGCACATACATGCCCGACGAGTAACGCTTCACCGGCGTATCGAGGAAACGCTCGATTTCCGCGAAAGCCACGATCTCGTCGAAATGGCGGCGGATCTCTGAGCGTTTCATGCCGAGGATGACGCCGTTGAGAAAGATGTTTTCACGCCCGGTGAGCTCAGGATGAAATCCCGTTCCGACTTCGAGAAGGCTGGCGACCCGCCCGGCGATCCCTATGCGGCCCCGCGAGGGCTCCGTGATCCTGGAAAGCAGCTTGAGAAGCGTTGACTTTCCGGCGCCGTTGCGCCCGATGATCCCGATCCTGTCGCCCGGGTTCACGTCGAACGTGACATCGCGAAGCGCCCAAAATTGCTCGACCGACCCGGATCGCGAGTGCATGCCGCCGGAAACGAGCGAGCGGAAGCGGGCGGCGAGCACATCGCGCAGTGCGACATACTTCTCCCGGTTCTCATGCCGGATGTCGTAGCACTTCGAAAGCCCCGCCACCTGGATCGCCGCGGCCATCGCTAGATCACGTCTGCGAACGACCGCTCGGTGTTCCGGAAATACCGGATGCCGGAGGCGAGCACCCCCGCCACGACCACGATCGAGAGCGCCAGCACCGGAAACGAGAGCGCGCCGCGCCCGCCCAGCAGCGCCCAGCGGAACCCCTCGATCACGCCGACCATGGGATTCAACGCGTAGGCGAGGCGCCACGGCTCGGGCACGACGTTGCTCGAGAATCCCACCGGGGAGACGTAAAGCCCGAACTGCACGATGAAGGGCACCACGAAGCGGAAATCCCGGTACTTCACGTTGAGCGCCGTGAGCCAGAGCCCCGCGCCCATCGCCGCGGCGAACGCGAGCATCACGAAGAAGGGAAGCAGCAGCACGCGCCAGTCAGGCCAGAACCCGTACCAGGCCATGAGGACCACCAGGATCGCTCCTGCGATGACGAAGTCGACGAAGCTCGTGATGACCGCGCTCGCGGGCACGATGAGCCGCGGGAAATAGACCTTGGAGATGAGGTTCGCATTGCCCACGAGGCTCGCGCTCGCGTCCGCGAGGGAGCTCGCGAAGAATTGCCACGGGAGCATCGCCGCGTAGACGAGGATGGGGTAGGGCACGCCCCCGGAGGGAAACTTTCCGAGCTTTCCGAAGACCAGGGTGAAGACGATCATCGTGAGGACGGGTCGCAGCACCGCCCACGCGATCCCGATGGTGGTCTGCTTGTAGCGCACGAGGATGTCGCGCCAGGCGAGGAAGTAGAAAAGCTCGCGGTAGCGCCAGAGGTCGCGCCAATAGTGGCGCTCCGTGTGGCCCGCCTCGATCACGAGGAGCTCCGGCGCCGCGGCGCGCGGGTCAGCGGACATGGGTGCGCTCCGCGATGGGCGCGAGCGGCGGCGCGGCGTCGGCCCGCGAAGCATCCGCCCTTGCGCGCGCCGCGAGCCCGTAGGGCGCATGCGCGATCTCGCGCACGATCGCCGCCGCGCGCTCGTCGAAGTTGGCGCGGGAGAAATACGCGAGCTCCGGCGGCACGCGCTTCGCCGCCGCGAGGGCGTCCACGACCGCCGCCTCGATCTCGTCCTGGTCGTCCGGGTCCACGAGCCGGCCGAGCCGCCCGTCCATCAGCGCCTCGCGGCTTCCGTCCGCCTTGCTGCCCACGAGCGGCAGCCCGCAGGCGGCGGCCTCGAGGAAGACGATCCCGAATCCCTCGCCGCGGCTGGGCATCACGTAGGCGTCCGCGAGCCGGTAGAAGTCCGCCTTCCGCCCCTCGGGCACGAAACCGGCGAAGACCACGTGCCCGGCGAGGCCCAGCTCCTCGACCCGCGCTTGCAGCCGCGCGCGGTCCGGCCCGTCGCCGCACGCGAGGTAGCGCAGGCGCGGGTAGCGCTCGATGAGGCGCGGGAGGATTCCGATCACCTCGTCGAATCCCTTGTAGCGCTCGAGCTCCGACATGCGGCCGAGCGTCATGAGGGTCGGAGCACCCTCGTCGATGCCCAGCGAGCGCGCGAGGTCGCGCGGCCGCGGCCCCGGCCCGAAGGCGGCGAGGTCGACGCAGTTGGGAAGCACGTATCGCGCGGCGCGGCTCCCGCTCCATTCGCGGAAGCGCTCCTGGGTGAGGCGGCTCACCGCGATCACGGCGCCCACGCGCCGCGCGAAGAAGTTGGCGATCGGGCTCGCGCGCGGCGTCCACGCGTCGATGCCGTGGATCACGAGGGCGACCGGCGCGCCCTGCGCCTTGCCCGCGAGGCAGGCGATCGCCAGGAGGTTCACGTGCCCGGCGATCACGAGGTCGAACCGCATGCGGGCCGCGATCCGCAGGCACTCGCGCACGAACCGCGCTTTTCCCGCGCCGGCCGCCGTCACGAATTCGAGCTTCGCCGGAAGCGCGCCGGGCGGGGACGGAACGAGGCGGGGAAGGGCGACCACGCGCTCGCACTCGGGCATCGCGCAGAGCGCGCCCAGGAGGTCCCGGTTGAATTTCGCGATCCCGCCGTTGCCGCCGAAGGCATCCGTCGCGAGCACGAGGAAGCGAAGCCGCTTGTACGGCCGGTACACGATGTGCGCCCAGCTGCGCAGGTGCCGCTGCGAGCCGAAGGCCGGGCCGGCCCGCTTCGCGGACTGGCTCTTCGCCCAGTCGTGGACGGGGATCGAGAAGCCGGTCTTCCGGCGCCGCAGGATCTCGCGCGGGAGCGCCCCGCCCAGCATGCCGGCCACCGCCTGCTTGGTCGGGGGCTCGATTCCCAGCATGAGCGGCGCCACCGCGCGGAACACGTGGGGATCGACGAGCGGCACGCGGATCTCGAGCGAGTGCGCCATGCCGGCCCAGTCCGCGTCGCGCAGGAGTTGGTTCCGCATGTACCAGGAGAGCTCGAGCGCCGCCACGCGCTGGCGAGGGTTCGAGAGGCCCGCCATGCTCCGCTCGAGGCCGGCGAGGAGCTGCAGCCGCTCCCAGCCCTCGGCGAAGAACGCGTCGTCCATGAGCCGCCCGGTTTCCCACGGCATGTAGAGCGCGCGGCGCAGGAGGTAGGCGCCCGCGTACGTGCCGCCGTACTCGGCGAGGCTCGCGTACTTGGGCGACGCCACCGCGCCCACCCACGGCGCCGCGAGGCGGCGCAGCCGCGCGCCCAGGTTCGGGGAGCCCGCGAGGCCCCGGAAGATGCGCTCGATCCGCGGCACGTCGCGGAAGCTGGGGTAGCCCCCGAAGATCTCGTCGCCGCCGAGGCCCGAGAGCGCCACCTTCATGCCGCCTTCCGCCGCGGCCATGCTCACGAAATACGTGTTCACGCCGTCGATCGAGGGCTGGTCCATCGACGCGAGGAGGCGCTCGAATGCATCCTCGAACGCGGAGCGCGTGACCCATCGGGTGCGGTGCTCGGTGCGCAGGTGCTCCGCGGTGCGTGCCGCGAGCGGCACCTCGTCGTTGGGCGTGCCGCGGTACTCCTCGAATCCCAGGGTGACCGAATGAAGGGGCGCGCCGCTCGCCTGCTGCGCGAGCGCCGCGACCATGCTCGAATCGAGGCCGGAGGAAAGGAAGACGCCGACGGGAACGTCCGCGACCATGTGGCTCTTCACGCTGTCCCGCAGCGTCCCCAGCACGTACTCGCCCCGCTCGCTCTGCCGGATGCCGCGGAAGGACTCGTTCGCGCGGAGCGTCTCCGCCGCCACGTCGAAGAAGCG
>DATAMY010000048.1:0-12384 GCA_036266535.1 Usitatibacter sp. | reverse complement strand
CTCTCGAACGCGCTCCCGGAGCTCGCGCATTCCGGCGGCGTGGGCGCCGCCTTCGACCTGCGCAAGGTGCCGGTCGAGGAGCCGGGCATGAGCCCGATGCAGGTCTGGTCGAACGAGGCGCAGGAGCGCTACGTGCTCGCGATCCCGCCGGAGCGCCTCGACGAGCTCCGGCGCCTGTGCGAGCGCGAGCGCTGCCCGTTCGCGGTCGTGGGCGAGGCGCGCGCGGACGGCGCGCTCGTCGTGGACGACCCGCTCTTCGCCAACCGCCCGGTCGACATGCCGCTCGAGGTGCTCCTCGGCAAGCCCCCGCGGATGCTGCGCGAGGTCGAGCGGCTCGCACGCGATCCCGCGGCGCTCCGCCTGGACGGCGTCGACCTCGAGGAGGCGGCGCTGCGCGTGCTGCGGCTTCCTTCCGTCGGCGACAAGACCTTCCTCGTCGCGATCGGCGACCGCACGGTGGGCGGGCTCACCGCCCGCGACCAGATGGTGGGCCCGTGGCAGGTGCCGGTCGCCGATTGCGCGGTCACGACCTTCGGCTACAAGACCTACCAGGGCGAGGCGATGGCGATCGGGGAGCGCACGCCCGTGGCGCTCATCGACGGTCCCGCGTCCGCGCGCATGGCCGTGGGCGAGGCGATCACGAACATCGCGGCGGCGGCGATCACGCACCTGGGCGACGTGAAGCTCTCGGCCAACTGGATGTGCGCCGCGGGCCATCCCGGCGAGGACGCGGCGCTCTACGACACGGTGCGCGCGGTGGGGATGGAATTCTGCCCCGCGCTCGGCATCTCGATCCCGGTGGGCAAGGACTCGATGTCCATGCGCACGACCTGGCGCGATCCGGCGAGCGGCGAGGAGAAGTCCGTCACCGCGCCGCTCTCGCTCGTGGTCTCCGCCTTCGCGCCGGTGACGGACGCCCGCCGCACCCTCACGCCGGAGCTTCGCCGCGATGCGGGCGATACGGAGCTCATCCTCGTCGACCTGGGCTCCGGGCGCGATCGCCTCGGCGGCTCCGCCCTCGCGCAGGTGTACTCGCAGGTGGGCCGCGAGGCGCCGGACTGCGACGATCCGCGGAAGCTGCAGGGGTTCTTCACCGCGATCCAGAAGCTCAATTCCGCGGGGTGCATCCTCGCCTACCACGACCGCTCGGACGGAGGCCTCTTCGCCACGGTCTGCGAAATGGCGTTCGCCGCGCGCTCCGGCGTCACGGTCTACCTCGATGCCCTCGCGCTCGATCCGCGCACGCTCGACGTGGACGGCCACGAGCGCGAAACGAAGCTCCTCTCCGGAGCGCTCCACGCGCGCCTCCTGGGCGTGCTCTTCAACGAAGAGCTGGGCGCCGTGCTCCAGGTGCGCCGGTCCGATCGCGACGCCGTGATGGAGGTGCTGCGCGAAGCCGGGCTCGGGCGCGAGTCGCACGTGATCGGGCACCCGAACGGCGAGGGCGAGATCCGCGTGGTCCTGGATGCGAAGCCCGTCTTCGCGCGGAAGCGCTCGGAGCTCCACCGCGCGTGGTCGACGGTCACCCACCATATCCAGCGCCTGCGGGACAACCCCGCGTGCGCGGACCAGGAATACGACCGCGTGCTGGACGAGGGCGACCCGGGGCTCCACGCGCACCTCGCCTTCGATCCCGCGGAGGACATCGCGGCCCCGTTCATCGCGAAGGGCGCCCGGCCCGCGATCGCGGTGCTGCGCGAGCAGGGCGTGAACGGGCAGACGGAGATGGCGGCCGCGTTCGACCGCGCGGGCTTCATGGCGGTCGACGTGCACATGAGCGACATCATCGCGGGCCGCGTCTCGCTCGCGGGCTTCAAGGGCTTCGCCGCGTGCGGCGGGTTCAGCTACGGCGACGTGTTGGGCGCGGGCGAAGGCTGGGCCAAGTCGATCCTCTTCAACGCCCGGGCGCGCGACGAGTTCGAGGGCTTCTTCGACCGGCCGGACTCGTTCGCCCTGGGCGCCTGCAACGGCTGCCAGATGATGTCGAACCTGAAGGAGATCATCCCGGGCGCGGAGAACTGGCCGCACTTCGAGCGGAACCTCTCGGAGCAGTACGAGGCGCGCACCGGCTTGGTCGCGATCGAGCCTTCGCCCTCGATGTTCTTCCAGGGCATGGAGGGAAGCCGCATCCCGATCGCGACCGCGCACGGCGAGGGCCGCGCCGTCTTCCGCGATGCGGAGACGCGGGATGCGTGCCGCTATCTCGTCGCCGTGCGCTGGGTCGACACGCGCGGCAAGGCGACGGAGACGTACCCCCACAACCCGAACGGCTCGCCGGGAGGCGTCACGGGTGTCACCACCCCCGACGGCCGCTTCACCATCATGATGCCGCACGCCGAGCGCGTCTTCCGCACGATCGCGCTCTCGTGGCACCCGCGCGAATGGGGCGAGGATTCGCCGTGGATGCGCATGTTCCGGAACGCGCGCCGCTGGGTGGGCTAGCGCGCCCGCCTCAACGCGCGGGCATGGGCCGCGGCGGCTCCTGGGTGAGCGCGAGGCTGGTGACGCTCGCGGCGAGCGAGATGTTGTGCGCGTCTCCGGTCTCCGGGAACACCTCGCCCAGGACGCCGAAGAAGAGCACGCGGTAATCCTCCGGCCGGTCCGAGATTTGCGGAAGCGGCCCGGATTTCAGCCGCTGGAGCATCGCCCGGAAGCTCGCGTAGGGAACCTCCGCGCGGAACGCCCGCCGGTCCGGCCACGTGGCGCCCAGCTGCATCGTGGCCGAGCCCACGCCGGGGCGCAGGTACTGCACGGGCGAGCCTGCCGCATCGGTCGCGAGGAGGGGACTCGAGACGAAGGCCGTCACACCGTCGGAGCCCACGCTTTCCACGCCGCTTCCGCCGACGCCGCCGGGGCGATTGTCGAAGAGGCCCGCCAGGTGCGCGAACACCACGCCGCTCGTCGCGTCCTGCACGTAGTAGAAGAAGCTCACCTGCGCGGTTCCGGCGTCGACCGGCGCGACCTGCGCGAGCGACCAGGGCACGCTCACGTCGCCGCCGATCCGAAGCGTCCATCCGGGCCCAGGGTAGGCGCGCGGCGCGGGGGAGAGGTCGCGCGCGATGCTGGCGCTCGGGCCCTCGCCGAAGAGCGGAGAGGCGTGGGAGAACTGCCAGCTGTTGATGAGGAAGCCCGCCGCGCCGCATTCGAGCTGGAACGCGCTGGTACCTTCCGGCAATCCCACGTCGCGATAGCCGCGCTGCGAGAGCGCGGGCGTGCGCGGGTGAAGCCCGGAGACCTCGCCCACGTCCCACGTGACCGGGTTCGCCACCTCGCCCGCGAGCTCGGCCGTGCCCGGATCGCCGATGTGCTGCACCCGGATGTAGGTGACGTTGGGCGGCGCGTCGGCGTCTTCCGCGATGATGTTCGAGGCGCCGGCGCAATCCGGAGCCGAAAGCGTCGTGAAGCGCGCGAGCGGATTGTCCGCCGCCCGGCACGCGAGGGCGAGCGACACCAATACCCACGCGAGCGCCGCGCGCCTCACGGCTCTTCCTCCAGCGCGGCGCGGATCGCGCGGCGCACGCGCGACTCCTCCGCCTCGCGGCGGGTCGCGACGGCGATCACCGCGAGGGGCATCGCGACGATCGCGAGCACCGTGGCGAACGGGAGCAGGAACCGCACGGCGGGCGGCGCGCTCCCGGACGCGAGGGCCCACGCGCTCGCGGCGATGAGCGCGGCGAGCAACGCCGACAGGAGCTGCAGGAAACGCTGCGTGCCGGGCGTGGGGTCGAAGGTCGCCTCGTAGACCTCCTTGCCGTCGTGCTCGGTCCAGCCGCCGGCGAAGAGGAACGACCGCGGCGCGCCCACGCGCGCGAGCGCGCGCTCGACCCGCTCGCGCGCGGGCCCGCCCGCGGACGGCGGCTCGAACGTCTCGACGCGGCTTTCGACGAGCGCCTTGGCGGCGCGGCGCATTTCGGAGGGCATAAGCGAAAAGGGCGGCCGCGGGGCCGCCCTTCGACCGGACGGGACCCCGTTACCGGTCTTCGACCTTCGCCTTCGAGCGAAGGTCCGCGACGAAGCGCTGCATCTCCTGCTGCTGCGCGCGCTGGCGGAACTGCTCCTTGATCTCCGCGAACGACGGCACCTTGAGCGGGCGGATATCGTCCACCCGGATCACGTGGTAGCCGAAGTCGGTCTTCACCGGCTCCTTCGTGGTGGCGCCCTTCGGGAGCGCCTGCACGGCGTCCGCGAACGGCTTCACGTAGCGCCCGGCCGGGCCCCAGTCGAGGTCGCCGCCGTTGTCCTTCGAGCCCGGATCCTTCGACTTCTCCTTCGCGAGCTTCGCGAAGTCCGCGCCCTTGTTCAGCTGGTCGATGATCGACTTCGCCTCCGCCTCGCTGTCGACGAGGATGTGGCGGACCTTGTACTCGTTGGTGCCCATCGACCCCTTGAACTGCTCGTACTGCTTCTCGAGGTCCGCGTCGCTCACGGGGTGCGCCTTCATCTCGTTGTCGAGGAGGGCGCGAACGAGGACCGCCTGGCGCGCCATGTCCATCTGCGCCTGCACCGACGGGTCCTTGTCGAGGCCGCGCTTCTTCGCCGCCTGCGCGAGGACCTCGCGGCTCACGAGCTCCTCCTTGATCGCCTGCTCGCGATCCGGGCTGGGCGGATGGCCCTGCGCCTCGAGCTCCTTCGCCATCGCGTCGAAGCGCGACTGCGGGATGGTGACGCCGTTCACGACGACCTTGCCGGAAGCGGAAGCGGACGCCTTGCTCCTGTCGGCCGACTTGCCTTTCTCGGCCTTGTCCTGCGCGCCGGCGGCGATCGCGAAGGTGCCCGCCACGAGGGCGACGGCGAGGTTCCTGAGGGTACGGTGCATGGAGATTTCCTTTAACTCGGGTAGTGAATCAAGACTGCTCGGGCGGGGACGCCTCGATGTTGAGGGCGTGGATGTCCCGTTCCATGAGGTCGCCCAACGCCTCATAGACCATTCGATGCCGGGCGACCGCGCTCTTGCCGCGGAAGGCCTCGGAGACGATCGCGAGCCGCCAATGCGTCCCGCCGGAGGGCCGGGAGCCGGCGTGGCCCGCATGCTGCCCGCTTTCGTCGCGCAAATCCAGCCGCGTGGGTCCCAGCGCCGCGAGCCGCGCGCGGATCGCCTGCTCGACCGGGTGCATGGCGCCCGTCACGGGAGCGCCTTCCGGAAGGGCTTCACCGTCACGTGGCCGTAGACGCCCGCGGCGCAATACGGGTCCTCGGCGGCCCACGCGATTGCGGCTTCGCGCGAGGCGAACTCGGCGACCACGAGCGAGCCCGTGAAGCCCGCGGGCCCGGGGTCGTCCGCGTCGATCGCGGGGTGCGGGCCGGCGATCACGAGCCTTCCGGCGTCGCGGAGCGCGTTCAACCGCGCCAGGTGCGCGGGACGCGACTCCAGCCGCTTCGCGAGCGTGCCCGGGAGGTCCTCCGAGAGGATCGCGTAGAGCATGTCAGGCGTTCGGCGGCTCGTTCGGCTTCGCGGCCGCGACCGAGGGCTGGCGCGCCTCCTCCGGCACGTAGCGCGAGACCCACAGCGCCTGCACGACGGCGAAGGCGAGGATCAAGGCGAAGCTCCCGAAGACCTTGAAGTTCACCCACGTGTTGGTCGAGTAATGGAACGCCACGAAGAGGTTCAGCGCGCCGGCGAAGAGGAAGAACACGCCCCACGCCACGCACAGGCGCGACCAGATGGGCTCCGGGAGGGCCAGGTCCTCGCCCATGATGGACTTCACGAGGTTCCGGCCGAAGGCGAGGCCCACGAGGAGCGCGCCGCCGCCCGCCCAGTAGAGGACCGTGGGCTTCCACTTGATGAAGGTCTCGTCGTGGAGCACGAGCGTGGCGCCCCCGAAGACCACGATCACGGCGAGGCTCGTCCACTGCATCGCCGTGATCCGGTGCCGGGCGAGGAGCGACCAGCCGATCTGCGCGAGCGTGGCCGCGATGGCGATGCCCGTGGCGACGAAGATGTCCGCGAACTTGAACGCGGCGAAAAAAAGAATGAGCGGGAAGAAATCGAAGAGGAATTTCACGAGGGGAGCCGCGGGGGCGTACGGGCCCTCCGCAAGTAACCGGTAATTATGACAGACAACCGCTTATCGCGCGGACCAGCGCCGGTGGCGCTCCTCGATGCGGCTCCGCACTTCCGGGGCGATGCCGGGCGCGAGGGCGAGGGCGAGCGCCTCCGCGTAGAAGGCGCCCCGCTCATCCGGCAGGGCGGCGTCGAGGGCGTCGAACGCGGCGTCCATGAGCGCCGGGTCTTCGCTCCGGATCGCGGTGATGGCGAGGTTCGCGTGCAGCACCCGCCAGGGCCGCTCCGGATTGGAGCGCTCGAGGTCCGCGCCCAGCCGGTCGCGCAGGTGGGCGGCCAATCCCAGCATGAGCCCGGCGACAGCCGTGAGCTCCTGGCGGCTCGAGGCCCGGTTCGAGCGCTCCGCGAGCGCATTCACGGCGGGTTCCGCCGCGGGGATCCCGACCCGGTGCCGCATCGCCCAGACGGCCGCCGCGATGACGAGCTCCGGGTCCGGGAGGCGCGCGAGGCGCGGGAGGATCGAGGCGACGAGCTCCTCGGCGCCCTCGAGGGCGATCGGGGCGGCCCCGCCGTACTGGTGGTCCAGGCTCTCCAGGGTGGCCAGCTCCCGCCGGAGGTCCGCGGCCTCCTCCGGGGTCATGGCGGACGCCCGCCCGGCCACGAGCGCATCGTAGCGGCGCAGCATCTCGCGCGAGGCGGCCTGGCCCTCGTCGCCGAACTGGATGGTCTGGCGGGTCATGGTGCTAAAGGCCTCATTTTGATATAATTTCGGATGTTTTCCCCTGGGCTTCGCTTGAAAAATTACGACCTGCACAACCATTCGACCTGCTCGGATGGCCTGCTGTCGCCCACCCAGCTGATCGAGCTCGCCGCCCGCACCGGCGTCGATGCGATCGCGCTCACGGACCATGACACGACCGACGGCCTCGCGGAGGCCGCCCGCGCCGCCGGATCGGCGGGGATCGAGTTCATCCCGGGGGTCGAGATCTCCGTGAGCTGGGGTGGCACGACGCTCCATATCGTGGGCTTGGGCGTGGACGCCCAGGCCCCCGAGCTCGTGGCCGGCCTCGCCTCGATCCGCGACGGCCGGTTCGGCCGCGCCTGCAAGATCGCGCAGGCGCTGGAGTCGCTGGGCTTTCCCGGGACGCTGGAAGCGGCGCTGGCGCTCGCGGGAAACAACGAGGCGAAGCTCAGCCGCGCCCATTTCGCCCGCCACCTCGCGGCCACGGGGCGGGTGCGGGATACCCAGGCCGCGTTCGACAAGTACCTGGGACAGGGCAAGCCCGCCTATATTGCGCATCGCTGGGCAACCCTCGAAAATGCGGTTTCCTGGATTCGGGCCGCGGGGGGCACCGCGGTGCTGGCGCATCCGGGGCGGTACGATCTCAAGCCCATGATGCGGCACGAGATGTTGAAGGAGTTCCGCGCGTACGGCGGCGAGGCGATCGAGGTGGTCACCGGCAGCCATCGTCCCGAGGAATACGCGACGTGGCAGCGCGTGGCGCTCGAGCACGGCTTCATGGCCTCGCGCGGCGCCGATTACCACGGGCCGGGGGAGAGCGCGTGCGAGCCGGGGCGGCTCGCCGAGCTTCATCCCTCCCTCACGCCCGTGTGGTCCCGGTGGGCGCACTAGCAGCCGCCCGATAGCACGAGGCGGTCGCGGGCCCTCCGCGGGCCGCTCAAAAGAAAAGGCAGTGACAATCGCGCCCGCTTGCGGCGCGTCCGAGCGACGAATGGCGCAATACTTTTCGGTGCATCCCGAGAATCCGCAGCCGCGGCTGATCCGCCAGGCCGTGGAGATCATCCGCGCGGGCGGCGTGGTGGCCTATCCCACGGACTCCTGCTACGCGCTCGGCTGCCACATCGGCGACAAGGCGGCGATGGAGCGCATCCGCCGCATCCGCGACGTGGACGAGCGCCACCATCTGACGCTCGTCTGCCGCGACCTCGCGGAAGTGGGCCAGTTCGCGAAGGTGGACAACGTGCAGTTCCGGCTGATCCGCGCGAACACGCCCGGGCACTACACGTTCATCCTGCGCGCGACGCGGGACGTGCCGCGCCGGCTCCTCCACCCGCGGCACACGATCGGCGTGCGGATCCCGGACCATCCGGTCGTGCGCGCGCTCCTGGACGTCCTGGCCGAGCCGCTCCTTTCCTCCACGCTCATCCTCCCGGCCCACGGCGTGGCGTTGAACGACGCGGTGGAGATCCGCCGCCACCTCGAGCACCAGCTGGACCTCGTGATCGACGCGGGCTCGTGCGACGGCCAGGTGACGACGGTGATCGACCTCTCGGGCGACGCGCCCATCCTCGTGCGCGAAGGCAAGGGCGACACCCGCCCGTTCGGCTTCGTGAAGGCGGCGTTGCATTGATGGATCCGTACAACCTCATCATCAAGATCTGCGTGAACGCCATCCCGCTCGTGCTCGCGATCACGCTGCACGAGGCCGCGCACGGCTACGTCGCGCGGATGTTCGGCGACAACACCGCCTACATGCTGGGCCGCGTCACGTTGAACCCCGCGAAGCACATCGATCCCGTGGGAACCATCGCCTTCCCGCTCCTTTCGATGGCGATCGGGGGGTTCTTCTTCGGGTGGGCGAAGCCCGTGCCGGTGAATTTCGGGAACCTGAGGAAGCCCAAGCAGGACATGTTCTGGGTGGCGGCGGCGGGCCCCGCCTCGAACGCGGTGCAGGCGTTCGTGTGGGCGGCGGTCGCGAAGGGCCTCGACATGACCGGCTCCTCTTCCGCCGTCACGCAATTCTGGCTCGCGGTCGCCGTGGCCGGCATCGGCTGGAACGTGGCGATCGCGATCTTCAACCTCTTCCCGATCCTGCCGCTCGACGGCGGCCGGATCGTGACGAGCCTCCTGCCCAACCCGATGGCCTACTCGTACTCGCGGCTGGAGCCCTACGGGATGCCGATCCTCATCGGCGTCATCATCCTCATGAACGTCTTCCCGCCGCTCGGGATGGCGTTCTTCGGCCTCATGGAAGCGGGCGACCGGTTCTTCCTGGGCCTCTTCGGCCTGCAATAGGAAAAACGACCACGACGATGTTCCAGGACCGCGTCCTCTCCGGCATGCGCCCCACGGGCTCGATGCACCTCGGCCACTACCACGGGGCGCTCAAGAACTGGGTGAAGCTGCAGAACGAGTTCCCGTGCCTCTTCTTCGCGGCGGACTGGCACGCGCTCACCACGCACTACGAGGATCCGTCGGTCATCGAGCAGACGGTGTGGGACATGTTCGTGGACTGGCTCGCGTGCGGGATCGATCCCACGAAGGCGACGCTCTTCATCCAGTCGCGCGTGCCGCAGCACGCGGAGCTGACACTGCTCCTCTCGTTCTTCGTGCCCCTGGCCTGGCTGGAACGGGTGCCGACGTACAAGGACCTGGTCGAGCGCCACGCCGAGCAGGGCCGCGACGTCCTCACCTACGGCTTCCTGGGCTACCCGCTCATGCAGGCGGCGGACATCATGATCTACCGCGCGAATCGCGTGCCGGTGGGCGAGGACCAGGTCTCGCACATCGAGCTCACGCGCGAGATCGCCCGGCGCTTCAACCACCTCTTCGGCCGCGAGAAGGGATTCGAGGAGAAGGCGGAGGCGGCGATCAAGAAGATGGGCCCGAAGAAGGCTAAGCTCTACCGGACGCTCCGGACCAAGTTCCAGGAAGCCGGGGATGCCGCCGCGCTCGCGCAGGCGCAGGAGCTCGTGAACGACGTCCAGAACCTCTCCCTGGGGGACAAGGAGCGGCTCTACGGCTACCTCGAGGGCGGCGGCCGGGTGATCCTCGCGGAGCCGGAGTCGCTCCTCACGGAGACGCCGAAGCTCCTGGGCCTCGACGGGCAGAAGATGTCGAAGAGCGCGGACAACGCGATCATGCTGCGGGAAACGCCGGAAAGCGTCACGCAGAAGATCCGCCGCATGCAGACGGACCCCGCGCGCGTCCGGCGCTCGGACACGGGCAACCCCGAGAAATGCCCCGTGTGGAACCTGCACCAGGTCTATTCGGACTCGCACACGCGCGACTGGGTCTGGCAGGGCTGCACGACGGCGGGCATCGGCTGCCTCGAGTGCAAGCAGCCGGTGATCGAGGCGATCAACAGGGAGCTGAAGCCCATCCGCGAGCGCGCCGCGCAATACGAGGAGGACCCCATGCTCGTGCGCAACATCATCCAGGACGGCTGCGAGAAGGCCTCCGACCTCGCGAACGACACGATGCGCGACGTTCGGGAAGCCATGGGGCTCAACTACAGCTAGAACGCAGATGGACGCAGATAAAGGCACGCAGATGAACGCAGATCCAAAGCGGGCGGCCGAGTGAGCCAGCACGCAGCGAACGACGCGCTCGACACGCCGCCCCAGGCGGGGCTGGATCTCGCATTGCCGATCGCGAAGATCCGCGGCGAGCCGATGACGGAGATGCCGCAGGATCTCTACATCCCGCCGGAGGCGCTCTCGGTGTTCCTCGAGGCCTTCGAGGGCCCGCTCGACCTGCTGCTCTACCTCATCCGCCGCCATTCCCTCGACATCCTCGACATCCCCATGGCGGAGCTCACGCGCCAGTACATGGAGTACGTCGAGATGATGGGCTCGGCGCAGCTCGAGCTCGCCGCGGACTACCTCCTCATGGCGGCGCTCTTGATCGAGATCAAGTCGCGCATGCTGCTGCCGCGCCCGCGCCGCGAGGAGGAAGGCGAGCCGGAGGATCCGCGCGCCGAGCTCGTGCGCCGCCTCCTCGAGTACGAGCGCATGAAGAAGGCCGCCCAATCGCTGGGCGAGGCGCCGGTGGCGGGACGCGACTTCTCGCTGGTCGAGGTGTACATCGAGGAGGTCGCCGAGCGCCTCCCGGACGTGCACGTGGCCGACCTCTCGGAGGCCTGGCGCTCGATCCTCGCCCGGGCCAGAATGACGAAGCACCACCGCATCACCCGGGAGCAGCTCTCGGTGCGCGCTCACATGAGCCGCATCCTCCGAAGCCTCGCGCCCGGCGCCTTCGTCGAGTTCTCGCAGCTCTTCGAGCCGGAGCGGGGCGTGCCGCTGCTGGTGGTGAGCTTCCTCGCGTGCCTCGAGCTCGCGCGCGAGTCGCTGATCGAGATCACGCAGCAGAGCCCCTTCGATCCCATCTACGTGAAGCTCCGGAGCGAGCGCACGACCCTCACGATCGCATGACCATGACAGAACAGACGAATCCAGATCTCGAGCCGGACGAGAACGAAACACCGCGAGAACCGGGGTCAGACCCCATTGTCGTGGACCAGCAAGGCTCCGGCGAGCAACCCGCGCATGAAATGGGGTCTGACCCCGCGGAATCGGGGTCTGTCCCCATGGCCCACGTGAAGCGCGTCCTCGAAGCGGCACTCCTCTCGACCCCGGAGCCGCTCACGGTGCAGCAGCTGCGGCGCCTCTTCGCGGGCGAGGTCGACGCGGACAACATCCGCAAGGTCCTGGCCGAGCTGCAGGACGAATGGGCGGAGCGCTCGATCGAGCTCACCACCGTCGCCTCCGGCTGGCGCTTCCGCGTGAAGCCGGACTACCAGAAATTCCTCGACCGGATCGCGTCCGAGAAGCCGCCGCGCTATTCGCGCGCGGTGCTGGAGACGCTCGCGATCATCGCGTACCGCCAGCCCGTGACGCGCGGTGACATCGAGGAAGTGCGAGGGGTCGCCGTCTCGCCGCCCACGTTGAAGGCCCTGGAGGAGCGCGGATGGATCGAGGCGATCGGCCACCGCGAGACCCCCGGCCGCCCGGCGATCTTCGCCACCACGAAAAGATTCTTGGACGACCTGAACCTCCGGTCGCTCGAGGAGCTTCCGCCGCTCGAGGAGCTGCAGTCCTCCCTCGCCGCGGCCCCTGCCGCACTCGTCGACGCGCCACCCCCGGCGCCCGAGCAGCAAGCGCTGATCGACGACGAGACCCCACCCCAAGACACGACGGAGCCTGAACCCCATGCGGGATAGACCACACCACAACCATCGCCTGGAATGGCCGGGCGGCGTCGTGCCGGAATGGGCGAAGCCGCAGCAGAACCCGAACAAGCGCCGCGGCAAGGGACGCGCGGACAGGAACGGCGGCAGCAGCCCCGGCAAGCGCGAGCGCCTGCAGAAGATCATGGCGCAGTCCGGCCACGGCTCGCGGCGCAACATCGAGATCCTCATCGCGCAGGGGCACATCACGATCAACGGCCAGGTCGCGAAGCTGGGCGACGCCGTCGGCCCCGGCGACAAGGTGAAGCTCGACGGCGTGCCGATACGGCTGCGCTTCGGCGAGCCGCTGCCGCGCGTGCTGATGTACCACAAGCCGGAAGGCGAGATCGTGACGCGCGACGACCCGGAGGGCCGCGCCACCGTCTTCGAGAAGCTGCCGAAAGTGCAGGGCGG
>DATAMY010000047.1:0-4413 GCA_036266535.1 Usitatibacter sp. | reverse complement strand
GTGCGTAACGCGGATCTGGCCAAACCGGCCACGCCGCATACGCTGCGGCACTCTTTCGCCACGCACCTTCTCGATGCCGGCTACGACATCCGCACGGTGCAGGAGCTCCTCGGCCACAAGGACGTGAGCACCACGATGATCTACACGCACGTCCTGAACCGCGGCGGCCGCGGCGTGGTGAGCCCGCTCGATCGCTGAGGCGCTCCGAGCCGTCAGGCCGGCCGCCGGGAAGGCGCGGCGCGCTCGATCAACGCGACCAACGCCTCGAAGTCCACGGGCTTCGTGAAATGGTGGTCGATGCCCGCGTCCTCCGCGCGCCGCAGGTCCTTCTCCTGCCCCCACCCGGTGATCGCGACGATCAGCACCTTCGCGCCGCGCTTCTCGCGGACGCGCTCGGCGACGTCGTAGCCGGAGAGCGCGGGAAGGCCGATATCGAGGAGGATCACGTCCGGCTTGAAGTCGCGCTCCACGTCGAGCGCCTTCGCCCCGTCGTAGGCGATGCGCACTTCCTCCCCTCGCACGCCCAGGAGCATCGCGAGGCTGTCCGCCGCGTCCTGGTTGTCGTCGACCACGAGCACGCGGCGTCCCTTCCCCTTCGCCTTCGCCGCCGGCATCGCTAGCCCTCCGCGCGCTCGGCGGTAGGGGTGCCGCGAGGCGCTCCCGGGATGGCCGGTGCCGCAGGAACCGCCGGCAGCCGCACCACGAACTCGCTCCCCTGCCCGGGCCCGGCGCTCCGCGCTTCCACCGTTCCGCCGTGGAGCTCCACCAGCCGCTTCACGAGCGTGAGCCCGATGCCGAGGCCGCCGTGGCCCGGCCCGCCCGCGGCCGGCACCTGCACGAACATCTCGAAGATGCGATCGAGCATCTGCGGCGGGATGCCCACGCCGTCGTCGATCACGCGCACCACCGCATCATTGCCCTCGCGCGCTGCGCGCACCGTGACGCGCCCGCCCGCGTGCGTGTAGCGCGCCGCGTTGTTCAGGAGGTTCGAGAGCACCTGCGACAACCGCACCGCATCCGCTTCGAGGTCGATCGGCTCGGGCGCCAGGATCACCGAGAGCTCGTGGCGCGCGCTCTCGATCGCGGGCCGGCTCGACTCGACGGCGGCTTCGACGACGGAGGCGAGCGACACGGGCTCGCGCCGGAGCTCGATCGAGCCGCGCGAGATGCGGGAGACATCCAGCAAGTCGTCGACCAGCCGCGAGAGGTGCCCCACCTGCCGCTCGATCACCTCGTTCGCCCAGCGCGCCTCCGGGACCCCGCCCGCGCTCTTCCGTACGATCTCGACGGCGTTCCGCATCGGTGCGAGCGGGTTGCGAAGCTCGTGCGCGAGGATCGCGATGAACTCGTCCTTCCGCCGGTCCGCCTCGCGCAGCGCGCCCAGGAGGAGCGCGTTCTCGATCGCGATCGCGCACCGCCGCGCGAGGTCCTCCGCCGCGCGCAGGTGGATCTCCGAATACCGCCGCCCGGACTCCGCCGTGGAGAACGTGAGCGCGCCGCACACGCGGTCGTGCGAGCGCATGGGCACGCAGATGAACGATTTGAGGCCGATCGACCGAAGCATCGCCTCGTGCTCCGTGTCGCGGGCGGTGGCCGCGATCATGGCGTCCGCGTCCGGGGCCCAGATCGGCTCGCCCGTCGCGAGCACCTGCGGCGCGCCGTATCGCGGCTCGGCCGCGGGCGGGTAGCGCCGGTACATCTCCTCGCCCTTCCGGACCATCGCGGGATCCTGGTGGCGGACGGCCAGGCGCCGCAGGTTTCCGCCGGGGTCGCGGATCAGCACGCCGGACCAGTCCGCGAAGCGCGGCACGGCGAGGCTCGCGATCCGCTCGAGCGTGCTCTCGTAGTCGACCACCTGTGCCAGCGCCGCGCTCGCCTCGGCGATGAAGCGCGCAGCCTCCAGCTCCTCGAGGGCCTGTTCGAGGCGGCGGTCGTTCCCGGGGGTGGCGTCGCTCAATTCCGCCTCCGTCTCAGCGGATTTCCGAGAGCAGGCTTTCGATCGACTGCTCCGCCTGTCGGACATAGCCGCCGGCAAAAAGGTTCGCGTGGTTCAGCAGATGATAGGCGTTGTACAGGTCGCGGCGTACGGCGTAGCCGTCGTCGAGGGCGAACGCGGCGCGGTACGCGGCCTGGAAATCCTTCGGGAAGCCGTCGAAAAGCTCGGTCATGGCGAGGTCCGCTTCCCGGTCGCCTACGTATACGGCCGGATCGAAGACGGCCGGCGTGCCGCCCGCGAGCGCCGCGGCGTTCCCGCCCCAGAGGTCGCCGTGGAGGAGCGACGGAATCGGCCGGTAGTGGCGGAAGAAGGCCTCGCAGTCGGCGGCGAGGCGCTCGCCGCGATCGATCATGCGGGTGGGAAGCCGGTTGTGCGCGGCGAGCCGGAGCTGCGCGTGGAGCCGGCGCTCGCGCCAGAACGCGAGCCAGTCCTCCGACCAGCCGTTCACCTGGGGCGAGGCGCCGATGAAGTTGTCGTGCGCCCAGCCGAACTTCTCGCGCGGGACGCCGTGCTGGAGCGCGAGCGCGCTCCCGAGCTGCGCGGCGCTGCCGGGCGCGAGCGGCACGAGGTCCAGCCACTCGAGCACGAGCCATGCGCGCTCGCCGTCCTCGCCGCGCGCGATCACTTCGGGGACGCGGATCGCCTTCGCTTCCCGCAGCGCCGCGAGGCCCTCCGCTTCCGCCGCGAACATCGGTGCGCTCGACGCCTCGTTCACCTTCGCGAAGTACGCGCGCTCGCCCTGGGCGCCGTCCACGGTGAGCCTCACCGCCGTGTGGATGCAGCCCCCGCCCACCGGCGCGGTCGAGACCGGCTCCAGGTGCGCTTCGGTCGCGTCGCCGACCGCGCGGGCGAGGAGGCGCGCGAGCGGATCCGCGGTGGTCACGCGCCCTTCAGCCGCTCGAGGCCGCGATCGAGGTCCGCGATGAGGTCCGCCGGATCTTCGAGGCCGACATGAAGACGAATGAGCGGCCCGCCGGTCCAGGGCTTCACGCTGCGCGCGCCGCGCAGGTTCGCGGGCACGGCCAGGCTCTCGTAGCCGCCCCAGCTGTAGCCCAACGCGAAGCACTCGAGCCCGTCCATCATCCGCGCGACCTGGTCGCGCGAGAAGGTCCCCAGCTCCACCCCGAAGAGCCCGCAGCTTCCGAGGAAGTCGCGTTTCCAGAGCGCGTGGCCGGGGTCGTCCGGGAGCGCGGGATGCAGCACGCGCTTCACTTCGCTACGGGTTTGCAGCCAGCGCGCGATCTCCAGCGCGCTCGCTTCGTGGCGCTTCAATCGCACGTCCAGTGTTCGCAGGCCCCGGAGCGCGAGGAAGATGTCGTCCGGGCTCGTCGTCTGCCCCAGGTCGCGCGAGGTGTCGCGCAGCCGCGGCCACCACGCCTCGTTCGCGACCACCGCGCCGATGAGCACGTCCGAATGCCCGGCCGGATACTTGGTCGCCGCCTGCACGACGAGATCCGCGCCGTGCTCGAACGAGCGGAAGAAGGCGCCCGTCGCCCACGTGTTGTCGTGGATCACCGCGGCGCCGCGCTCGTGCGCGATGCGCGCGATCGTGGGAAAGTCCTGCACCTCGAACGTGAGCGAGCCCGGGCTCTCGAGATAGACCACGCGCGTGTTGGGCTTCATGAGCTCCGCGATGCCGGCGCCCACGAGCGGATCGTAGTAGCTCGTCTCCACGCCGAAGCGCTTCAACGTGCGATCGCAGAAGCGCCGCGTGGGCCCGTACGCGCTGTCGGTGACGAGCACGTGGTCGCCCGCCTTCACGCACGCCATGATCGCCACCGCCACGGCGGCGAGCCCCGACGGCACCGTCACCGCGCGATGCCCGCCCTCGAGGTCCGCGATGACTTCCTCGAACGCGGTCCTGAGCGGCATGTTCACGATGCCGTACGTGGGCGTAAGCAGGTCCGCCTCGAAGCTCCTCTGCACCGCCTCCATCTCGGCGAGCGAGGCGAAGGTCACGGTGGAAGCTCGCGTGACGGGGAGGTTCACCGTCCCCGGCTGCGACCGGGCCTTGCGGCCGCGCTGGACGAGGCGCGTGGGAAGCTTCATTGCCCGAGCGGACGCACGGCGGCCTCGGTGGAGACCGTCGAGCGCTTGCCCTTCGCGTCCTCGACCACGAACTCGAGCGGGACCCTGGATCCCGCCTGGATCGGCCGCGAGAGGCCCATCAGCATCACGTGGAAGCCGCCCTCGTCGAGCTTCACGGGCTTGCCCGCGGGAAGCGGCACCGCGTCCACGGCCTCCATATGCATCATCCCGCCGCGCATCTCGGAGCGGTGCACCTCGACCGTCTTCGCAACCGGGGACTTCACGGCGACGAGCTTCGCGTTCTCGGTCGATGTGAGCGTCGCGAAGGCGCCGGTGACCGTCTGCGCCGGCACCGTGCCCCTCACCCATGCGTCCTTCACCGTCACCGC